>JBGQHN010000179.1:0-9142 GCA_041497975.1 Planctomycetia bacterium | reverse complement strand
GACGAATTGGTGGCCGCGATACGCTCTTTGGGCGTGCGCGGGGTGGGTCAGAGCTCGTGGGGCCCCACCGTGTTTGCCCTGCTCGAAAGCGCAGCCGAGGCGGAGCGATTTTGCCAGCAGATCGTCCGGCGCGTGCCCTGCGGAGCCACGATTACCGTCGCCGAACCCAGCAACTCGGGCGCGAAAATCACGCGATTGTGAGCTATGAAAGAATCGGCCGGCACGCTCCTTTATCGCATCCGCGACGGGCAACTCGAGGTCCTGCTCGTGCATCCGTCCGGGAATTACAATCGCCGCGCCCCGTGGAGCATCCCCAAGGGATTAGTGGACGAAGGCGAAACGCCCGAAGAGGCAGCGCGCCGCGAGACCCTGGAAGAGACTGGCATGCAAGCAGGCCCGTTCGTGCCGCTCGGCTCGATTTGCTACACGAAAAGCCGCAAGTGTGTCCACGCCTTCGCCGCCTTGGCCGACCCTGGCGATCCGCACCCCGCGTCATGGGAAGTCGATCGCGCCGAGTTCGTGCCATTGGAGACGGCCGGTCGCCTATTGCACCCCGACCAGCGGCCGTTTTTGCAGCGACTCGAAGAATGGCTCAAGTCACAAGATCAGTCGGGCGCCAGGCCAGCTCAATAGCGGCCGCTTGAAGGGCCGCGGTCTGGCGACGCCTGCCATTGGGCTTGCCGGGCGGCGCGCATCAACCGCCACTGCGTCCGCCGTTTTCCGAGGCGTAGCCCAACGTCGAGCAGGCAAAGCTGCCGATGCCCGGCGTGTTGGCGCCGGTGGTGATCGTCAACTGTCCGACGCCGGTTGTGGCCAGTGGCGCGCCGTCAGTCGGCGCGGGAGCCGTGTTTGGGTCGACGCCGACGAGCACGATCGCGGCGCCGGGTGTCGAGATGAATCCGGGACCCTGCATCGGAAATCCGATCGTCGCCGCCGCGGCGATGGCCGAGACCTGGCCAGGGAAACCGCCGCCGGCCAGCGTACCGGCTCCTTGGGGATTCGTCGGCAGAAGGCCGGCCGACTCGGCCGTTCCTATCCCCGCAAGCAAGGCCCGCGATTCCAGTGCTTCCACTTGCAGGCGCGTCGCGGACTTAGCTCGATTGCGAACCATGGATGCTGCTCCAATGTCGAAGAGTGCCACTCTCGTGGCTCACGAAAGGCTAGCATGCAAAACGGACCGGCCGCCGGGCAGGTCATGGTGCGCGGTTTGGGTTATGACGAGAGGATCGGTTGTTGCACCGCGAACGCGCGCGAAGGAGACAACCCGCTGAGACGCCCAGCATTGGGCGCCGGGTTTGTTCGCCGCGCGGTAGGTTAGTCTTTTTTCTTGTCGGCCAGCCGGCGCACCTTGATATCGCGCAGGGCCGCCTTGGTGGCATAACACGAGATGCCCAGCGGACGGGATAGCTCGACCTCGGGGCGAATCGACATTCGCCGGTCCTTGGTTTCCAAGTCGACCATTTGCGTTTTGTCGAGCCAGGCCTCGATCTTTTCCTTGGTGACGCGGACGCGCACCGCGTGCCAGCGTCCGCTTTCGAACTCCTGGTACTTCGTGGTTTCGTTTTCCGAAGCGTCGCTGCCGTCAATGCTCGACAGCCCCACCACGCCGCCGCCCCAGCCGCCGACGATGAAGCTGCACGGGGAGTCGCCCACCGGAAACGTCAGCCCGCAAAAAAAGTCGCTGCCGTCGACGCGCATCGCTTCGAGGGCAATCTCATATTCGATCTTGGGAAAATCGCCAGTCCACGTAATGCCGGTCATCGGGCTGCCCGCGGCCATTACGATGCGGCTCTCCTTGACTTCGACGTCTGCCTCGCCGCCGAATGCCGTTTTCTTCCAGCCGGCCAGCGATCGGCCGTCGAAGAGGCTCTTCCACGTCGGCTCCTGGGCTTTGGCGCTGGGTGGCCCAGCGCAGGCAATCTGCGCGCATAGCAAGGCGGCCGTTGCCAAGCCCCGCGCCGTAAACGACAATCTCGCACGGCGCCAAACAGCCACGCCCCGACAACGCGGGTGGGCCGCACCAAGTCGAGTTGCTTCCGCTTTACAAGACATCGTGTTGGCCCTTTTGAACGGAGGTTGCCTGAAGTACGGCGATAATCGCCGGTTTTGCCTCAAAATACATCCCAAGCCCGAGCGCGGCCAGGAATTTGTTGCAGGCACGATTGTACCCCTTGGTCGCGGCCCGAGCGCAATTAAAATAGAACTTCCGCATAATCCCACCCCCAGGGCGAAACAACCGCGATCAATCACCGAGGATTTTCCCATGCGCAACCACATCACGCGAATGTCGACTTTTGTTCTGCTGGCGGCGGCCGTAACCGCCGCGGCCCCTCGACCGGTCTACGGCGTGATGTTTCCCGACAAGAACCTGGAAGCCGCGTTGCGGGCGCTGGTCTTCGAAAAAAAGAACAACATGGAGGAGTTGACCGACGACGATCTGCGCAAGATTTCGACGCTTGAAGCCAAGGGCCGCAAGATCCAAAATCTGGCCGGGTTGGAGAAGTGCACCAATTTGCTCTTGCTGGACTTGTCGAACAACGAAATCAGCGACCTGGGATCGATTCGTGGGCTGACCAGCCTGCAATCCCTGAGCCTGGCCCAGAACAAGATCTCCGATATCACTCCGCTGATGGACCTCAACAAGCTGCAGTACTTGCATCTGGCGGGCAATCAGATCAAGGCGTTGCAGCCGCTTAGCGCCATGACGAAGCTCTCGGCGTTGTACCTGGCCGAAAATCAGATCGAGGAGCTTGCGCCGCTGGCCGGACTGGCGGGGCTCTCGTCGCTGGATTTGGCGAAAAACAAGATCGTCAATATCAAGCCGCTGGGAGGGATTGCCCGGTTTTCAATTCTCAAATTGAGCGACAATGCCATCGAAGATATCACGCCGGCCACGCAGCACCCGCCGCAAAGCATGTTGCTCGTCGAGCGCAATAAGATTGCGGACCTCGCGCCGCTGGTGGCGGCGGCCAAAGCCGACGCCGAGGGCCGAAAGAACTTCGCGCCATTCCTGCGGTTGTACCTGGCCGGCAACCCACTTTCGGACGCGGCCAAAAACGAGCAACTTGCCGCCCTGAAGACGGCCGGGGTGCGCATCGAGAATTGAGCAGCCTCGCTTACGTGTCAGCGGGCGAGTCGCTGAACAATCCACATGATGCCGGTCAGCACGGCCGAGAGCACGAGGCACGTGACGATGGGAATGTAGATCTTCGTATGCTCGGTTTCGATGTGGATGTCGCCCGGTAGACGGCCCAGCGATACGCCGGGCGCGAAGACCCATACCAGCCCGACGACCAAGGTCACAAGCCCCAGCGCAATCAGCAACCAGCCCGGGTGGAAATTCATTTTTATGCCTCCCCTGGCGCCAAACGTCCTCGACCGCGCCCGTTCAATTATACGACCCGAGCAATAGTCGCCGGCGCGATCACGCCAGCAGCTCGCGGATGGGCGTACCAGGACAAATCACCAGCGGGCGGCCCTGAGCGTCGCGCAAGGACAAGTGCTCTTCCACGCCAAGCAAGTGATAAACCGTGGCCACCAGGTCGACCGGCGCCACGGGATTCGAGGCGGGAAACGCCGCGTGGCGATCCGATGAGCCGTACACCTGGCCGCCGCGAATGCCGCCGCCGGCCAATACTGTAGTGAAGCAGCCGGGCCAGTGATCGCGCCCGTCGCGCCCGGCGCCCGCGTCGCTGTTGCGTTGGCCGACTCGCGGCGTGCGGCCAAACTCGCCGGTCCATACCACCAAGGTTTCATCCAACAAACCGCGCTCGTGCAAGTCATCGAGCAGCGCCGAGAAGGCCTGGTCGGCCGGCGGCATCAAGCGCTCGCGCAAATCGACAAAGTTGCGGTTGTGCGTGTCCCAGTAGACGCTGACGTTCTTTATGCCGTCGCTGGGCCAAAACACGGTCACCAACGGCACGCCGCGCTCGACCAGTCGCCGGGCCTGCAAAACCGATTGGCCATGCGGATTCAGTCCATAACGTTCGCGCACCGCGGCCGGCTCCTGCGCCAGGTCGAACGCGCCGGCGCCAGTGGCCGAGTTGAGCATGTCGAAGGCTCGCTCCACGTGGCGCTCCATCGCAACCTGTGCCACATCGCTCGCCTGCCGGCGAAGTTGATTGTTCAACTCGGCCAGCAGGGCACGCCGGCTGTCGAGCCGCGAAACGGAAATCTCCGGCGGCAAATGAAAGTCGCCCACGCGATAGTCGGCCTCGGCCGGGTTGGCGTCAATCGACAAGGGATCGAGCGCCTGGCCCAGCCAGCCCGCCGACTGGCCGTGGCTTTGCTCGACGAATCGCGGCACGTCGTTCTTCAGTTTCGGGCGAAGCGAAATAAACGGCGGCAGCGGGTCGCGGCCGCGACCTAAGCGCGACAGCACCGCGCCAATGTGCGGCCAATCGCTGCGCAACTCGGGAGCCGTGGGCGGCGCTTGGCCGGTCAAGAGATAGTGCGTCGACGTCAGATGGTTGACGTCCGTATGGGTCATCGAACGCACGATAGCCAGCTTGTCGGTCCGCTGGGCCAGTTGGCCAAAGTGCTCGCAAATGTGGATGCCCGGCACCTTGGTGGCAATTGGTTTGAAAAGGCCGCGGATTTCCGCCGGCGCCGTGGGTTTCAGGTCCCATGTGTCTTGATGGGCCGGCCCGCCCCACATGAAAAGCAGGATGCAGCTTTTGGCGCGACCGAAGCTCGAAGGCCGGGCGGCGCCGTGTTCACCGGCAATCGCCCGCCCGCGCACCAGTTCACCTAATCCCAGCCCGAACAGCCCCAAACCACCGGCGCGCAACACCTCGCGGCGATTGGCCAGGTGCGGACGGAGGGACTTATTGCGCTTGGGCATGGCACAAAACTGCATTTCTATGAAACCGGCCACGTTGGGCCGATTATAACCTCGCCGAACGGCTCCCACAGCCAACTACATCGGACCCAAAGGTCGGCACCCGGCTGTCCACCGCTTGAAGACTGCGGGGAATGCGCAAACAGGGCGACAAGGCCGACGTTTTCTGCGGGAGGAATTTTATGGCTCGACGACGAAACTTTGTCGGCGATCGGCGGATATATATTGGTGACGTCCTTGAGGATTGGAACGTGAATCTAACTCGGACGTAATGTCGCTGCTCGCGGCCAAGAACGGCCGAGCGATTGCGAATTACAAAAAGACTACCAGGGACGCCCCGGCGCGTGGGCTCGACACCTCCCCGCGCCGGGGTATCATTTTTGCTGTGCTGCGAATCGCGAACACGGCAAGCGTCCCATGATCATCGACGTGCACAGCCACAC
Organism: Planctomycetia bacterium; assembly: GCA_041497975.1. Lineage (GTDB taxonomy): Bacteria > Planctomycetota > Planctomycetia > Pirellulales > PALSA-1355 > PALSA-1355. The sequence continues at coordinate 3,859 of JBGQHN010000179.1, read as the reverse complement.
GTGGCGCTTTCCCGAGCACTTCGGTGACGACTTCGCGGCCCAGGCGGCCCGCGCCAAGGTCGACGGCAAGCTGGATCTTGCCGTTCACTACGAAGCTTATCGACGCGAGGCCACCGAGGACACGCGCACGATCGTCTTTGGCGGCAAGGCGCGGCTGAGCGGACTGTGGGTCGACGACAGCTACGTGGCCCAGTATGTCGCGGCGCATCCCGACACGCTTATTGGCTTTCTGTCAGTCGATCCGACGCAAGACGGCTGGCAACGGGAGATGCATACGGGTCACGAGGAGCTGGGACTGCGGGGCATCAAGCTGTTGCCGATGTACGCAGGCTTTCGGCCCGACGACGAGCGTCTCGATCCGCTGTGGACGTATGCCTCGCGCCAGCAGCTTCCCGTGCTGTTGCACACCGGCACCACGTTCATTTCCCAGGCGCCGTTGGAATGCACGCTGCCGCGGCACTTGGACCGCGTGGGCAGCCGCTGGCCGGACGTGAAGATCATCATGGCCCACTTGAGCCATCCCTACGAGGGCGAGTGCGTGGCCGTCATTCGCAAGCACGCCAACATCTATGCCGACATCAGCGCGCTGCACTACCGGCCGTTCCAGCTTTATCACAGCCTGATGTTGGTGCAGGAGTACGGCGTGTGGCACAAGCTGCTCTTCGGCAGCGACTATCCGTTCACCACCGTGCGAGCGTCGGTGGACGCACTTCGAACGCTCAACCACATGGTCGAGGGCACGGCCTTGCCACGACTGGATGAGCAAGCCATCGAAGCTCTAATTCACCGCGATAGCTTGGGGGTTTTGGGACTTGCCTAGCGCAGCCGGACTGGCCCGCCGCGACTGGCCGGCGCTTTGCAAGTCCGGAAACGAGCCGTGGCCAAAGAAAATGCGCTCGGCAATCGCCCGGCCCAGGGGCAGTCGCATCACGGCGCAGCTTGTCTCCAGAATCGGATTGCGTCCGGCCCACGAATAGATGCTGCGCAAAACCCTCCGTGCGAAAAACCGGCGGCGAAACCGCCGGCCGTCATAGGCCGACAGGCTTTGCGTGTCGCCGTTGGAGAGAAACTGCCAGATGACCTTGGCCGCCAATTCGCTCAGCCGCAAGCACGGATCCAGTCCGCCGGCCGTTAGCGGGGAAACGGCCCCGGCCGCATCGCCGATTAACAATCCGCGTTGGTTGGCCAGGTTCGGCAGCATGCCACCCACGGGAATGCGTCCCCCACGCCGCTCGACCGGCCTGGCCGCGCCGAGCGGCAGCAACGTGCCGATCGTCGCGCGGAAACGTTCGAGCGCCGCCGGCGGCTGAAAATTTGGCGAATAGCCCCCCACGCCGACGTGGACCGTCTGGCCGTCTTCGGCAATCCAGGCGATGTAGCCGGGCGCTATGCGATGATCGAGAAATGCGTGTAATCGGGGGGGCCCGGCGAGCGCCACGCCTTCGAATACTTCCTCGAGGCCGACAATCCAGCGGCGGTTGAGACTTAATCCCAAATCTTGGGCCACGCGCGAACGCGCGCCGTCGGCCGCCACCAGATAGCGCGCCAAGATTGTTTCCTCGCGCCCCGCGACGTTCAAGTGCACCAGCGAGCCGCCCACCGCCGACTCCGAGCCCAGGTAGCTGGCTGCCGGCAACCACTGGGCGCCGGCGGCCCGACAGTCGCCTAACATCCGCGCGTACAGCGCGCCCATTCGGCCGATGCGAAATTCGTCGTGCGCGCTTTCCAACTCCAACCGCCGACGCGCCGGAGAATACAGTGTCACGTGGCGGATCGGCGGTCCGAGGTAGGCCGGCGGCAACGAGAAATCGTCCAGTGACCGGCGCACGAAAATGCCGGTCGTGTGCACGGCGTGCTCCAGCGACTGCTTGCGATCGATCAACAGCACCCGAAGTCCGTGTCCGGCCAATAGCCGCGCACACTGCAACCCGGCCAACCCCGCTCCGACAACCGCGACGTCGTATGGTTGCATGCCGTTTACCCCATCGACCTTGGCTTTGTCATGCAAAGTTCAGGGCGAAAAAAATAGGACCGCCTCGTTACGCGGGCGACCAACCTTGTCGCAGCCGCTTGGCAGGCGCGGGATCGGTTTGTGACGCCTGCATGGCGTCTTCGACGACTTGTTCCAAGACGCCGATGTATTCCTCGAACCGCCGCCGGCCCAGCGATGTCAACTGGCACAAGGTCTGCGGCCGATTGCGCGAGCTTTCCTTGCGAACCTCCACCAGGCCGGCTTCTTGCAGCACCTGCAAGTGACGATTCAGATTGCCATCGGTCAACGCGCAAAGTTGCTTCAAATCGGAAAACGCCAGCCCCTCGGCGTGCGTGGCCAACGATGCCAGGATGCCCAGCCTGGCCTTTTCGTGAATCACGCGCTCCAGACCCTCGTATGCGAACGGGGCATCGGCTTTTGACGATTTCGCGCGACGCGAGTTCATGCCCGGCGCTCCAGGGTCCAATACAGAATTCCGGCGGCCACGAGCTGGCCGACACCATAGGGCAAGCCCATGCACCAGGGCTCGAGCGAAAAAGCGTCGCGCGACCAGATGAGCACCGTGACGCCCGAACACAGGTAGAACGCGCCGACCGCGAAGATTGCCTTGGGAAGCAGCCGCGCCGAAGCGAAGATTCCCAGACTGAACAGAATCTGCCACAACCCGGGCAACAGCACCGCTTGCGCGGGCGCCTGCCGCACGAGCACGACCGTCACCAGCACGCCGGCGATCATCGAAGGCAGGAATTGCTCGATGGCCAGCCACGTCAGTTCCAAGCGAGCGCGATCGTGCGTCGAGTAGGCTCGCACAGTCATCTCGACCGCCACTCCCACGACGCTAAGCACCGCCATACCGATCCACAGCGTCAGGTACACGCCGATGTCTTGCAGCGGATCGACGACCAGGCGTCGCTGGGCCAGCGCCGCCCCCAGCGCCAACAAGCCTGAAAACGCGACGGGCGCGGAGCGATAACCGCGAAACACATCGGTCTTGGCCATTTGCCGGCGTATTTCGGCAATTTGCGTCAAGGCGTCGCGCAATTCCATGGGGCCGTGCTCCAAATCGCGAGGCTAGCTTTGCATTACAAAGTAACCGCCGCGCGGGACGATGTCAAGTTTCCCTGTGCTACAATGACAAACATCAGAGACCGCCGGTCCGCCACACCCTCGGATCGAGGCTCCCTGAATCGCCCGGCTCCGATCCCACGGCATCGTACCCTGGAGAGAACTCGAGATGGAAGAAGAACTTGTCACCGTGGCGGAGTTTCCCCAGGTGTTGGAGGCCGAGGCCGCGAAGATTTTTCTGGAAGATAACGGCATTCCCGCCTTTGTCGCCGATGAGAACGCCGCCGCTATGCTCTGGCCCAATCTGGTCGGGCCTAAGTTGCAAGTCGCGGCCGCGGACGGCGAGCGAGCCAAAAAACTGCTCGCCAAGAGATTGCATTAGTCTTGCGGTCCATCGCCGCCGTTGCCGGAAATCTCCTGATTGACTGCGACCCGCCGCGCGCACGCGCTCACCGCGGACCAATGCCCGCTTACAACGCGCGGTAATCGATCGTGATCTCTTCGTCGGCGGCAATGTCGCGGCTGGCAAAGTAATCCCAGCTCTCATCGCGATGCGCATTAGGCGTTTCGGCGTGGTTGAGATACCACCCAATCGACATGCAGCCGAAATTGTCAGCGACGTGCGTCTGGCCCTGCGCGTCGACGCCGTAGATCTGGCAGAAGCTCTTGAGCCGTGGGTCGTTTTCCAATTGCTCGCGTGAAAACGTGCGCGTCGCCCCGTTGGGAAACAACTCCAAGCGGGTTCCCCGGCAAATGCCGTGGGTCGTGAATACCCCGATGCCCTTGATGAGCGATGGTTTC
>JBGQHN010000178.1:0-9175 GCA_041497975.1 Planctomycetia bacterium | reverse complement strand
GCAGCTAGTGGTCGCCAATCCGCCGGCGTAACACCCCAGGGGTACGGGCGAACGATCGCCGGCCCACAGCGATTTCCAGCCAGAGGGACCGCTATGGTATGCGAAACGCTTCGACTCAATCACTGGCGAAGCCCTTGGGCAATAGACATCTCACGCGCGCCCAGGCTCAAAAGCGGCTTGACCCTTTAAAAGAGGGCTCTTAAACTCAAGTACTCAAGTATCGTTAGCTTGTCTTCCCTGTTTTTTCATCCCGCACCGCCGAACAGTGTGGTGGGCTGAGACGCCTTTAGGCGTGAATCGAGCCGGGCGTGAAGCGCGCATTGATCAGTGATATCCATAGCAACCTCGAAGCCTTCGAGGCGGTCTATGAGGATATCCAACAGCAGGGCATCACCGAGGTGTATTGCCTGGGTGACATCATCGGCTACGGGCCGAACCCTCGCGAATGCATCGATATGGTCATGCGCTGCGACGTGTGCCTGCTGGGCAACCACGATCAGGGCGCGCTGTTTGATCCCGAGGGGTTCAACACGGGCGCCGAGCGAGCCATCTTTTGGACGCGCGACCAGTTGGAAAACCCGCGCGGCAATCCGGCCGATAACGCCAAGCGTTGGGATTTTTTGGGCGAGCTGCCCCGCAATCGCCGAGAGAACGGGTTCTTGTACGTGCACGGCTCGGCGCGCAACCCGCTGAACGAATACGTTTTTCCGGAGGACATCTACAATCAACGGAAGATGGAAAAAATCTTCAGCTTGATCGAGCACCACTGCTTTCAGGGCCACACCCACGTGCCGGGTATCTTTACGCAGAGCATGAATTTCATCAGCCCCGAGGAAGTGAACTACACGTATCGGCTGTCGGACGAGAAAACCATGATCAACGTAGGCTCGGTCGGGCAACCTCGTGACGGCGATCCCCGCTCCTGCTACGTGGTGCTCGAGGACGGCATGATCACCTTTCGTCGTGTACCGTACGACTTGGAAAAAACGATCCAAAAAATCTACGATACTCCCGAATTAGATAATTTTTTGGGTGACCGGCTTCGCGAAGGACGATAGCGCCGGCTCCACGTTGCGCACGCGCCCTGCCTTTGCCGCGCTTTCCGGGAGCGGGCAACCTCCCGCCGAGGCTGTCCAAGCTGTTCAATTTGGGCAAGCGGTGGATCAAAAACCGCCTGCGCGTTGACCGGTGCAAAGAAATGTCGGCCCCGGACCATCAAAAACGCTAGGGGACCAGGGCGGTTGCCATTGCAAGACCGCGCCATAGCCCAACAATACACGTATAGAGTTCTGTACATATTGATTTCCATCGCCCCCAATCATTCTCAGCCAGCCCGCGCACCGTGACTGGGTGCGCCGCGGCACTGGCGCCGAAGGACGAAAACAGCACGTGGACAGACGTTTTACGTTATTCGCGATCCTGGTCGCCGCGATCTTCGTGGCCAACCAGGTCATTTATTCGTTGATATTCCCTCCGGAACCGGCGCCCAAGGTCCGCCCCAAGGCGAACCAAGTGGCCAAGCTCGATGCGGCCAAGGCCGACAAGGTCGCGCCCGACAAGCCGGATCAGCCTCCCAAGGAAGTCCCACAGCTTCAGGCCGCGCCTGAACAACCGCCGGCCGCGGCCGGGGACAATGCGGCCCAGGATCGCGCCGCGGACGCGGATACGGCGGCCGTACCGTTGCAATGGGTGACGCTCGGCTCGGCCGATCCGAACGACCCGTACCGCATGCTGGTCACTCTGACCAATCACGGCGCCGCCGTCGAGCGGTTGGAACTGAGTAGTCCGCGCTATCGTGATTTGGAAGATCGAAGCGGATATCTGGGGCATCTGGCTCCGGACGACGCGGCCGCACGGGGCGGCGCGGTGGTGCGAGTGGTTGGCGCGGGCACGCCGGCGGCAGCCGCTGGTTTGCGCGTGAATGACGTGATCACGGCGCTCGGCGACAAGAAGGTTGTCAGCGCCGCCGAGCTGATCGAGGTTCTCAAGGGCACGGAGCCCTATCGAGAAATCAAAATATCGGTCGATCGCCAGGGCGCGGCGACGCAATTGACGGCCAAGCTTGGCCGCCGTCCGCTGGAAGTCGTGCGCCCCGAGTTCGAGAGCAAGCCGGTCGAACTGGTGCGACCGAACAACCACGATCCGCTCTCGTTCCTGTTGACGCTCCAGCAAATCGACGACCGGACGCTGACCGGAGAAACCGCGGAATTGCCGGGTGTCGACCTGCGCAGTGCGGATTGGGAGGTGGCGGCGGCAACCCAAGACGCGGTCAGTTTTCGCAGGCGGTTGCCCAATCTCGGGCTCGAGGTGGTGAAGGCCTTTCGGCTGGAGAAAGTGCCGCTCGATCAAATGGCCGATCAGGATTACCCGGCCTATCACCTGTGGCTCGATGTCTCGATTGCCAACGTCGCGGCCAACCCGCGCAAAGTCGCGTATCGACTCGACGGTCCGACGGGGTTGCCGATCGAGGGTTACTGGTACGCCAACAAGGTCAGCCAGGGATCGATGTTCTCGAGCGCCGGATTGCGTGACATCATCACGCGCTTCGAAGGCGGCGCGACGACGCAGATCACGCCTGCCGAACTGGTGAATCCTGACTTCAAGGGCGAGTGGATCGACTCGCCGCTGGACTATATCGCCGTCGATGCCCAGTATTTCGCCGCCGCGGCGATTCCCCAAAAGGCCAAACCGGGCGACGTGTTGTTTGCGAAGGTGCAGCCGATTCGCGTGGGCGCGATACCTCCTGAAAAAGCTGACCTCAAGCTGCTGAACACTTCGTTTCGGCTGGAGAGCACGACCGCCGAGCTTGCGCCGGCCGGAGAGCCGATGTCACATCGGTTTGAAATCTTCGCCGGTCCAAAGCGGCCCGATCTGCTGGCGCATTACGAGGCACCGGGAACGACCGTCACGCTCGGCGATCTGGTGTACTACGGATGGTTCGGAATCGTGGCCAAGCCGATGCTGAAGATCCTGCACGCCTTTCACTTCGTGGTAGGCAACTATGGCGTGGCGATCATCATGCTCACGGTGTTGGTGCGGGGCTGCATGTTTCCGCTGAGCCGCAAACAGGCGTTGGGCGCGCAAAAGATGCAGGAACTTCAGCCCGAGCTGAAGCGCATCAACGAAAAGTTCAAGAGCGAGCCCGATAAAAAGACGCGGTCGACGCAGGAACTGTTCCGCCAGCACAACTACAACCCGGTGGGGGGCTGTTTGCTGGCCTTCGTGCAATTGCCGATTTTCGTGGGCCTTTACCGCTCGCTGATGGTCGACGTCGAGTTGCGGCAAGCGCCTTTGTTTTCGGAGAGCATACGCTGGGCGTCGAACCTGGCGGCCCCCGATATGCTTTGGGATTGGACCGGGGTCATGCCGCATTTCATTACCCAGACGACGGGCTTCTTGGGCCTGGGTCCTTATTTGAACGTCTTTCCCCTGTTGACGATCGCGCTGTTCATCTGGCAGCAAAAGATGTTCATGCCTCCCCCGGCCGACGAGCAGGCCGCCATGCAGCAGAAAATGATGCAATACATGATGATTTTCATGGGCATCATGTTCTACAAGGTAGCTTGCGGACTGTGCGTGTACTTCATCGCATCGAGCCTGTGGGGAATTGCGGAACGCAAGCTCCTGCCCAAGCCCGTCAAAACGGATTTGCCAAGCCCGACCGGATCCGGCGCGGCGTCGGGTTCATCCAATTCCACCAACGGCGCTCCGGCCCGCAAGAAGCGTCAGCGCGGCCGCAAATAGCTCGTTTCCAGCCGTGTACCATAGCGACGACACGATTGCCGCCATCGCTTCCGCTGCCGGCGGCGCGGCGCGCGGCATCGTGCGAATCAGTGGACCGTCGGCGATCGCGATCCTCGAAAGTTGCTTCCGCCCGTGCGGAAGCGTCAATCTCCGCGACGTGCGGCTGCCCACGGTCCATAGTGGCACGTTGGCAACGTCGGGTTCGCACGTCGCCCAACTGCCGGTCGAGGTCTACCTTTGGCCTGACGCGCGCAGCTACACACGTCAGCCGTCGGTCGAAATCCACGGCATGGGTTCGCCTCCGCTCTTGTCGGCGATGCTGAAAACAGTGTGCGCGGCCGGCGCGAGACTGGCCGAACCGGGCGAGTTTACGCTGCGGGCTTTTCTGGCGGGCCGGCTCGATTTGACCCAAGCCGAAGCCGTATTGGGAATCATCAACGCCCGCGGCCAGCAGGAATTTCGAACCGCACTCGAGCAATTGGCGGGCGGATTGGCCCGGCCGCTCAATCAACTCCGCGATCGGCTGCTGGATTTGCTCGCGCACCTTGAAGCAGGCCTGGATTTCGTCGAAGACGACATCCAATTCATAGCGCCACGCCAGATTGAGCTCGAGCTCGAACAGGGCGCGGCGGTCATTGCCGGTCTCAACGCGCAACTTTGCGGCCGTAAACGCACCGATGAGCCGCCACGGGCCGTCTTGGTCGGCAGACCCAACGTGGGCAAGAGCAGCTTGTTCAACGCGCTGGCCAAACACGCCGGAGCGCTGGTTTCGGACCAGCCTGGCACGACGCGCGATTACCTGACCACGGTGCTGGACCTTGGCCCAGCGCGCTGCCAATTGATCGATACGGCCGGCGTCGAGCCGGAAGTGCCGGCGTCCGGTATATCACGGGTCGCGGCGCAATTGGCTTCGTCGCAGGAGGCGAATTGCGACATCCGTTTGTTGTGCATCGATTCCAGCCGGCCGCTCAATGATTGGGAACGGCGCCAACTGGCAGCGAACCAATTTGCCGAGCAGATTGTCGTAGTGACAAAATGCGAGGCTGCCGACCGCACGACGTTGCCGTGCGCGGCGATCGAGACTAGCGCAAAAAGGGGCCTGGGGCTGGACGCCTTGCGGCGCGAATTGTGCCTGGCCGCGATCCGCGTCGACCGTGACAGCTCGGCCAGTGGCTTGACCGCCGAGCGGTGCGGCGAAAGCCTGCGCCAAGCGGGCGAGGCGCTCGTTCGGGCTCGCCAGTTGAATGAATCGGCGGCCGGCGAGGAGCTAATTGCCGCCGAAGTCCGCCTGGGGCTGGGCGAGCTGGGCATGGTCGTGGGAGCGGTGTACACGGATGACATTCTCGACCGCGTATTTAGTCGTTTTTGCATCGGCAAGTGATTGGTTGGGTCCGAGGAAGGCCGAAAAACGGCACCGCCGCACAAAACCGGGCGATGCCCAGCCAAGATCGCCAAGTCACGGGCGAATCCCTGTTGAGTCGCCGCAGTTGTTTTCCGGCCGCGTAATCCAACTGGAAAGAAGCAGGTTTTTCGAGTACACTGACGACCGCACTTCCCCCCCAGCGTGCGGCGTCACGATACGACGTTGTCCACGAGCTTATCCTTCCCCGCTAACCGTGAGGTTTCGTATGCAAGTCAAATCCGTTGCGCTCCTCGTGTTGGCTGCTCTCGCATCGGCAGGCGCCATCGCGGCAGAGCCCAAGATCGTTGTTGGAAAAAAGGTGGAGAGCTTTACGCTGAAAGATTTCCGCGGCCAGCCGTATTCGTTGGACGACGCCGGCAAGAACAAGATCGTGGTGCTGGCATTCCTGGGCACGGAGTGTCCGCTGGCCAAACTGTACGCGCCGCGCCTGGTCGATCTTGCCAAGCAGTATGAGTCCAAAGGCGTCGTGTTCGTGGGACTCGATTCGAATCGCCAGGACGCCGTGACCGAAATTGCCTCGTTCGCGCGAGTGCATGAAATCACATTTCCGATCCTCAAGGATCTGAACCAGGTGGTTGCCGACAAGGTCGGAGCCACACGCACTCCCGAAGTCGTCGTGCTCGATGCCGGGCGCGTCGTCCGTTACCGCGGACGGATCGACGATCAGTATGGGTTCGCTTCCAATGTCAACTATCAAAAGCCGGCGCCCACGGAGCGCAATCTGTGCGACGCGCTCGACGCGCTTGTGGCCGGCAAGTCGGTCGGCAAGAGCGAGACGCAAGTGGCCGGCTGCTTGATCGGTCGTGATCTAAAGGCGCTGGCCAACAGCGAAGTCACGTACAACAAGCACATCGCCCGGATCATGAATGCCAACTGCGTGTTCTGCCACCGAGAGGGACAGATTGCGCCGTTCTCGCTCACGAGCTATGAGGAAGTGGCGGGTTGGGCGGGCATGATCGATGAAGTCGTCCAGGCGCAGCGCATGCCTCCTTGGCATGCCGACAAGCGCCACGGCAACTTTAAGAACGACGCTCGGCTGAGCGACGCCGACAAGGCCACGATCAGCAAGTGGGTGGCCGCCGGCGCTCCCGAGGGCAATCAAAAAGACTTGCCCGAGCCGCCGAAGTTCGCCGAGGGCTGGATGATTCCGCAGCCGGAACAAGTCATCTACATGGCCGACAAGCCCTATGACGTGCAGGCGACCGGCGTTGTCCCTTACCAGATGTTCGTCGTCGATCCGGGCTGGAAAGAGGACAAGTGGGTCAAGGCCATTGAGCCGCGGCCGGGCAATCCGTCGGTCGTGCATCACATCCTGCTGTTCGTGATTCCGCCCGACGGCAATATCAGCGGCGGGATTGGTTCGGATAACACGTACCTGGGCGCGTTTGCTCCGGGCCTGCGTCCAGAGCCGATGTCCGAAGGCCTGGCCCAGTTCGTGCCGGCCGGGTCCAAGCTGATCTTCCAGATGCACTACACGCCGAACGGGTCGCCGCAGCAGGACCGCAGCTATTGCGGGTTTGTGTTTGCCGATCCCAAGACGATCAAGAAAGAGGTACGTGTTTCCAGCGCCGTCAACGCCGTGTTCGAGATTCCGCCCGGCCAGGGCGATTTCCCGGTCAAGGCGCGGTACATCTTCAAAGACGACACGCTGCTCTTGACGCTGATGCCCCACATGCACCTGCGCGGCAAGGCATTTCGCTATGAAGCCACGTATCCCGACGGGCGTCACGAGGTCCTGCTCGATGTGCCTCGCTACGACTTCGGTTGGCAGACGAGCTATCGGCTGGCCGAGCCGAAAATGATGCCTCGCGGCACCCGGATGGATTGCTTCGCCGTGTTCGACAATTCGGATGACAACTTGAACAATCCCGATCCCAAGGCGTCGGTTCGCTTCGGCGACCAGACGTTCGAGGAGATGATGATCGGCTTCTTCGAAGCGACGTCCGCCCACGAAGACCGACAGAATCCCGAAAGTAAGTTTAAGCCGCTGACGCGGATCGAGCAGTTCAATGTCATCATGGCCGCCACCAAGGGCGAACCGGACGACAACGTGAAGGTCGGCGCCTTCATGGCGTTGGCCGACCCGCAAATCTTCCGCCAGTTCGGCTTCATCCTGCGAACCATGGTGCCGCAGGTTGACCGAGTGGATATCACGGCGGTCAAGGATGGCAAGCTTGTCGAAGTGATGGGCCCCATGTCCCAAGGTCAGTCAGATCACGGCAAGAGCGGTGCAATACGAGAACAAGGAGGAGAAGAAGAAGTCGAGAAGTTGATTGCCGAAGCCAAGAAAAAGGCTGCCGCCAGGCATGGCGGCCAGCAGATGCCCGAGAGCATCTTCAGCCCGCTGCCGGCGGTTGATGCGCAGGGCGAGAGCCTGGCCGAGTACGCGGCGGGGTCGAAGACCGTGGTCAACGCGGATCTTTCGAAAGCCAAGGGCAAGGCGATCGAAACCATGGTCAAGCGGGGCGCCAAGTCGAGCTTGCACGTGCCCGTCGAGATCAAGGGCCAGAAGGTGACTATCAACTTCTGGAGCACTGATGCCGGAGCGTTCACGCCACCGGCCGAGGCGCTGCTGACCGGCGTGGCCAAGATCATGGCGACTCCGCATGACAACGCCCAGGCCGCGGCCAAGTAGCCCCCCGGTCCTGGAGAATTCGAAGTTCCCACTGCCGAGGCGGTCGATTACGACCGCCTCGGTTTTTTTACGTCGCGGCGCCCCGGACAAAATCCTTGCAATCGGCCGCGAGCTAACCCAGACTGGGACGCAGACCATCAGAATTTCGACGGAGGTTCTCATGACACGCGCGATTTTGCTCTCCTATGCCATCTGGGCCGTTTTCGTTCCAGCTTTGCGGCTGCACGCCGACGACGATACCCTGAGGGCCGGCGTGGCCACCGCCGACATCACGCCCGAGCCCGGCAAAATGCTATGGGGTTACAGCAACCGAACTCACGGCGCTACCGGCACTCTCGATCCGCTCATGGCCAAGGCCGTGGTGCTTCGCGCGGGCCAGCAATCGGTGGCCATTGTGTCGCTCGATTTGGGACGCACGCCCGAAGAATCGGTGTTAGCCAAAGTGCGCGAGCAAACGACCGCTCGATGCGGCGTTTCGAACCTGTTTATTACAGCCAGCCACACGCATCACGCGCCGGCCATGGAGTCGACCGCGGACGACCCAAATCCCTATGCCGACAAGGTGGGCCAACAGATCGCCGAAATCATCTGCGCCGCCGCGCGCGATTTGGTACCGGTGCGGATGGGCGTAGGCCGCGGCATGGCCGACTTTGCCCACAACCGCCGAAAGTTCCTGAGCGACGGACGCGTGGCCATGCAATGGCGCAACGCCCAGCGCGAGCCCACCGAGCCGGTGGACCGCGAGTATGCGACGATACGCATCGATCGGAACGATGGCAGCGTGCTGGCCGTGCTGTTTAACTATGCTTGCCATCCGGTGGTCATGGGAGGAGACAACTACCAGTACAGCGCCGACTGGGTGGGCGCCGCCAGCGGTGTTGTTGAGGAACAGCTCAAGACCAAGTGCCTGTTCCTGCAAGGCGGCTGCGGCAATATCAATCCCTACATGGACAAGACCCCGCTCGACCAAGGCGGCGTTGATGAAATGCGAAAAATGGGCCGCTCTTTGGGAGAGCTGCTTGCCAAAACCGCCCGCGAAACGGTTACCCGCCAGCCGGCACATCGGTCGGTGAAATACGAATCGCGCCAGATTCCGATCCGCGTTCGCTGGGACATCGAAGATCCGCAAGTCCGCGCCGTCCTGAGCAAGGCCTATGGACCCCGCTTCGACAACTACATTTCCAAGACGGTCAAGAACAACATGCTGCACTGCACGCTGACTACCCTCTTGATCGACGACGATCTGGCGTTGGTCGGCATGCCCGGTGAAATCTTCGTCCAGTTTCAAACCGCGATCAAAACCAGCTCGCCTGTGGCTAATAGCTTTTTAGTGGGTTACACGCACGGGTATTACGCCTATTTTCCCACGATTC
>JBGQHN010000177.1:0-9193 GCA_041497975.1 Planctomycetia bacterium | reverse complement strand
CTGACATTCACGCGCACTCGCCAGGCCGCGGAACTGGTGCACCGCTACGCAAAAGAACAACTGGCGGCGCGGCACTCGAAGCTGGCCGAATCGGTCCGCGCCTATCGCGGCGGATACTTGCCGCTCGAGCGCCGCGAGATCGAATCGCAGTTGTTCGAGGGAAGCTTGCGAGGCGTGGCGGCCACCAACGCCTTGGAGCTGGGCGTCGACATCGGTTCGCTCGACGTGGCCCTGCTGGCCGGCTATCCGGGCACGATCGCCAGCACCTGGCAACAAGCCGGACGCAGCGGCCGGCGGCACGACGAAAGCCTGGCCATTTTGCTGGCCGGCAACGATCCGGTGGATCAGTACTTGTGGCGGCACCCCGATTACTTTTTTGCCCAATCGCCGGAACACGCCGTGGTCGATCCCGAAAACCCGTACGTGCTGGCCAATCATCTGCAATCGGCCGCTTTCGAGCTGCCGTTGGCCGGAGGCGACGTCGAACGGTTTGGCGAGATGGCGCTGCCCATTGCCGAAGTTCTGCGCGACAGCGGCCAGTTGACCGAGGTCGCCGGGCAGTTCTTTTTCTCCGGGGGACAGAATCCCTCCGCCCGCACGAGCCTGCGCCACATGAGCGACAACACGTTCAGTATCGTGCTGCGCCGCGCCGAGGCCAGACCGGGAAAGACTCGCCCCAGCGATCATGAAGTGATCGCCAACGTCGACGCCATCAGCGCTCCCGAGCTTATCTATCCGCAGGCCGTCTACTTGCACAACGGCGAATCGTATTTCGTGCGCGAGCTGGATCTTGACGGCAAAGTCGCCTACGTCGAGCGCCATGAAATGGATTACTACACGCAAGCGGTCCTGGACAGCAGCGTGGTCATCAAAACCCAGCGCACAGCGCGTCAGGTCGTTTCCGAGGCGCTCGTGGCTTTTGGAGACGTGGACGTGACCTGGCAAACCGTGGCCTTCAAAAAGATCAAGTTCGGCACTCGCGAGAACATCGGACAGGGCCCGGTTGATATCCCCGCGCAAACATTGCCGACGACAGCCGTTTGGCTTTCGCCGGGCCAAGTGCTAGGGCGGCGGATGAAGGAGGCCGGCTTTCGCGCCAGCGAAGGCATGGTAGGCCTGCGCAATCTGGCCGTCGTGGCCCTGCCGATGGTCGCCATGTGCGACAGCCGTGATCTGGGCGGCGTGGTCGATAGCAAGAACCTGGGAACCAGCACGATGATTCTGTACGATCGCTATCCTGGCGGCCTGGGCTATTGCGAAAAAGGGTTCGAGAAGATGGAGAACCTGTTGCTGGTTTGCCACGAAATGGTCAGCGACTGTCCCTGCGAGGACGGTTGCCCGAGCTGCGTGGGATTGCCCAATTTACGGCCCGCGATTCACAGCGATCCCGATCTATCGCGCGGCTACCCCATGCCCAACAAGGCCGCCACGCTTCAATTGCTGGAGCTGCTGTGCGCGGAGGTATGCGCTTCCGCGTCTTAAAGCCTGGGGACAAAAACGGTCGGGGACTGTCCCAATTTTGTGCAGTCCGCGGAGCAGGGCACCGTGGTCACGCATCGCGTGACTATGGTCGGGACTGTCCCCCTCTCCGAAACGGTATTGTCCCCAGGCTCTTAGCGAAAATTCTTTGGCGGGGCGTGTAACATTCTTGGCCCGTTCGCACTTAGTTGTTGTGGAAGGGGCGATGAATTGCAGGTTTTCCACGACCCCCCGCAAAAAATAAAGGAGTGCGTGCCATGTCTCAGATCAACACGGTTACTGCGAACCGGTGCAAACACGGCCTGACGCTGGTATTTTCACGGGTCATGCCGGTTGTGATCAACAATTTCCGCACCAAGCTGATCTGTGTCGTCCTGGCCGGCCTAGCGTTGCCGCAAATGGTTTCGGCGGCCCCACCAGCCAAGTCCGGCAACCCGCGCGGCAATCGCTCGGCGGCAAACGCCGCGGCGAGAAACGTCGAGCGGCCCACGAATTCAAACCGATCGGCGTCGCAGAGCAGCTTGCGCAAGAAGTACGCCGAAAGCAAAAGCGCCGGCAGTCAAGACGGGCAAACCACGACGGGCAGCCGCCGGACCTTTCGCCAATCGGTACCGTTTCCGAACGGGAACACGGGCATCAACGGGTCGGGACAGCCGGACAAGGTAGTTCCGTTCCAGAACGGCAACACGGGCATCAACGGAACCGGGCAACCCACGACTGGTGGCCGGCTTCCTCCAGGCCGATATTTTCCGTCAACGGGAGCAGGGAGCCAACAACCGCCACCCAAGTTGCCCGCGAGCCGATACTTTCCCACGACTGGCGGGCGCCCGCCGATGACGGCCAGCAACTAGTAGCTGCACGTAAGCCAAAACAGCAAGAACGCTTCGCCGTCGATGCCGACTGCGAAGCGTTTTTTCGTCTTGGACTTGCGCCGTCAACCAAGCCTGCCGCCTTTGGCGCGCGCTGTTGAGCTTGATCGCGCATCGGTTGCACGAGCAGATGTGCGAACGTAGGATTCGCCTCGTTCAATGCCCCGGCCGATCGCGGCGTTTGCGCGCACGAGTGTTGCGCGACCACAGGGCGATTTCAACGAGGAGCGACGGCCATGATTCGCGGCTTGTTCGAAACCCACATCAACGTCACCAACCTTGAACGTTCCACGGCTTTTTATCAGGAAACGCTGGGTCTCGAGCTTGGGCGTTACGAAGAGGGCCGCCGGGCGAGCTTTTTCTGGCTGGGCGGTTGGGGCGAGGCGATGTTGGGCCTGTGGGAAAAACCGCCCGGGCGGGTCATGCCGCAACACTTCGCGTTCCGCTCGTCCGTAGACGACGTGCTGCACAAGTCCGTGTCCTGGCTTTCCGATCGCGGGCTGCCGTGCCACAACTTCCTCGATGACGGCCGCGAGCGACCGATGGTTTTCGGCTGGATGCCGGCCGTGTCGATCTACTTTTCCGACCCCGACGGCCATTCGCTGGAGTTTATCGCCATGCTGCGCGGACGTCCGCGGCCGGAACTGGGCGTGGTCACCTGGGAAGAATGGCAACGGATCGACGCCGAAACGTAGCAACGCCCTGCCCTCAGGCCGTTTCGGGCAACTGATGGCCCAGCTTATCCCGCTTGGTGGCGATATAGCGGGCATTGTGCTCGTTGACCGGCGGATGGATGGGCACCTGGTCGACGACTTGCAGGTCGAAACCGCCATAGATGAAGGCGTCGGTCTTCTTGGGATTGTTCGTCAACAGGCGGACTTTCGTCAGACCCAGGTCCTTGAGCAACTGGATGCCGATGCCGTAGTCGCGGGTATCGACTTTATAGCCCAGGGCCAGGTTGGCCTCGACGGTGTCGAGCCCTTGATCTTGCAGGGCGTAGGCCTTGATTTTTTCGACCAGCCCGATGCCGCGGCCCTCTTGCGGCAGGTAGACCAACACGCCGGTCCCTTCGCTGGCGATCATCTCCAAGGCCATGTTCAACTGATCGCCGCAATCGCAGCGCAGCGAGCTGAGCACGTCGCCCGTGAAGCAGGCCGAGTGCAGCCGCACGAGCGGTACGGGTCCTTTGTCGGGCTCGCCCATCACCAGCACGAACGGCTGCTGCGGCTCGTATTTCACCCCGTAGAAGATCAGCTTGAACTCGCCGTGCCGCGTGGGCAGCTTGGCCTCGGTGACGCGATAGACCAGTTTTTCGCGCACGCGGCGATAGCGAATCAGCTCTTCGATGGAGATGATTTCCAATTCGTGCTGGCCGGCCAGCTCGAATAGCCGCTGGCGGGTCGCCCGGTCGCCGTTTGGGCCGAGAACTTCGCACAGCGCCCCGGCGGCACTGAGACCGGCCAGGCGGGCCAGGTCGACCGTGGCCTCGGTGTGCCCGGCGCGGCGCAGCACGCCTCCTTCCTTGGCCACCAAGGGAAACAAATGCCCAGGACGCACGAAGTCCGACGGCTTGCTGGCCGGATCGATGATCGAGCGGATCGTCAGGGCGCGCTCTTGGGCGGTGATGCCGGTCTTGCAGCTCTTGTGGTCCACCGGCACGGTATACGACGTGCCCAGGAACGACGTGTTCGCTTCGACCATGGGCGCCAGCTTGAGGCGATCGGAAACCTCGGGCAGGATCGGCATGCACAGTTGCCCGCGGCCCTGCGTGATCATGAAGTTGACGATTTCGGGCGTCACCTTTTCGGCGGCGCAGATAAAATCGCCTTCGTTCTCGCGGTCTTCGGCATCGACCACGATAATTACTTCGCCGCGAGCGATTGCGGCAATCGCGTCTTCGATCGTGGAAAAGTTACCACCCACGCGCTGGTGTATCCTTGCAAAAAGGTTTCGAATTTGTGCTCCCTTCGAGCGTAGTTGTTATTATAGAGCGGTGAGGTCGCCATGCCAGGGCACCGCGGCGGACGGGGCCGTTTGCCGAAGCGCAGGGCCGAGAAGGCGGCGTGCCGATCGCGGCGATCCCGGGCCCTGGGATGCCCACCCCCTCGCTCACGGGGCGCGGTCGGCGCACCTTCGAGCCCCTTGTTGCCGTGCGGGCAGCCGACAGAAGCGAGAGCCAAACCTTCATATGCTGGAACGCGAAGAATACGTCGAGCAGGCCCATTTCTTCACCGCGCTGGCCGAGCGTAAGCAGATGGGCATGTCGACACAGGAACTTCTCTCGGCCGTGCGCGAGGAGATTCTTTCCACGACCAAGCTGCCGTTGGCGATCGATTTTTTGAACGGCGAGTTGAGGCTCAACGGCGTCTTCCACACCGCGATGGCCAAACTGGGCCATTACTTCACGCCGTTTCAAACCTTCGTCATCGCCGAGTCCGAGGACGACCGCGGCCGCTTCGACATCGTCATGGCGCTCGAGATCCTGGCCCGCGAGGCCAAGTATCGCGCCGCGGGCGCCACGGCTCAGGGAATCTTCCTCTACGAATTCGAATCGCTCTCGCGCAACCGCTTGCGCTACGATCGGGGGCTGGAGGCCATCGCCGGCGACGTGATGTTCGACCAGGCGTGGAAGGATTGGATTTCGATGGTGCGGCACCAGGTTGGGCTGGTGGATTTTGCCGACCTGATTTACGTCCGCAGCGAACATTACTTCCGCCGCCAGATGGCCAGCGCCGTCGATGGAGATCCGCCGCTTCAGGAACGACCGGTGCTGTTTGGCGAAGGGGAAGGACGGATCGCGCTGGCCAATCGCGGCAAGGACCCGCTGTTGTTGTTCAGCGCCCTGCACCGGCACCTGGGCTATCCCCAGGTGCCTCGCCCGCCAAAGCCCGACGAGTCACCGCAATTGATCCCACTTCTGTTGCGGCGCGTCGAGCGCATCGAGGCCCGGCTCAAGTTAGTCGAGGAAGAGGTCAAGGGAGGCATCGACCTGACGCAGTTTTACGCTCCGTCGACGAATCCCCCGTCGGCCACTAAAACGCCGGAATGACCGAGAAAACTTGCGGATTTTGACCGCCCGCAAGACTTACGGTTCCGTCACGTGCATTGTGCTTGCCGGGTGGTGGGGCCGGTGGTACATTAAATGAGGCGTGTGTCCGAAAAATCCTCCGGAGGCGCCGGTAACTTGCCAGTGCCAAAAGATCGAACCAGGCGCGCCAGCGCTCCCGCCGACTAGCGGACACACGATCTGACTTTTTCGTCATGTGCGTCTCGGAACTGAGCCCTCAATAGCTTGTGCACAGGCGTGCGGTGAACCTCGAGTTCAAGCTGATTCTTTCGTCCGCATGGCGGGCCGCACAGGCGGAGCCGCGTTGCCGTAGCGCGTGTGTACTCCTTCAGCCGAATGCGCGCCTAACGTGTTCGCCGGTGCATGCATTGCGTTCGCAGCATGCTCGCTGGCGCGCTAGCGGCCGCCTTCGGCCACGATACGCCCGGCCGGGCGCACGCCCTTTCGCCAGGCGGTCTCGCGCCGCGCTGGTCTTAGCTTGCAGATCGTTTTGGAAGTGTTGTCACTTCAAAAAATGATCCGCGAATTTGCATCGCTCGCGCGAGACGCACGCATTTTGACCGATAAACCGATTAGAGTATCCCTTGACCGACCGCCTGGCCTTCCGGACTTTGCCCAGTTAACCTCGATTCTCCGACGTAGAAGGAATTTACATAGCCCATGGCCACTATCACGCGATCGAAGGTCGTTGTCGAACTCGATGCCGCCACGGTTCGTTTTTGCGGAGACTCGGGCGACGGAATGCAGTTGGCCGGCACGCAATTGACCAACACGTCGGCGCTAGCGGGCAACGATATCGCCACGTTCCCCGATTTTCCCGCCGAGATTCGGGCGCCCCGCGGAACCAAAGCGGGCGTGAGCGGTTTTCAAATCCGCTTTGCCAGCACCGAAATCTTCACGCCGGGCGACCAGGTCGACGCGCTTGTGGCCATGAACCCCGCGGCGCTGGTGACCAACCTAGTCGATCTGATAAGCGGCGGAATTCTGATTGTCAATAAGGACGCCTTTGACGAAAAGGGCATGGCCCAGGCCGGCTACAAAACCAATCCGCTGGAAGACGGCAGTCTGGACGGTTATCAGCTCTTTCCCGTCGAGATGACGCGCCTGACGCGATTGGCGGTCGAAGGCCTCGGATTGGGTCAAAAAGAAAGCGACCGCTGCCGCAACTTTTATGCGATGGGTCTGACGTTCTGGCTGTACGACCGCTCGGTCGACCCCACGCTGCGGTACATCGACGAAAAGTTCGGCAAAATGCCGGCCGTGGCCGAAGCCAACCGCCGGGCCCTGAAGGCCGGTTACAACTATGGCGAAACTACCGACGCCATGGCCAGCCAGTTCGTTGTCAACAAGGCCGAGCTCAAGCCGGGCTTGTATCGCAACATCACCGGCAACCAGGCACTGGCTTGGGGCCTGGTGGCGGCCTCCCAGCGCAGCGGCTGCGAGTTGTTTTACGGCAGCTACCCGATCACGCCCGCCAGCGACATTTTGCACGAGCTGGTCCGACACAAGAATTTCGGCGTCCGCACGTTCCAGGCCGAAGACGAAATCGCGGCCATCACCTCGGCGATCGGTGCTTCGTTTGGCGGAGCCATGGGCGTGACCGCCTCGAGCGGCCCCGGCATCGCCCTGAAAACCGAGGCCATCGGCCTGGCGGTCATGACCGAGCTGCCGCTGATAATCATCAACGTGCAGCGGGGCGGTCCCAGC
Source organism: Planctomycetia bacterium (assembly GCA_041497975.1). Taxonomy (GTDB): domain Bacteria; phylum Planctomycetota; class Planctomycetia; order Pirellulales; family PALSA-1355; genus PALSA-1355. Next base: position 2,071 of record JBGQHN010000177.1, on the reverse strand, counting down.
ACCGGCTTGCCCACCAAAACAGAGCAGGCCGATTTGTTGCAGGCCCTGTTTGGCCGCAACGGCGAGTGCCCCGTGCCCGTCGTGGCCGCGTCGAGCCCGGCCGACTGCTTCAACGCGGCCTTTGACGCCTGGCGAATCGCCATGCGCTATATGACGCCCGTGTTCCTGCTGTCGGACGGCTACATTGCCAACGGCGCCGAGCCATGGCCGGTGCCAGACGTGGAGTCGCTGCCGCAGTTCACGGTCAAGCACCCCCAGGGCAAGGACAACGGCGACGTCTTTCACCCCTACGCCCGCGACGAGCGCTTGGCTCGACCCTGGGCCCTGCCCGGCACGCCGGGGCTGATGCACCGCATCGGCGGACTGGAAAAGCAAGACATCACGGGCAACGTGAACTACGAGCCGGCCAATCACGAGCACATGGTCAACCTGCGGGCCCGCAAGGTGGCGCTCGTGGCCAATGACATTCCGCCTCAGGAAATCGACGGTCCCGCGAGCGGCAAGCTGCTGGTGATGAGCTGGGGCGGCACCTACGGTGCCTGTGCCACGGCCGTGCGATCGTCGCGCAGTCGCGGCGGCTCGGTGTCGCACGTCCACCTGCGGTACCTGAACCCGTTCCCGTCCAACCTGGGCGACATTATTCGCCGCTTTGATAAATTGCTGATTCCGGAGCTGAATCGCGGTCAATTGAAGCTGGTCATTCGTGCTCAGTTCCTGGTCGATGCCATCGGATTGAATAAGATTCAAGGCAAGCCATTTGCCGTGCGAGAGGTCTTGGAAAAAATTGAAGAACTGCTGAAGAGCGTCTAACAAAATGGCCGGGGACTGTCCCGATTTTGCGGTCGGGCACCGTCCGCAGGATGGTCGGGGAGCAGGGCACCGTGGTCACGCACATGCGTGATCCACGGTCGGGACCGTCCCCCTCTCCGATGCCATTTTGTTAGAAGCTCGAAGAAATAACCCGCGCCTCAAGAACGAAGCTACCACCCGAGAAACGAGATGAGCACTGAAACAACGTTGCCGGTGCTGAAGCCCGGAGACTTTGCCAGCGACCAGGAAGTTCGTTGGTGTCCGGGCTGCGGCGATTACTCGATTTTGGCCCAGATGAAGAAAGTCCTGCCCACGCTGGGCATTCCGCCGGAAAAGACGGTTTTTGTTTCGGGCATCGGCTGTTCCAGCCGCTTTCCCTACTACCTGAACACGTACGGCATCCATTCGATCCACGGTCGGGCGCCGGCGGTGGCTTCGGGGTTGAAGATCGCGCGACCGGATTTGTCGGTGTGGGTCATTACCGGCGACGGCGACGCGCTATCGATCGGCGGCAATCATCTGATGCACGCCATCCGTCGTAATCTGAACATCAACATCGTGCTGTTCAACAACCGCATCTACGGCCTTACCAAGGGCCAATACTCGCCGACGTCGGTGCTGGGCCAGGTGACCAAGAGCACGCCCAACGGCGTGATCGACAATCCGCTGCACCCGCTTTCGGTCGCGATCGGCTGCGAAGCCACGTTCGTGGCCCGCTCGATCGACGTGAACATCAAGCACCTGTCGATGGTGCTCAAACGGGCGGCCGAACACGTGGGCACGTCGTTTGTCGAGGTCTATCAAAACTGCAACGTCTTCAACGACGGCGCGTTCGAATATGCCACCGGCCGCGACGTGAAGGCCGACTGCACCTTGGAATTGGAACACGGCAAGCCGCTGATTTTCGGCAAGAACCGCGACAAGGGCATTCGCCTCAACGGCATGACGCCCGAAGTCGTCGAGCTGGGCAAGGGCATTTCGGAAGACGACTTGTTGTTCCACGACGAAAGGGCCGCCGAGCCGACGCTGGCCTACCTGTTTAGCCGCATGACCCATCCGGAATTTCCGGAGCCGATCGGCGTGTTTCGGGCCATCGACGCGCCGCGCTACGAAGAGCGATTGCAAGAACAGATCGCCGCCGCCCAAAAGCGTGGCAAGGGCGACCTGCACACCCTGTTCACCAGCGGCGAAACCTGGACCGTGGAATAGGGGCCGGGAGCGTACGTCGCCGACATACCCGCATTTGCAGTTGGAGGGCGTT
>JBGQHN010000176.1:0-9202 GCA_041497975.1 Planctomycetia bacterium | reverse complement strand
TTGCCCCGGCCGCGCTTGAGCCGGTCAAGGACGGCGATTTCGAACGCTATGATGTTGTAAACTTCATGCAACGCTTGCGGCTGATGGAACGCGTCCACAAGCTGGCCGGCTGGATCCCCCCGTGGCCGGTGCTGAGCAAAGTGCGTTCGACGTTAGACTCGATCTGACGAGCGACGGGGCGACGAAGCGGTCCGACAAAGGGGAGGAGCATTCAGAGTTGGCGACTGAGAAAACGAAGGCGACGAAAGTCAAGGCAGCCGTGATCGGCATGGGGCCGCACGGCCGGCGCATTGTCGACGTGATCAATCGCTTGCCTCAGGTCGAATTGGCCGCCGTCGTCGACCGGTTGGAGGGCGCGCTGGCGTACGATAAGCTGCCGGCGGCGACTGCGCGCCTGCAAGCGACGGAAAAGCTGTGGGCCTCCGGCGGCGTCGACCTGGTGTGCATCGCCACCAACGGTCCTTCGCACGCCGCGCTTGCCGCCGAAGCGATCGCGGGCGGCGCACGCTATCTGATGGTCGAAAAGCCGATGGCTTGCTCGGTGGCCGAGTGCGAACAAATCGTCGACCAGGCCGCGCGCGCCGGTACGCGCGTGGCTGTCGACCACGTCCGCCGCCACGCTGGGGTCTATCGCTGGCTACGCGAGCGGATTGCCTCGGGCGACTGGGGCCAGGTCCGCGCGATCTGGATGCAGCGGCCCGGCATCGGGCTGGGCTGCAATGCCGTGCATTCGTTCGACACCGTACGATTTTTGACCGGCCGCGACGTGCGGCGCGTGACGGCTTGGGTCGATGACCCCGTCGGGAAAAACCCACGCGGAGCCGATTTCGTCGATCCCGGCGGACTCGTCGTCTTGGACATGGGCAAAGACCTGCGGGCCGTCGTGGCGCAAATCGAGGACGGAGCCGGGCCCACGGCTGTCGAGATCGACATGACGGCCGCGCGCGTTCGTCTGGACGAGCAAAACGGCGCCATCGAAATCGTCACTCGCGACTTGTCGGTCAAGCCCGGCCCCGGCCGGCCGGCGGCGTACCGGCCGACCGCGGCGCCGGCGGGCCTGTCGGCCAAAACGGACATGCTCTCGATGATCGAGGGTTGCCTGGCCGACTTGCTGGGCGATGGGCCGGTGGCCAGCGACGCCCGGCAAGGATTGGCCACGGTTGAAATCCTGGTGGCGGCGCATTTGTCGCACCGCCGCGGCAATGTGCCGGTCGATGTTCCGCTGACCTCACCCTCGGATCGCAAAGAATGGTTGCCCGTCACATGAAGCGACTTGCCCTGGTTGGATACGGACGGATTGCGCCGCGCCACTTGGAAGTATTTCGCGCTTTGGAATGCGAGCTTGTCGCCAGTTGCAATCGCAGCGAGCGCGGCCGGCAGAAAGCCATGAGCGAAGGGGGCATACCGCGCACCTATTCGGCGATCGATGCCATGCTCGAACGCGAGCGGCCCGACGGCGTGATCTGTTGCGCGTCGGCCGATCAAATGGCCAACGCCGCCGCCAAGATACTGCCGTTCTCGGTCCCGACACTGCTCGAAAAGCCGCCGGGAATCTCGCTCGCGGAAATGGCCACGATCAAGCAACTGGCCGCTCGGCACCAAACGCCCGTCATGGTCGGGTTGAACCGCCGCTACTATTCGGTGCTGACCCGGGCGATCGAGGACGCGGGCGGGCCGGAAGCCATCACCGCCGTGTTTGTCGATTGGTCGGAAGAGCCCGAATACCTGTTGCGCGATCGGGGCTTTTCGCCCGCGCAAGTCGCACAGCGGATCTACGGCAACAGCCTGCACGGGCTTGATTTGCTGGCGTTTCTGGCCGGGGACATTGATTCGCCCTCGGTGGTCGGGCTGAGCTTCGGCGAGCCCTTTCGCTGGATGATGAGCTTGCAGGGCGTGTCCCGACAGGGGGTGCTGGCGACGTTTCAATCGACCTGGGACAGCCCCAGCCGGTGGCGATTGGTTTTCTGCTCGCGCAAGCGCCGCTACCAGTTTGCGCCGCTCGAGTCGTGCGTCGTGTCGGAACTGGAAACGAAGGAAACTCGCGTCATCGAGCCCGACGAGATTGATAAGACGTTCAAGCCCGGTTTTTACCGGCAAGCGCGCACGTTTTTGGAAATGATCGAAACGCGCCAGGTTACAAAACTACACGGCTTGGACAGCGCCGAGATGGCGATGACCTTGGCCGAGCACCTGACCGGCGCCTGCATGGCGCACCGCAACGGAGCCGCGAAGGCCTGACATCTCGAACGACCCGGCATCATGCTTCGCAAGCTGCTCGATCTGCTTTCCGATACGCTGACCTATGGCGCCAGCAGCCTGATTGGGCAAGTGCTCAATTTCCTGCTGCTGCGGCTGTACACCGAGTTTCTCGACACGGACCAGTATGGCGTGATCGGCATGCTGGCGATCGTCACGATGCTGTTTGGCCCGTTGGCCAATCTCGGCATGACCAACGCCATTTTCCGCCGTTACAGCATGTCCAAGGACGAGACCACTCGGCAAACGGTGTTGGGCACTGGTTTGTCGAGCGTCATCGCCGGTTCCTTGGTGCTGCTGGTGGTGTCGCTGCTGGCCGCCGAGCCCATCGCGCGCTTCGTGGTCGGCGACGTCGATACGGTCAACCTCGTGCGCCTGAGCCTGCTGTCGGCCGCGATCGCCACGATTGGGACCGTGCCCCGCGTCATGCTGCGAGCCAGCCGCCGGGTGCGCACGGTGGCGGTGCTCAACGTTTCGCAAATCCTGTTTACCACGGTCCCCACCATCTGGTTTGTCGTGTTCCAACAGCAAGGAGTGCGCGGCGTGGTGCTGGGCACGTTGACCGGCGAAGTGTTGTCGGCCGTCCTGGCGTTTTTTTGCACGTTGGGCTCGTTTCGAGCCGGATTCAATCTGCCGACCTGGAGAGAGATGCTTTCTTACGGCCTGCCGTTCGTGCCGCATCACTTGCAGGCCGTGGCTTTGGCCCTGTTTGGCCAATACGTGGTGCGCGAGATGATGGGTTTCGACGAAGCAGGTCTGTATAACGTGGCCAGCAAGTTTGCCATGCCGGTCACCTTCGTCGTCACCGCGGTACAGAACTCGTGGGTCGCTTACAAATTTCAAATCCATGCCGAGGACGACGACCCCAAGGCGTTCTTTCGCTCCACGTTCACCTACTACGTCGCCGCGATCACCTACCTGTGGGTGGGCGTTTCCCTGTGGGGGCCCGAAATGGTGCGGGTGATGACCACCGAGGGATTTCATCCGGCCGCGCGCATGGTCTGGGCCGTCAGCTTGATTCCGCTGGCGCAAGGAATTTACTTCATGTCCGGCACGGGCATGGAATTGAGCAACAACACGCGGCCGTTTCCGTTGGTCAGCCTGGCCGGCTTGCTGACCGTCGTGTTCGGCGCATTTGAGTTGGTTCCGCGGATGGGTGCCTTGGGAGCGGCCCTGGCGACCGTATTGGGCTGGGTCGTCATGAGCGGGGTCATGTACGTTTTCGCACGACGTCGATTCGCGATTGAATATGACTGGTCCACGATCGGTTGCTTCGGCCTGCTGGCCGCGGCTTGCGTGACGGCCGGCTGCCTGGTGCAGGACACGCCGTTGTCACTTCGCGCAAGCTGTGCGTTGGCGCTTTCGCTGGCCTATCCCTTGGCGGCTTTCATGTTGTTGCTGCGCTCGCGCGAAGAGCGTCATCGCATGCAACTTCTGCTGACCAAGTTCCGCTTGGCGCCGTTCAGCAGGTGAACATGGGGCTTTCCGACTACGTCCTGTACCGCCTGGCGAAGAACTGGCCCTCGCCGATGGCCCGCTTGACGCGCGAACTGGAGGCCGAACCCGGCACCGAAGCGTATGACATGGCCTACGCCCAGCACCAGTTCGATTGGAAGGTGCGCAACGGCATCCTGCGCGAGATGACCGGCCTGGACGTGCTCGAAATCGGAGCCGGACACGGCGGCATCTCCTGTTTCATGGCGGCCGTCGGCGCGCGCAGCGTGGTAGGCATCGATCTCAACACCAAACACCTGGAATTCGCCCGCCGTTTTGCCAAGATCGTTTCCGGTCGCTACGGAGCCAATTTCGAGCTGCCCGTCAAGTTCATGGAAATGAGCGCCGATCGGATGACCTTTCCCGACGCGACGTTCGACCTCGTGCTGGCCGACAACGTCTTTGAACATTTCACCGAGCCCGAAGCCGTGATGAACGAGGCCCATCGCGTGCTGCGGCCCGGCGGCGGAATGTTGATCCCCGTGTTCTCGTCGATCTTGAGCAAGTACGGGCTGCACCTGAAGCACGGGCTGAAGCTGCCTTGGGCGAACGTGTTTTTCTCCGAGCGAACGATCATCCGCACCATGCGCCGCCTGGCCGAAACCAATCCCAATTTGTTCGAGCTGTATCCGGGGCTGGCCGACAGTCCCCAGCGCGTGCGCGACCTGCGGCGCTACAGGGATTTGAACGACATCACGTACCGCGAGTTCAAAGCCATGGCCGCGCGCACGGGATTTCGCGTCGAATCGTTTTCCATCTATTCCACGCGGCTGGGAAAGATCCTCATTCGTCTGCCGATCGTGCGCAACACGAAGCTGATGGACATCCTGTCAACCGGGGCGGCCGCTTACCTGCGTAAGCGCTAGCGATGACTTCTCACGTGCAACGACTCGAACCGGTCAGCCAGGCAAGCATCCTGGGCTGGATCGAAGAGCTGGGCGAGGCGGTCAAATCCGCTGAGTTTGCCCCCCTGCTGGACTTCGACGGCGTCGATGCACTCGACGTCCTGCTGTCGCCCGTTTACTTGTCGGTGTTGAACGCCATGCGAAACGGACCGGTCAGGCAACCGTCCGGCGTGCGAACCTTGCTCGGACAGGCACGCAATTGGGCCTATCGAGCGAAAGTCGCCGCGCGCGATAGGTTCGCTGCCCGCATATCGGCGCATCCCGAGCCGGCCGATATTCTTTTGTGGTCGCGGCACGTTACGCACACGGTCATTTTCGATCCCGTGGCCCGGGCCTTGCGCCAGCAACATGCCAGTTGCCGCCTGATTGCCTGCCAGGCAACGATCTTCGCTGGCCTGGCCACGCGCGATCCCAGCGCCGTGTTTACTCGTGCCGCCTGGCCGAGTGTGCTTCGCCGAGCGCATCGCGATGGCGCTCGCAGAGCTCGGCGGTTGGCGCGGTTTGGACGGTGGAAAGTTCCACCGTTTTCCCGTGACTCGGCGGCCGACTTCGAGCCGGCGGTGCGCGCCACCGTGACCAGGCTGCTGCCGCTGATGAGCGAAGCGATCGTCAATGCTCGCATGGCAATCGAAACATTCGGCGCGAAATTGCTGGTCGTGGGAAACGACTTGACCTTCGAAGGGCGAGCCGGCTGCCGCGTGGCGGCTCAACGCAAGGTACCAACGGCGCTTTTCATGCACGGCAGCATCAGCGGCGACGCGTTGCAGTCGCTGCACTGCGCCGATCGCGTGCTCGTATACGGAAATATCCAACGCGAACAATTAGCGCAGCGCGGCATCGCGCGCGAGCGAATCGTCGTTTGCGGGGCGCCGAATTTGGACAATCGCCCTCGGCAAAGCGGACACGTGCACCCAAGCCTCCAGGCCGGGCTTGTGCTCGCCGAGGGCGACGCTTGGATTCTCGTGGCGACGAGCGGGCCGGGACATCGCATTTCGCACGCGCATCATCAGACGGTGATCCAGCACCTGGCCCGGCTGAGCACGGCGTTGCCCCACGTCAAAGTCGTCGTCAAGTTGCACCCCAAAGATCGCTTGGAATACTACCCGCAAGTGCTCAAGGACGGCCTGCCCAAGAACCTGGTCATCGTGGCCGAGAACGCGCAAGGTTTCCCGCGCGATATTTTCGAGTGGCTCCAGGGGTGCCCCGCCGTGCTGACAGGGGCTTCCGCCGTGGCCGTCGAAGCCATGCTGATGGATGTGCCGGTGATCACGATGGACTTTCGCGACGAGATTGATGGCGTCGATTTTATCGACGCCGGCGCGACGACCCATGTGCGAACGCCCACGGCCCTCGTCGAAGCCGTCAGTAGGATCCTCGCGGGCGGGGCGCCTCAAACCGATACTCGGTCGCGGGTGCAAGCCTATTTGGCAGACGCGTTCTGTGCCCTCGACGGATGCTCGGCGAGCCGCGGCGCCAGCTCGCTATTGGAAATGATCGATCGGAGCTCGCGGTGAAGACACATCGACAAATGCCAATTTTCCCCCATCATGCGCTGGACACCGCGCGGCCGAGAGTAAGCACATGTGCGGCATCGTAGGCCTGTGGAATGTCTCGAGCGGACGGCCGCGCGCGACCGTCTGCGACATGCTCGACGCCATGAAGCACCGCGGTCCCGACGGCAGGGGAACGCTGGAATACGCTGGGGGCGCGGCGGGCATGGTCCGCTTGGCGCTGGTCGACCTGTCGGACCGTGGACAACAGCCGATCTGGTCCGCCGACGGCCGCGTGGCGATCCTCTTCAACGGCGAAATCTACAACTTCCGCTCCGAACGCGACCGGCTGGAAGGATCCGGTCATCGTTTCCGCACCGCGACCGACACGGAGGTCGTTTTGAATTTGTATCTGGAGCGCGGGCTGGACTTCCACGATCGCTTGCGCGGCATGTACGCGCTGGCCATCTTCGATTGGCGCGAGACCACGCCTGGCGGACTGCCCGTGATGGTGCTCGCGCGTGGGCCGCTGGGCGTCAAGCACCTGTACATGGCACATCCGCACGGCGATCCGCGAGCAGTGATCTTTTCGTCGGAGATTCGGGCCATGCTCGCTTCAGGACTGGTGCGTCCCCAGGTAAGCTCCGAGGCCCTGTCGACGTATCTTGCTCGTGGATTCGTATTGCAAAACGAGACGATGATTTCCGACGTACGGATGCTCGAACCCGGGACTCTCGAGCGCTACGCACCGGGCGAGGCGATGCTGCACAAGCGCTTTTGGCAAGTTCCCTTCTATGCCCCGCGCCGAGAAACGTTGGACGAGGCGGCTTTGCGCCTCCGCGCCGCGCTCGACGAGAGTGTCGCCATCCACGCGATGGCCGACGCGCCGATCGGCGCGTTTCTAAGCGGCGGCCTCGATTCCACCGGCATCGTCGCGCTCATGCGCAAGCACGTCGCCGATTTGCGGACCTACACGATAAGGTTTCCCGAATTCCCGGGCGAGGATGAGGTCGACGAAGCCGCGGCGGCCGCCGCGGCTTTCGATTGCCGGCACACGGTGGTCGACGTCACGTCGCGTGAAGTGGCCGATATCCTGCCGCAATTTGCCGGCGACCTCGATCAGCCTTCGGCCGACGGTCTCAATACCTGGCTGATTTCTCGGGCCGCGGCGCGCGATGTCAAAGGCGTGCTGTCGGGCGTCGGCGGTGATGAATGGTTCGCCGGCTATCCGGTCACGCGCCGCATGGCGCGCTACTCGAGCACCGCCACTGGTCGCGCCGAGATGGTCGCCGGTCGTATTGCCAACCTGGTTGCGCCCTGGGTGCCCTCCGCGGCTTTGCGCGAGCGAGCCTTGAACCTCGCCACGCGCCGCAGCGCCCTGGCCACGTGGCTGCAAGGCCACACCGTGTTTCGTCACTCAACGGCGCGGCGCATGGCGGGACTGCCCGCACAAGGCAATATTGAAGAATTGAAGGTGGAGAAGATCTTGGATCAAGAGAGCCACGACTGGCGCTGCGAAACCCCGGTGGGACTTTCGTGCCTGCTGGACACGCGGATCTACATGATCAACCAGTTGCTGCGCGATTCGGACGCCACGAGCATGGCCCATTCCTTGGAGTTGCGCGTGCCGTTTGTCGACTTGAAGCTGATCGAGTTTTCACGCACCTGCGCGGACGAATTCAAGCTGCGGCCGGACGGCGGCTCGAGCAGCCAGTACGATGCCAGCGGTTCGAAACGCGTGCTGATCCACGCGCTGCGAGACTTGCTGCCACCGGCCATCTCCAACCGGCGGAAAAAGGGATTCTCGCTCCCCTACGACCACTGGCTGCGCACCTCGCTGGCACCCTTGGTTGAGGAAACGTGCAGCAACGACGCGATCAAGCGCCGAGGGTTGGTGGATCCACAACTAGTCGCCGCGGCCCGCGAATGCGAACTGGCGCAAATCCCCGGCAGCGCGTACCCGCGGATGTGGACGCTAATGATCTTCGAACTATGGTGCCGGGCCGTTCTGGACAAGTATCGGCAGCCGGCGGCCAAAACCTGCGTGGCTGGAGTTTAATGCCTTCGAGTGCACGATCTTGCTAGAACAACGCCGCCCATCCCACGAGTCTTCGCCTAGCATGTCACCGGCCGCAGCCAGCGAACAGGCGAGCGCGGCGCCGCGCATGCTTTCGCGCATTCTCGCCACGGCACGGCAATTCGCGGCGTTTTGCGCCGACCAGCCGATGTGGCTGGCCTCGATGACCGTGTTCGTGCTGGCCTGGACGATCGAGCTGTACCTGGTGCAGGGAATCACGCTGGTCTACCCCAATGAAACGAGCGCACGCTTCGCGTTTTGGGCGCCGAAGATTCGCTTCGTGCTCGATTTGCTGTTCGTGCTGACGCTCACGCTGTGCTTGCGGCGGCGCCTGCTGTTCGTGCTGGTGAGCGGCGCCTTCTTCGTCTATTTGGGGCTGATCACCTATTTTCAGTACTTCCTGCGGCCGCTCTCGTTGTTGACGATCTTCGGCAATTGGCGCGAAGGCGTGCAACTGGGCGGCTTTGCCCTGGATCTGTTTCCGCGCCGGGCGGCGCTCGTGCTGCTGTTGGCGCTGGCGACCCAATTGACGGCACTGATCCTTTCGCGAAAGGTATCGTTGCCGCGCCATTGTGCCTGGCTCGGCGGGTGCGTGTTCGCGCTGGCTTACGTGTCGTTGTACCTGGTCGCAAACCGCTGGGATCCGCTGGATGCGATTCAAACCACGCGCGGCGTGGGCCGGCTCGGCGAAATCCGCGGCTATCTCGGTCCCTGGTTCGCCGAATGGTATTATCTGCGCGACAAACAGGTTTTGCAGCGGGCGCTGGAATTGCGCAAGATCACCTACGACCGGCTGACACCGGCCGAAGCGGACATTCCCGTTCACAATCACCTGGTGATCCTGCAAGCCGAAAGCCTGGACTACAACATTCTTGGCTTTAAGGTCGATGGCGTCGAAGTCACGCCGTTCTTGAATCAACTTCGCGACCGGTCGATGTTCTATCGCGTGGGGGCCATGCACTTCAACGGCTCATCCGACG
>JBGQHN010000175.1:0-9215 GCA_041497975.1 Planctomycetia bacterium | reverse complement strand
TGCGGCCGATATTCCAACAGCCGCTCGGCCTTCGTCAAGTCCGCGCACGTTATTGGCATGTCTCCGGCCAGCGCCGGCCGCTGGTCGATCAGGGCCTTGCGCCCAAGCGCCTCTTCGAGCATGCTGAGCAACTGCCGCATCGTCACCGGATCGTGATGGCCGAGATTGATGACTTCGCCCGAGACGTTGTCGGCCTCGAGCGCCGACAGCAGCCCCTCGCAGATGTCGCTCACGTGCGTAAAGTCGCGGCGGACCGAGCCGTCGCCAAACAGGGGCACCGCTCGTGCACGCATGATCGACTCGGCAAACACGTACATCGCCAGATCGGGCCGGATTCGCGGGCCATAGACACTGAATGGACGCAGGCAAACCACCGGCACCGAGTGCAAGTAGTGGTAATTGAGCCCGAGCAATTCCGCTGCCCGCTTGGTCGCGCCGTAGGGACTTAAGGGCACTCCCAGCGGAGCGTCTTCGGAAAATGGCACTCGCGCGCCGTGGCCGTACACGGTCGACGACGAAATCAGCAAGAACCGCTCAACGGGATGGGCGCGGGCGGCCTCCAACAGCGCGAGCGTGCCGCGGACGTTCGTCTCCTCGTAGAGCAATGGATTGGCGATACTCGTGCGCACCCCGGCAATGGCGCCCAGATGGACGATTTGCCGCACGTGCTCGTCGGCCAGCAAGCGCGCCATCGACGCCCAGTCGCAAAACGACGCCTCAACCACCTTCACGCGCTTGTGGGCGGAAAAAATCGCCGCGTTGGCCCGCTTGAGCGCCGGGTCGTAGTAATCGCTGAAGTTGTCGAGACAAACGATTCGCGACGCGTCGTCGCGCGCCAACAGCCGTTCGATCAAGTGACTGCCGATGAACCCGGCCCCGCCGGTGACCAAGACTGTCATGGGGTTCTTCTCGGGACTGTATTGGCCTGGTGCACTCGCCACGGTGCGGGCTGTCCACGAAGGCAGCAAGGGATTGTACCAACCCGGCTGGCCGTCGGCCGCTGCTTCCCGGCGCGAACGACCTCGCGCGCGTCAACGCGCAAGCCAGTTGCGAGCGCCCAGGGCGAAAATAATCCGCAGCGCGCTTATGGCCTCGCCGGAATCGATCTTTGAAGCGCCGTGCCGGCGATTTGCGAACGTGATGGGCGTTTCGTCAAATCGGGCCCCCAGCCGCTTCAAATGCCACAGAATTTCCTCTTGAAACGAATACCCGCGAGAGCGAATGGCGTCGAAGTCGACCTTTGCCAATAGCGACGTTCGGTAGCAGCGAAAGGCTCCGGAGCAATCTTTCGCCGACAGGCCCAGCAGCCAGCGGGCATAGACGTTTACGCCGCGGCTCATCAAGTGGCGTTTCCACGGCCAGCCTTCCACGCCTCCACCAGGGACGTAGCGCGAGCCGATCATCACGTCGGCCGCCGGCGATCCGTCCGGCCGCTCCATGCCGGCTAAAAGCGCGGGTAAATATCGCGGGTGATGGCTGAAATCGGCATCCATGTTCAGCACGTACTGATAGCCATGTTCGATCGCGTATTTCAGGCCGGCGATCGTGGCCGTTCCCAGGCCCAGCTTGCCCGCGCGATGCAAGCAGTGCACCCGCGGGTCCGCCGCCGCCCGCTCGTCGCACCACTTTCCAGTGCCGTCGGGCGAGTTGTCGTCGATCACCAAGACGTCGGCGTGGGGAGCGACGGCCTCGATTTCGTCGATCAGGCTGGGCAAGTTCTCGATCTCGTTATACGTCGCCAGCGTGACGAGCGTGGGCTGATTCGCAACCATGAGTTATTTTCATCCTGCGCCGCAAATCGGCACATATTACGCCAAATCGTGGCTCGTGCGTGGGTTGATCCGACGCTTCCCGAAACGGGAACTGCCGCGCAACTTGGGGGCGCGGCTATTCGCACGCGCGACGGCCATTTACAATTTAGCTTTGAATAACCGCCCGCGAACCTCGCTTTTCGTCCGCCCGCATGAGTGTCACGTCCCAAGCCGCACTTGAGCCGGGTCTGCCCCCAGCGCCTTCGGCGGCGCCAGCGGCCAGCATCTATGGCCGCGCCTTCTGGGCCGCCTACGTCTCCAATACGGCGATGATGGTAGCCGTCTCGCTTTTGTATCGGTATGCCGATTTCGTGTTGTACCTGGGCGGCACCGAGTGGAACGTGGGACTGATCGTCGGCACGGGCATGGTCGGCAGCCTGGCGATGCGATTTTTTCAAGGGTTCGGGATCGACCATTTCGGGCCCCGTAAAATCTGGCTCTACTCGATGGCGCTGTTCGTGCTCAGCCTGCTGGGACACCTCCTGGTGACCAGCGTGGACGGCCCGACGATCTTCGTGCTCCGCATCCTGTATACGACCAGCATGGCCGGGGCTTTTGGGGCCTCGATCACCAGCGTCTCGCGCAGCTTGCCGCTGGCGCGGATGGCCGAAGTGATCGGCTTGCTGGGCACCTCGGGTTTCATTGCCATGGCGGTCGGGCCGCAACTGGGCGATTTTCTGTGCGGGCACGAAGAAATCTCGCGCGCGGATCTCGACACCATGTTCCGCGTCGCCGCAGCTCTCGGCGCGCTGGCGCTGGTCTCGGCCGAATTTTCTACCCGCCACGAGCCGCCGCCGCGACGTCGCCGCAAACCTCCGCTCGTGTGGCTCGTGCGCCGCTATCATCCCGGCAGCGTGCTGCTGCTGGCGGCCGTCATGGGCATCGGGTTCGTGATTCCCACGACCTTTCTGCCCACGTTTATCAAGGAGCTGAACATCGAGCATACGGGCACGTTTTTTCTGGTTTACGCGGTCACCGCGTTTCTGGCCCGCGTCGGCACGCGGCGTTTTCCGGAACTTGTAGGCGTCGGCCCGATGATCTTCGGCGGGCTGACGGCGCTGGTGCTCAGCTTGTTGTCATACATGAGCGTGACCAGCCAATGGGGCCTGGCCGTGCCCGCCATTTTCGCCGGGACATCGCACGCCTTGCTTTTTCCCGCTGTCACGGCGCAGGGCAGTGCGGCCTTTCCGAATCGCTATCGGGGGCTGGGGACCACGGTCATGTTGTCCATGCTGGACCTGGGCACGCTGGTTGGCGCGCCGTTGATTGGGCGAATGGTCCAATTCAGCAAGTCGGCCGGCTTGCCTCCGTATTCGACGACGTTCGTGGCTTTGGCGATTGGCGTGACGCTCAGCGGACTTTTCTATGCCATGACCGCGCGACGGTGAACCGATGCCGATGCCCGACAAAGACACGTATCGAGACGACCTGGCCTATATCCACGATGCCGGCTTCGGCCGTTTTGCCCACCACGCGGCGGCCTTTGTGCTTGAAATGTTGCAAAAGCGACGCGTTTCCAGCGGACGCGTCGTCGATCTGGGGTGCGGCAGCGGAATTCTGGCAGAAAAGTTGTCGCAAGCCGGCTACGACGTGCTGGGATTCGACATTTCTCGCGCCATGATCGCAATGTCGCGCAAGCGCGTGCCGGCCGCCAGGTTTCGCCACGAATCGTTTCTCAACGCCGAACTGCCGCCGTGCGTCGCGGTCACGGCGGTCGGCGAAATATTCAACTACTTGTTCGACAAGCGGAATACCGGCGCTCAACTGCGAAAACTGTTTGGCCGCGTGCACGACGCGCTGCAACCGCGCGGGCTGTTCGTGTTCGACGTGGCCTTGATTGGGCGGGTGCCCGAAGGGCGGCGCCGCGCATTTACCGAGGGCCACGATTGGGCCTGCCTGTTCGAAGCCGAAGAAGACCCGCGGCGAAAAACCCTGACGCGCCGCATCACCAGCTTCCGAAAAGTTGCCGAACACTATCGCCGCGATCACGAGGTCCATCATCTGCGGCTCTACGATCGCGATTGGCTGGTGTCGCAAGTTCGAGATGCCGGCTTTCGCGCTCGCGCGCTGAAAGGGTATGGCGAATTCACGTTCCCGCCTGGCTACGCCGGCGTCCTGGCCCACAAGCCGTAAGATCGCCGGCCGGCGCGCGGCTAGTTTCCCGCGATGCCGCGGTAGTAGTCGATCGAGCGGCGCAGGCCCTCTTCGAAGCCGACTTGCGGTTCGTAGGCCAATCGCGTGCGGGCTTGCGTGATGTCGGCCAGGCTTTCGCGCACGTCTCCCACGCGCGGCGGCGCGTGCACGGCCGGGATCTGCGTGCCCAGCAGTTTATTGAGAATCGCGATCAGCTCGAGCAAGCTCGTGCTGCGGCCGTTGGCGACATTGAGCGCGCGGCCCGCGACCAAAGCGGCGTCGGCATCGGCGGCCAGCAGGTTTCCATGCACCACGTTGTCAATGTACGTGAAGTCGCGCGATTGGTGGCCGTCGCCAAAAATTGTAGGCTGCTTGCCCGCCAGCATGGCGGTGATGAACAGCGGGATCACGGCCGAGTACTGGCTGTTGGGGTCCTGTCGCGGACCGAAGACGTTGAAGTAGCGAATGCACACCGTTTCAAAGCCGTAGGTCGCCGTAAACGCGTGGCAGTACGATTCTCCGGCGAACTTGGCCGCGCCATAGGGCGAAATGGGAGCGGGCAAGTCGGTCTCCCGCTTGGACGACGTCGGCTGATCGCCGTAGGCGCTGCTCGAGGCCGCATATACCAGGCGGCGCACGCCGGCTTTGCGCGACTCGTCGAGCACCGTGAGAGTGCCGGTCACACAGGCGGCATTCGTGTCCAAAGGCCGCTCCACGCTGCGAGGCACGGACGCCAAAGCCGCTTCGTGGAATACACAATCGATACCCTTGACGGCCGCCGCGACGGCGCGGGCGTCGGTGACGTCGCCTTCGATCAATTCAACCTGCTTTTCCAGATGCTTCAGATTGCTCGCGTGTCCCGTGGAAAGGTTGTCGAGCACGCGCACCCGATCGCCGCGCCTCACCAGGGCCTCGGCAATATGCGATCCGATGAATCCGGCCCCGCCGGTAACCAGGAACGTGCGCATCGCGTGGCCTCTTGGAAGCGGGAAGTTCGTGACGTCTTCGAGCCTGCGTCTCGGCCCGGAGGAGGGGACAGTTCCCGACGGTCTTGTCCGGCCGCTCTTAATCTTAGTGCGCCGATTTTAAGCGCGATGTCCCACGAACTCAATTGTCGGCCACGACCGAGCCCAACAGGTTGGCGCCGCACGAACGAAGCGCGTTGACCGATGCGATGGCCGCCTGGCGTCGCGTCTGCGGTCGGGAAAGTACCAAATAGACGCCGTCGCAGCGGGCCGCCAGCCAGGCGGTCTCCGGCTGGGCGGCCGGAGCGACTCCGATCAAGACGGCCCGGTAACCTGGCCGCAGCGCGTTCCAACCGAAGGACGACCGCTCGAACGTCGGAACTTCGCGGTTGCCGCAAGGCACAAAATCAATCGACGGCACGTTCGTCGGATGAATGACGTCCGGCCAAATCGCCGTGCCCAGCATTACTTCACCCAGGCCCGGGCCCGAGGTGCCGATTGCCTTCGAAAGCTGGCGGCCGCGCAGGTCCCCGTCGACCAACAACACGTCGCCGGGCGATTGCAAGGCGAAGGCCTGAGCCAGGTGCGTCAGCGAAAAGCACGCATCGCACGCTTGATCGGGGCTGACGAACAACAAGACATTGCAATAATTCAAGGACACCTGTTCGGCGATGCGACCTGCCAGGTCGAGATAGTGATCGGCTACTTCCAACGCCGTCGGCAACGAACATGCCACGCAGATGCTCTTGCGCGCGATCGACGCCAGAGCCGGCGGGCTCGACAATTCCACCGACGGCTGGGCGAGCGACTCGGCTGCAACCAACAGCGGCTCATGCCAGACCGGCCCTGAGGCCGACTCGCCTGGCGCTGCGACGACGCCCGGCTTGCGGGCCTCTAGAGCTTTCAACGCCTCGAGCATGCGGCTCATGCCGTCTTCTCCGCACTTTGTATTAGCCGCGGCGCAACTTGGCGAATAGCTGTCGATATTCTAGTTTTTGCGGTCGCGCGTCGGGCGCCGGTTGGGTCGAGGTCCCGGCGACGCGCGTTTCGTCTTCGACCACGATCAGGTCCGACTCGTCGGCCTGGCTGCGCTCGACCGCTGAAAGGGACTCTTTTCGCACGGCAGCCACGGGATTCTCCAAGGACCGGAGCTCTGCCTGGTCGGGGGCCGGCGGGGTCTGTGGCCGCGGCGGGTCCGTTGCGTCCTCAGCCTGCGGAAGCGCGTCATCGACCGTGTCACCCACGTCGACGATCGCGGGTTTTTTCCCCACGGTCCACGGCTCGGCGGCATCCAACGGCTCGAGTAGCGATCCAAGTTGCTGGCCTTCCCAGCTCGAAACGCGCGGCGCCGTGGAAAAAATGTCGCTGTCCGGGCTGTACCGCTCTAAAACTACTTCTTCCTCAACGAATTCCTCGCCGAACGGATCGCCAAACTCCGGAAAATCGATCTCCACTTCGGTGCCGATCGATCCGGCCGGTTGAAACGCGTCCTCGATTGTCGACAATTGCTCGGCAATCTGGTCTAGCTGCTCCTCGGGCTCGGCTACTTGCAGTTGTCGCGGCGCGGCGGAGCGAAATGGAATCGCTTCGCGCGGCTCATCCTGCAAATCGTCCAGATGGCCGAATTCGACGATCTGGCTGGCGGCGGTCTCTTTTCTGGCCGCGGCCCACGGCGAGGGAAGCTGCTGTAAATCGGCCCAGGCCTCTTCGATGGCGTCGCTCGTCAACCGACTCATTCCGCCCAAGCCGGCGAGAATCAACGCGTGATCGCACACCTGGTTGATCAGGCGCGGAACGCCGTCCGTGGCCCGATAAATGCTCCGCAGCGCGTCCTCCTGAAATAGCTGCGCGTCGCCCCCAACCGCCGAAACCTGCGACCGCACGTAGTCAGCCGTTTCGACGCTGTCCAATGGTTCCAAATAGCAACGCGCGGCGAGTCGCTGGGCGAACGAACTGAGATTGGGGCTGGCAAAACGTTCTTCCAACGTCGGGCTCCCAGCCAACACGACGCGCACGCGCGGCTGCCCATCGCGCACGAGATTCGTGAGCATCCGCACTTCTTCCAGCAGACGCCACGGCAGCGTATGGGCCTCGTCGATCACCAGCAGCAGCCCCTCATGGCTCGCGTGCTTTGGCTCCAGGTGATCCAACAGGGTCAACCGCAACTCGCCCTCGTCCAGTCCTCGATATGGCAAGCCCAACTCGTACAAAATCGCTTGCAGAAGAGCCTGGCGACTGCTCAAACGCCCGCCGGTCAGCAATGCGACCGCGAAACGTCCGGCGAATTCCTCGGCCAACATCTGACACAGCAGAGTTTTGCCCGTGCCCGAGGGGCCTATGATCAAGCCCGCCCCTTCAGCTCGTTCGATCGAGCGGCAAAGCGTCCGACGCGCGCCTTCGATCACGGACGCCGGAAAGTAACGGGCGGTCTGCGGCGCCGCGAGGAAGGGTCGGCCGTGCAACTGGAAAAAGGCTTCGTACATTTCTCACTTTACCTAACCTTGCCAACCAGCAAGCCTTACAAACGAGTCGCGCGGATCCTCACCGCTTAATTATGGGTCGGCATCGCGCAGCCCTTGGCTCCATTTTGTCCGGTCTAACCCACAAGGTTCGTTCATCGCGACGACCGGTCGCGGCGCGCGCGTGCCAGCACGACGTGCGCTTGTCCTGTCGACGTACAGCCAAGGCTAGTCGCCGCTGAACAATCGAGTTACGCGGCTGAGGCTCTCGAGCGGATGCGTACAGAGCTGCCAAGCCGAGGAGAGGTTTTGTACGCAGTAGGCAACTAAGGCGAACACCGCAACCGCCAACAAAATCTCGGCGGCGAACACCGACCGGCGAACGACTCGGGCCCGGACGGCGCGGATCTCGGCTCGGCGATCGACCGCCGGAATAACGCCCACGACGGGTAACGCCAAAGCGGCAGCGACGTCATCCACGCTGGCAAAAAACGTATCTCCCGTGGAGCGCGCGAGTTTGACAGCCGCCAGGGCGGCCACGGCCAAGGCGATCAGCAGTGCCGCCAGTGCCAAGGATTGCGATCGCTGTTGATGATTGTCGGGGGCCGCAACCTTGCGAGTCGTGGTGGGCGCGGCGATGGGGGCCGCGGCGGCTGGCTTGCTGTGCGGCACCGGCGCCACCGAAGCGGTCGTCGACGGCAATTTAATCGCTGCCAAACGGGCCGCCGCCTGCTCTTCGGCCTCGAGCGCCGCGTGCAGGTCTTGTTGGGCAGCTTGCCATCGCTCAATGTGTTGTCGGTACTGTTCGGCGGCTGTTCGATGACGCCTCTTCTCCACGCCGGACCTCGCGATTGGCCCGCGGTCGGCGGCGTTGGATGGATCGGCGGCAGGACCGCTCGGCAGGTCCTCGGCACCACGTGCCCCAGCGCGAAGCGACGTAAGTCGCCGCGACAGTTCCGCAAGGTGCGCTTCGGTTTCGGCGACTTCTGGGTGGACTTCGGTGAATCGCTCGAGCAACTGGTCGCGCTTGGCGACAAATTCCTCGATTTGCCCCCTGAGTTTTTCCGCCTCTTCGACCGCCGTCGAGGAAACCGACGGCTTTTGCGGTTGCGGCAGCAAGTCGGTTGCTTGCGAACCTAGCTCCCGGAAATGCTGGGCCACGAAGTCATCCAATTCGCTCTTGGTAGCCGTCACCGCCGTCCGGGCCGGTTCGACGACTTCGTGAGCCCGCTTCATTTGCCGCTTGGCGGTCTCGAGTTGCCGCTCGACGCCCAGAATGCCCGCTTCGAGCGAATCGCCGGCGGATGCCGACGATGCAACAGAAAGTAGCACGGCGAACGCCAGCAACGGTCTGGACAAGAACGCGGCCATCCAGCGGCGGCGCGACAAACGCCCGCGGCCCAATTGCCTCAAACAGACCATGGTGTACGCCGCGGACGCTACGTGCATCAGTTCGATCGCTCGAGTCGGTCTTAGTCAGTCCAACAGGATTGCCCCGGGTCGTCATCGTCGAGCCGGGTCCGAATACTTGAAGGGGACGGACGCGCGAAGGACCAAAAGCTATACTAGCGTTGCTAGTTTCAAAACTGTCTGGGGAGAGGGGGACAGTCCCGTTTTGCTCCGAAGACTGCGCAAAACTGGGACAGTCCCCGACAGTTTTGAAACCAGTTCTAGATTGGCCATTTCGGTGTCGAGATGTTTCGCGTCAAAATCTGTGGAATCACGTCGATCGACGACGCGCTCGTGGCCGCCGATGCCGGCGCGGGTGCGATTGGGCTGAACTTCTATTCCGCCAGCCCGCGCTACTGCCCGCTGGAAACCGCAAAGGCCATCGCGGCGGCCGTGCC
>JBGQHN010000174.1:0-9219 GCA_041497975.1 Planctomycetia bacterium | reverse complement strand
CGACATCCCCAGCCGGTAGCCCCGCCAGCTAAAATTCGCTAGCCGACGTTGACTGCCTTGTGGGCGCGGGATTCTACGTGGACAATCGACGGCGTGCACCGCAGCTGATTGGCCTGCGCCAACACCGAGTTCGAGACGCTTGTCCTAGGAGCGCATTGACATGTTTCAAGACGAGCATTCATGGGCGGAGTTTCGCTGCTCGCGTCGTGCCGCGATTGGAGCGGCGCTGGCGGCTACGAGCGCGGCCCAGGCGCTTGGTCAGTCTGAAACCAAATCGCAGCCTGAGCCGGCCAAAGCGGCGGACGGATACGAAATGAAAAAGTCGATCAACCTGTGGGCGTTTCCATACCCCGACCAAATGTCACTGAAAGCGTGCTTGCAGCTGGCAAAAGACGCCGGCTTCGACGGCATCGAGCTGAACTACGACTTGGAAAACGACCTGTCGCCCAAAAATGGGACGGCCGAGTTTCGGGCCATTCGCAAATTGGCCGATTCCATTGGCATTGCCATCAGCGGCGTGTGCTCGTTTTTGTTCTGGCCCTATCCGATGACGAGCCACGACCCGCAAAAACGGGCGCGCTCGCTCGAATTGGCCGGAAAAATGGTTCAGGCTGCGCACGACCTGGGCACGCAAAACCTGCTGGTGGTGCCCGGCGCCGTCCACATTCCCTGGCGAACCGACTACGAGCCCGTGGCCAATGACGTCTGTGACCGTCGCGCTCGCGAAGCCATCGGCACATTATTGCCGCAGGCCGAGAAGCTGGGCGTGAACTTGAACATCGAAAATATCTTCTTCAACGGCTACCTGATGAGCCCCGGCGAAATGGTCGATTTCGTCGACAGCTTCAAGAGTCCTCGACTGCGGGCGCATTTCGACACTGGCAACATCATGCTGTTCCAGTTTCCCGAGCACTGGATCAGGATTCTAGGCCCGCGCATTCAGAACGTGCATCTCAAGGAGTTTTCGAAGAAGGGGACCGACTATTCCTTGGAATCGTTCCGTCCGCTGCTCGATGGAACGACCGACTGGCCGGCCGTGCTGGAAGCACTGAACGAAACCGGCTATCGCGGCTATCTGACGTTCGAGTATTTCCACCCCTGGATGCATTATCCCGAGGCGCTCATCTATCAAACATCAGACTCCCTCGATCGGATGCTCAAACGACCTGGCCGTCTGCAAGCAAGCAACACCGGCTGAGATTCTCGTGTGGCAAGTCGCGTGTGCCGGGCCACCCTAGCCGCGGAGCTGGCCGATGGCCTCGCGAGCAAGCGCCGCCAGCCGGCGGTCCGAACTGGCCGCGGCCTCCTCCAAGGCCCCTTGGGCGGGGCCGGCCGTTGCGCCGATTTGCCCCAAGGCCCAAGCGGCCCGTTGTCGCACCGACAGTTCCGCATGACCGCTGAGAGCCTCAGCCAGCGCGCCAACCGCGGGCGCGGCCTCGGCCTGCAAGCGGCCAAGCAGCGTGGCCGCACAATAGGCGGCATCCAGCGACCGGTGCGAAAGCAGGGCGGCGAGCCTGGCGACGTCATCGGTCGGCGGCGGGCCAAGATCCTCGAGCGCCGCGACCACCCATTCGCGCGTCGCCTCATCATCCACGGCACCGCTCGCAAGCGCATTGACGAGCGCGACGGCGGCGGGCTGGGCGTCGGAGCCCAGTTGCGACAGTTGCTCGGCCGCGCTCTGACGCCGCGCGTTGTCCTCAGACTCGAGCGCGCCCGTCAGTGCGGCCAGGTCAGCGGTCATGTTCACTCCTGCGAATTCGCGACAACCCCGCCCGCGGATTTGCAACGTCACTCGCCACGGAATTTCGGGGGACGCTTTTCCACGAACGCTTGAAACGCCTCCGCGACGTCGCCGGTGCTAATCAACTGGCTCTGCGCCCACCGCTCGATCGCCATCTGTGTCGACTTGGCAGCGCCGTCCCCTTGGTCCACGATCAACTTCGCCAGGCCGACTGCCAGCGGCGCGTTTTTCATGATGTCGCCGGCCAATTCGATGGCTGACGACAGCAAATCGGCCGCGGACACGACTCGGTTGACGAGTCCCCAGGCGAGCGCCTCGTCGGCGGCCACGCTGCGCGCGGTGAGCAGCATGTCCTTGGCCCGGCCGGGTCCGATCGCCTGCGCCAGCCGCGTGGTCCCGCCCACGTCGGCCACCAGCCCGACACGCGCTTCGGGAATCGACAGTTGGCAATCTTGCGAGGCGACGCGCAGATCGAATGCCAGCGCCAATTCAAGACCCAGACCCATCACCTGGCCGTGCAGTGCGCCGATTACCGGAAGTTCCGTCGCTTCCAGCGAGTTGAGCGCATCCTGCAACCGGCTGGCCAGCCGGCGCAACCAGCGGGCCGGATTTCGAGATCCGAAGGTGCGCAACGACTCGCCCGACGCGCTGACATCAACGCCGGCCGAAAACATCGGGCCCACGCCATGCACGACGACGGCCCTGACTTGGGGATCCTCGTCGGCCGCCTGAACTGCCTCGGAAATGGCAAAAATCATCTCGGGCGTCAATGCGTTGCGCTTTTCGGGGCGATCGATAGACACGAACAAGATACCGCCGTCGATTCGCGACTTGATCGATGGGTGAGTCATGACGTCCCTGCGTTGTGAAGGTTGGCTGTAATCGATTTTCGCCCGCAGGCTTGGATATCTCTGCGAGCTGGGAGAAGACGACCATTTTGTACATCGACGGCGGATCGCTGGCCAGCCTGCCCACGGACTGTTTCAACTTGCTCGACGACATAACGTCCCGCGGCGTCGCTGGGCAAGAAGTATCCGGCATGCGCGGCGTAAGTCGGTCGCTCATTGTTGACCGGGAACTATGCTTTCACAATAATGCGCATCGATCGGTGCACGGGGCCAGCGGCAGGACTGACGAATGCGCGAAGCACACGCAAAGCTGGCGGGACGCTTCCAATGTTTCCCGATCGTCGCAATATATGGAAACGGCGCGTTCCAAGCCGTATTGAAACCGGCTCTCGTTTGCTGCCTTTGGGCGCTGGCTGCTGCTGGTGTCGCGCTCGCAACCTCGGCGTCCGCCGCCGATTGGAACGTCGGCCTGGCCAAGGTTGTCATCACGCCGTCCCAACCGACCTGGTTGAGCGGCTACAGCAGCCGCACGCGGCCAGCCGAAGGCAAGGTTCACGACCTGTATGCCAAGGCCGTGGCGTTCGAGAGCGCCGACGGCGCGCGGCTGCTGGTGATCACGTTGGATTTGGGATCGGTAAGTCCCTACATCACACACAGCGTGGCCATGCGCGTTGAGAAACAATTCGGCCTGGCCCGCGGCAATCTGGTTTTGAATTGCTCGCACACGCATTGCGCTCCGGAAGTCGCGGCCGAGCGGCGCGTGTTTCACGATTTGCCCGATGACGAAGAGGCCAAGTTGGCCAGCTACATCGAGGTACTGAACGACAAGCTGGTCGACCTGGTCGGGGCCGCATTAAGCGATCTACGACCGGCGCGGCTCTCGGTGCACCGCGCGGAAGCGATGTTTGCTTTCAATCGCCGGCATCCTAGCGGCATCGACGCGACGGGCGTCACCGATCGCGAGGTTCCCGTGCTGCGCATCGCCGACGCGCAGGGCAAGCTGCGCGGCGTGCTGTTTGGCTACGCCTGCCACAACACGACATTGGCCTTTCAAAACTTCTGTGGCGATTACGCGGGTTTTGCCCAATACGATCTGGAGCACGATCATCCTGGCGCGCTCGCGATGTTCGTGATGGGATGCGGTGGCGATCAGAATCCTCAACCACGGCACGGCCCGATGGGTTTGGATTATGCCAAGCGCCACGGTCGAGAGCTCGCCGACGCGGTGGAGAAGGCGCTCGAGGGAAGCGCTCGCGAGGTGCACGGTCCGCTACGAGTGGCCTACGACGTCGCCACGCTCGATCTCGAGCAATTGCCCCCCGTCGAGCGATTGCGCGCGGACGCCGAATCCGGTTCAGAGCACGCGCGCCGCAAAGCCAAATACCTGCTGAGCATTTTGGATGACGGTCGCGACATTCAACTCCAGCAACCTTGTCCGTTGCACGCGGCCAGTTTTGGCGGCGACCTGCTGATGATTTTCATCAGCGGCGAAACGGTCGTGGACTATGCGCTGGCGTGCAAGCAGAAATTCAACGGTCGATTTGTGTGGGTAGCAGGCTATTGCGACGACGTGTTTGCCTATCTGCCATCGCGGCGCGTGGCGCTGGAAGGCGGTTACGAAGGACGCACGGGGATCGTGCACCAATTGACGCCGACGCCGTTCTTGCCGAACGTCGAGGACAGCGTGATGCAGAAAATCGCTGCGCTGGTTGACGAGGTCACGACGCCGGCACGGTGACCCCCGGGCGGGTCGCCGCCGTTGGACCGAGAATCCTCATGGGCTATTTCTATCTCACACTGGCCATTGTCGCAGAAGTCGTTGCCACTAGCGCGCTCAAAAGAACCGAGCAATTCACGCGATTGGCACCGAGCCTGGTCGTGGCCGTCGGGTACCTGGCGGCATTTTATTTTCTGACGCTGGTGCTCGACCGGATGAGTGTTGGCGTCACGTATGCGATGTGGTCCGGGCTGGGAATCGTGCTGGTGACGGTCGTGGCCGCCGTCGTTTATCGCGAGGTCCCCGATGTGGCGGCCCTCGTCGGCATGGCGCTCATCATCGGCGGCGTAATCGTCATGAACCTGTTCTCAAAGTCTGTGAGCCATTAGCTCGACGTGGACCAGCCGCCGCGGCCCCGGATGTCGCAGCCGGACAATGCGACTTCGCGTGCTGAACGTCGATCCTCAGCATTCATTGCATCGTCATTTGATCTTGAATTCGTCCGCGAAAGCCTGCGCGTTGAGATATTGGCCCGTGGCGTGCTTCGTCAGTTCATTCCAACTCAACAGCGCGCCGGGCGCAAAGACGCGCTGGTTCATGAATTTTCCTACGTCCTTGTTATTGACGTACACGGCCCGCGGCGGATCGCTCGCGTGCAATACCTCGCGGGCGATCGTTTGGTGGACCTGGCAAGCGAACAATTGGCCCATCATGTAGTTGTGATAATAGGCCGGCGCGCTGACGATGTGAATTTTGCTGCCATAATCGGGCGCGTTGCGGCCCTCCGGCCGCTTAACTAACTGGTACTTTTCCACCAGGTCCCACCAAAGCTTATTGAGATCCTGGCCCGGATTGTCGTACAGCTCTTTTTCGAACCTCAGCATCACCTGGCACCACCGCGAAAAGATCAACAACTGGTTGCGGCGCATTTTTTCGCCCGTCTCCGTATAACCTTTTGCGTCCGGGACCACCACGCCCATTTTTTCGAGCCACTCGCCGCTCTTGGAGAACCGCTCGAACATCATCGCCACGCCTTCGGTGGTCAGGATGTGAGAGTTGACGCGCAATACGTAGGGCAGGCTGCGCGGGATGAACTTGCTGCTGTACACGGAGTGGCCCAGCTCGTGCAGCATGGTCCCCATCCAGTATTCGTTGGGCACGATGTTGGCCAGCACCCGCACGTCTCCCTCGCGATCGATGTCGGTGCAGAAGGCGTGCGGGCTCTTGCCGGGCTTTTCATACATGTCGCTGCGCTCGATCACGTCGTCGATGGGCAACCCGATTCCCATGTAGAAGTTGCGGCACAGTTTCAGAATGTCGACATTGGCAAAGACCCGGTCCAGGTCCGTGCTGAAGATGGCCGGCGACTCTTGAAAGAACGGGTCGTGATAATGCCACGGACGCAGCTCGTTCACGCGGATGGCGTAGTCGAGCGCCAGTTTGGCGTCGATCTCGGCCTTCGCGGCCGCGAACGGCTCTCGCGTCAGCGCGTCCAGTTCGTCGAACAATTTCAAGACTTGCTCCTGGTCCTGTTCGTTCAAATACAATTGCATCGCGTGATAGCTTTTGAAGCCGAGCTTGCGGGCCGCTTCATTGCGCAAAAACACCAGTTCCTTCAGATCGGCGGCAACGGCCTGGCCCACGCCCTTGCTCGATTCCCAGACGGCCTTGCGTTCGGGCGCGTTCTTGGACTCCTTGAGGATCTTGCGGACCTGGCTGTCGGGGATCTCGCGGCCGTCAAGTTTCGCTCGATAGACGTTGAATACTTTTTCGATCTCGTTGGCTTTGGACGTGATCCGTTTGAGCAACTCGGGGTCGACCTGCTTTTCCAAGTACTGGCGGTACAACACTTCGATCTCGCGGGCCAAGGTGGCGTCCTTGATCTTGGCCGCGCGAATTACCTTCAAAGAGGCAAATCGCTCACGGTCGGCCAGCGCCTGATCGAAGCGGTTTTGTGCCTCGACTTTGGCGGTAAAGTCTTCGTCTTTTCCGCTCGTATTGGCCTTCCACCAGGCCAGGTTCAATGCGATCTCGAGCGGCCGAACCTGGGCATCGTGCATGGCCACGAATAGGCTGGCTGCCGCGTCTGGACTTCCCGCAACCCGCTTATCTTCCGCCGCACCGTAAGCGGCGATCGATGCCACAAAAACCGCGGCGAGCGGCCGCACCAGCTTCGGACGAGTGAATTTCATGACCGTGGGTTCTCGTTTCGAATGAATTGCCTTGGTTGATCCCTTGCCGAAACTGCGCTCGACGAGCGTTGCCGCTCAGTCTTGTGTCGCGGCGGTCACGTCATACGTCTTCGTGACGGGCAACATGATTCGCGAGGCGTTGGCGGCGCTATGATGCACAGTGTTCCGCGCCTTGATTGCCTGATCGTAGCTTGCCACCGGTTCCCAGGTGTTCGAGTGCGGCTCGAACCTCGGCGAGTTGCTGCTCGTGACGTGGATAGCGATCTTGTGTCCCTTGTTGAACGCCAGCGCCGTGGACCACAAATTCACCTTGATCGGGTAAATCTTGTCCTTTTCGGCACGCACCATCTTATGGTAGCCCTCCCGAAAGCGCAGTCGGAAAGCCTGGTCGAGCACTAACGCCTCGTAGCCGCTGGGATAAACGTCGACCAGCTTGACCATGAAGTCGGTGTCTTCGGCGTTGGTGCTGACGGATAGCTCGGCCACGACCTGGCCCGCGATTTCGACGGCTTTCGCGAGTGGCTCGGTCTCATACTTCAAAACGTCGCCGCGACCGCTAACCTCGCGTTGGTCCATGGGTCCCAGTGGCAATAGCAAGTTATTGCCGCCGACGGTTGGAACCGGGTCTCTCGGATCGTACACAAACGTGTCGGAGGCGCCGGACGAGCTGTCGTCGCCTTGAGGCGCCGTGGTCGACAGTTTGTGGCCGTCGTGAAGGTAATAGGGCGTGACTTCAGATTTCGGCGGCCAACGCTCCGACGTGCGCCAAGCGTTGCCCGGCGCCGTCGCATCAAACGTATCACCCATCACGTAGTAGCGCACAGCGGGCTCGCTGTCGACGCCGTTGTCGGCCCCCTTGAGCCAGTGATCGAACCAGCGGAACGACAACTCGGGGTCCTGGCGTCCGGAATCGGCCGGGTACTTTAAATCGCCGGCTAGCCGTCCGTGGCCAAACGCGCCCATGACCAATTTCTGGTTGCCCTTGGCCGGCTCGGCGCCCTGGTATTGCAAGCCCACGAAGCAATCGATGTTTCCCTGGCTGAAGATGTCGTACCACCCGCCAATATTGAGCGTCGGAGTCTTCATCGTAGCGAAGTAATTCTGAATGTCGCGCTTGCGGAACGAGTCGTCATACACGCGGTGAATTGGCCGCGGCACGTCCAGCGGGGGCACGCCTTGGCGGCGCAGCCATTCTTCATTCAGGTTCTTCAGAAATACGCCGCCGGGATAGCCCGAGTAGTGATACGAGCTGCCGTGCCCGACAACGACGACGTTGCAAACCAGATGCGGCGCTCCGCTCATGGCGGCGTGGTTGGCCGTGATGCCCATCGCCGAGCCGCCAATCATGCCAATCTTGCTGTTCGACCAAGGTTGAGAGGCGACCCATTCCACCGTGTCGTAACCGTCCTCCATATCATCGATGAACGCGCGATAGACGCCCTCGCTGTCAAAGCGGCCTCGACAATCCTGAACGATCCGCACGTAACCCCGTTTCGTGTAGTCCGACTCTTGTTTTTCGCGGGCCTCGGCGCGGCCCTTGCCGTACGGCGTGCGCGTGAGCACGACTGGCCAAGGCCCATCACCCGTCGGAAGGAACACGTTCGTGGCCAACTTGACTCCGTCGCGCATCGGCACCATCGCTTCCTTGAACTCGGCCACTGCCTGGGAGCGGAAGCCCAGCGCCACCATGACGATAGCCAGCACCTGCCCAACGACGCGCGGCCTGAAGAACTTGGAGTCCATATCCCCATCCTCCCGCAATGACAATGGACTATATTGCGTGTCCCGAGGTCCAATGGACGGTTCTCGCAGAACCCCAAAGGCGCCGCTCGGCCGTGCGTTGGCCCGCAGATTATCGTCCCCCGCGCTCCCGGGGTCAACAAACAACGGGAGAGCCCGATGCCACCGTCACAGGCGAAAAACGAACAGCGCAGGAAATCACCCCATGCTGGTCCGATGCGAGAATTACCGGTGTTCTCGCCTGCCAGGACCTGACGGCGGTCGACTGGCGATGGCAACTGCTTGACTCGGGGCAGTCGGCCCAACTACAAGAGAATGCGTCATGATTTCCGTTTGCCGCGCTGACCGTGAGAACTCAGCCGTGAATCGCGTCATTTTGCTCGTCACCGCTTGGGCTGCCATCCTCGCCCGCTTTAGTCAACAGGCCCTCGCCGCCGAGCCACCACGCGTCGTGGCCATCAAGGCTGGGCGCTTGTTCGATGGCACGGGCGACGCGTACCGAATGAACGTAATGGTCCTTGTCGAGGGGGATCGAATCAAAGCCGTCGGGCCAGCCGCGGACGTGACAATTCCCGGCGGGACCGAGGTGATCGACCTGACCAATGCGACCGTTCTGCCCGGCCTGATCGACTGCCATACGCATTTGGGCGGCCGGGCCGACCGCTACGACGAGATCTATAAGTTCAAGAGCACACCCAACCACAGCGCCTTTGCTGGCGTATTGAACGCCCGCAAGACTCTCGAGGCGGGATTCACGAGCGTGCGCGATCTTGGGTCGCGTCCGTTCATGGCCGTGGACCTGCGCGATTCGATCAACGAGGGGTTTCTCATCGGTCCGCGGATCGTGGCCAGCGGGCCGGGCATTTCGATGACCGGCGGCCACGGAGACCTGAATCGCTTTGCCCCGCAGGTCCGCGTCACGACGTTTCCCGATGAACGCGATTTTCGGATTGCCGACGGCCCCGACCAGGTCCGGCAAGT
>JBGQHN010000173.1:0-9228 GCA_041497975.1 Planctomycetia bacterium | reverse complement strand
GGCAAAGTGGCCGAGATTTTCGCCGACATCAAGCGGACCAAGAACATCGACTTCGTGCCGAACTTATGGCGCGTGCTGGCGACCAATCCGGTTGAATTGGAATTGACCTGGACCACGCTCAAGACGCTCATGCACCCCGAGGCCGTGGGCCGTCGCTCGGCGCTCGATGCAGCCACGCGCGAAACGATTGCCCTGGCCGTCTCGGCCACCAACGGCTGCTCGTACTGTGTCAATTCGCATACCGCCGCGCTGCGCAAACTTGGCGCGTCGACCGAGGCCCTGGGCGAGATTCTGGCGATCGCCAGCTTGTTCAACATGACCAACGCGCTGGCCGAAGGCTACCAAATCGAGCCCGACGTGCTGCCGCCGGTCGACTGACTTTCGTCTTGCCGCGGCGCCGCCCGGCGACCGTCGCCGCGGTCAGCAAAGGGTTCAGAGGTCTCGCAATTCCGGCGCTCCGGTCTCAATACAGTCCCGGCGGCAGCGAATAAGCTGACGAGACCGCGAGCGATGCCATGCAAGACCCTCAAACGGCGACATTGTTCTTCTTTGGCCCCGTTGCGGCGGCCTACCTGGCCGCTTGCGCCGGCTGGTTGATCTACAACCGGCTGCGTCCTGCAGGCCAGGCTGAGACTCCACTGCCCGACTCGGACCGTCCGGTCTTTGATTTTCTGTTAACGTTGGCGGCCGCGGCTGGAATTCTGCTCCTGGGAGCCGTCTACCGCCAGGGTTGGCTGCTGCCGACGGACAGTAGCTCGCTGGGCCGGTTGTTCTGGTCGGTTGACAACTTGATCATCTTTTCGCCGATCGCCGCCGTGCTTATCGCGCGACGTCAGGGGCCCGAGACGATCTTTCTTTCATCGCTCTCGCCCGCTCGCCTGGCGGAGAAGGTCGCCCTGGGGATTGGTTTGGGCGTGCTCGCGGTGTCCATATACCTGGCATTGCGCGCTCAAATCGCCGAGCTGCCCGAGATCGTGGTCGCCAGCGTCGCGCCGGACAAGATGTCCAATTTCCTGCCGATCTTTCTGGAGGGCGTCGCCGTGGCGTTCGGGTTTGTGCGGTTTCGTTGGCTGGTCGGCATGGCGGCGGCGTTGATCGTGCCCTCGGTGT
Organism: Planctomycetia bacterium; assembly: GCA_041497975.1. Lineage (GTDB taxonomy): Bacteria > Planctomycetota > Planctomycetia > Pirellulales > PALSA-1355 > PALSA-1355. The sequence goes on along the minus strand of JBGQHN010000173.1, from coordinate 8,118 downwards.
TGTTCGCGGCGGCGCACATACCAGGACAGCTCGCCGAGGACCGTGCGCTGTTCCACATCGCGGCATTCTTCGTCTTCAACACCGCGCTGGCGACCGCGATCCTATGGACGGTCCAACGCTCGCGCGACGTGATTTGGATCGGCATGGCGCATTACTTGATGGATATCGCCATCCGGGCGATCTAGCAGGCAGTTGAAAACTGGGACTGGCTCCGAGCCAGGTCGCCCGAAACCCGCGAAAACTGCTCAGCGAGGTGCCTGTCCCAATTTTTCAACAAGCAGCTGGCTCGGTCGGCACACGATCGCTTCATTACGCCGTCTTGCCGTACATCGTCGGTCGAGGTCGGCCGGCGGCCTGCGGCGCCGCGTCGCTTTCCTGCCGGTTGTAGACTGTGCGGTGTGGAAAGGGGATTTCGATTCCCAGCTCGTCGAACTTGTGCTTGATCCGCCGCAACAGCTCGCGCCGCACTGGCCATCGCTTCAACGGGTGCGTTTTGAGCACGAACTTGATAACCACCGAGTAGTCGCCAAATCGATCGAGACCGAGCATCTCGGGCTCATCGAGGATCAATGGGCCGAAGACGGGATCGGTGCGCATCTCGTTTGCCACGTCCATCAGCACGCTCATCACGTAATCCGGATCCTCGCGGTACGCGATATTGATCTCGACCACGGCCCGCGACCAGCCGTGCGTCATGTTGCTCACGCGCGTGATGCTGCCGTGCGGGATGAAATGCACGATTCCTTCGAGATCTCGCAGCACGGTCATGCGCAGGGTGATTTTTTCCACCACGCCGGACGTGTCGCCGATCTTGACGACGTCGTTGATTCCGTACTGGTCTTCCATCAGGACCATGAATCCGGAGAAGTAGTCGCGGACAAGGTTCTGAGCGCCGAAGGCGACCGTCAAACCGACCACGGCGGCTCCTCCCATGAGCGGCATGATCGGAATGCCCACTTCGTCCATCGCCATCAGAGTGCCGCCGCCGATGATGGCCAGCGAGACCGTATTGCGAAACACTCCCACCAAGGTCACCGCGCGGTTCTCGCGCTCGCGCTGCGTGCCGCGGCTGCCGCCGCGGGCAATGATCTGCGCAATTTGACGGCCCCCGAGCCTCAACAGCCAGTGCAGCACGCACGTGGCCAGCAGGATAGTAAACAGTTTCGGCACGTGATTGAGCAGCCACTGGACAATTCGATCCAGGGTGAACGGATGATCGAATGATGGGACCGGCAAGCTCGCCCTTGCGACTTTCGGAAGTTGCGCGACGCGCACTGGTGCGAACTGCGCCTGCGGGGTGAGGGCCATCGCAGGCGCGTCGGCCGCTGGCGCCGAGACTTCCGTCAAGGCAAGCACGAACCACACCATCGGCAGCGCGAAAGTGGATAGCATGATTGCGTTCTCCGCGGTTGATCGCTTTGGCTGGAAGGACGGGACAATACATGCACAGGGCGGTTTCCAGCTAGACCAATCGTGCTAGCGGGTTGCCACCGGGTGCATTGGAGTCGCGCGACGAGTATATTGAGGCCCTGGCAGCCCAGATGGTTTCTTGATTCCTCCGCATTTCAACCGGGAGCGTTCATCGATGAACCGCTTTTGTCGTTACTCGTTCGCGATGGCAACGCTATGGACCGCCGGCCTGGGAACCAGCAGGCTCTCGGCCCAGACCGTCGAGCCGGCCCGGTTTCATCACGTGACGCTCAACGTCGTCGACCCGCAAAAGTCGATCCAATTCTATAGTCGAGTTTTTGGCGCCACGCCAATCAAGTTCCGCGGCGTTTCCGATGCCGTGTTCACGGAGAAGTCGTTCATCCTGTTCAACAAGGTCGACACTCCAGCCCCCAGCAAGCTGAACACGGGCATCTGGCACATTGGTTGGGGGGGCGTCGACGTGAAGAACGAATATGAGTGGTGGAAGAACCACAAGGTCGAGTTTCATACGCCGCTCACGCCGCTGGGCGGCCCGGACAATTACTACATGTACATCAGCGGCCCGGACAAGGAGCTGATCGAAATCAACACGATGGGCCATCATCGCTTCGCCCACGTGCACTTTTTCTGCACCGACGTCAACGAGTCAGTCGATTGGTACGTGAAGCACCTGGGGCTCAAGCCGCGCGTGCCGCAGCGCGACAAGCCCAAGGGAGACATGTCGACGCTGGCCGGCATCTGGATCAACGTCATTCAGTGCGACAACGTGACGATGATCTTTTTCGGCAAGCCGGATATAACGCCGGCGCCGCCCTGGTGGCCCGACGAACCGCTCAAGGAGATCCAGCCCACCAAGGGCCGCCCAATCGACCGGATCGCTTTCTCGTACCGCGACGTCCAGGGGGTGTACGACCGCATGCGAGCCGCGGGCGTGAAGATCATCGAGCCCTTGGCCGAACGGCCAGAATATAAGCTCAAAAGCTTCATCGTCGAAGGTCCCGAGCAAGTGAGCATCGAGATCGTCCAGGCCAAGCCGATTCCGGAAGGAACTTGGGATTAACGGTGGACGCAAATCCTTGATTGACGCCGCGTCCGCCGGCGAGTTAGCCTGAAGAATTGGCAAGTGGCTGCAACGGGCGCGCGAGGTTTTCGCGCGACCGCTCGGGGGGAAATCGGTGGACGTGATTCTTATCGCGACGGTGCTCTTCGCCATGTGGTGGCTGGCCAGTCGGCGTAGCGCACTAGCGCGGCGCGTGGCCGTGGCTTGCTTGGCCGGCTTCGTGTCATGTGCGGTGCTAACGGGTGCTTACCTGTCGTCCGCCGATGAGGCCAAGAAGGAAGAGAAGAAACCGCAGGGCGAGCCGGTCGTCAAGAAGCTGGTCAAGCCCGAGAACTGGCCCGAGGGCCATCCGCTGCCGCAAGTCGGTTCGAACTGCGCCGCCTGTCACTTGACGGCCGGGCGCGAATTGACTGCCGCGGTCACGAACTTCGTCCGCAGCGTGCACGACCTGGCCGAGATGACTTGCTACGACTGTCACGGCGGCAACACGCGCGACGACGTCAAGGCACATGAGGAAGAGTTCGGCTTTATCGGCACCAAGAAAAGTGCTCACATCAGCAACTGCAGCGATTGCCACGACGAGGCGGCCAAGGTGTTGGCCTCTGGACCCCATGAATGGGATTTCGGCAAACGGATCAATACCGAGTATCCCATGTGCTTCGATTGCCACGGCAACCATGACATCGGCAATCCGCCGGCCGATTTCAAACTGGCGGCCATGTGCGGCGATTGCCACGACAAGCTCGACAAGCAATTTCCGAACCTGGCCGCGGCCGTCGCGGAAAACGACCGTCTGTGGGACGTTTTGCGAATGGTGAGGAAAAAGAACATCGCCAAGGACGCTCCGATTCCCGACGCATTCGCCGGCGAGGTCGCGGCCGTTCGGGCCGACACCATGCAGATCATCCATGCCGCCAAGGAAGTTCCCGCCGAACGAGTCGGCAAGCTCAACCGGCGGGCCGAGGCGCTTCGCACCAGCCTCGAAAAGTGGTTACAATCGACGCCATAACACCGTCCATGACTTTTCTTGCGAGGGGTCTATTCATGTCGCGCCAATGGCCGTGCCAGCACCGGCGGCAATTTCTTCGTCATGCGACCGCGGCTTCAATGGCCGCGGGACTTTCGGGCACGCTGCCGCGCTTTGCCCTGGGTGAAGAAGCGGCCCCGGGCCCCGCTTCGGCCGACGTGGGCATTGCCCGCGGGTCGAATATGGAAGAGGCCGTGCGCAAGGCCGTCGAGCTATCCGGCGGAATGGATTTCATCAAGGCCGGCCAGACGGTGCTCATCAAACCGAACGTCACCGGCGCGGTGCCCAACCCGACGACGACCAGCCCGGAAGTGTTGTACGCGGTCATCAAGCTGGTCGGCGAGCGCGGGCCGAAGCGGATCATCGTGGCCGACCGCAGTTTCTCTCCGATTTTCGACACCTCGACGCCCAAAACGATCGACGTGATGAAACGGGTCGGGCATTTGGACGCCGTGAACCAGGCGATCAGCGACGCCAAGGCGCCGGTCGTGGCGGTCGGCTTGGAAGATGCCGCCGCCGAGTTGGAAATGCTGGGCCGCAAGGACGCGCCGCTATGGCGCAAAATCAAGCCGGAGAAAGCCGACAACTGGCCCGACGGTTTCGAGCTGGCCGAATTGCTCTTCGCCGTCGACCACGTGATCAACGTCCCCGTGATCAAAACGCACTTCCAGGCCTGGTTCACGATGTCGATGAAGGCGTTTGTCGGCATGAGCCATCACCGCACGCGCCGCGAGTTCCACACGGCTTTTAAAGGCAGCGGAAATCTTCTGGACCAAAAATCATCGGGCAGCCGCCGACGGCTCGGTCCCGAGGGGCGCAAACTTGACGTGGAAGAAGTCACGCCGATGGTCAGCCGCGTGGCCGAACTGAACCTGGGGATTCGCCCCGCGCTGAACATCCTGGACGGGACGAGAAGCTTTGTATTCGGAGGTCCATCGCATGGCGACACCGTCGACCCGAAGCTGATCGTGGCCAGCCGCGACCGCATCGCGGCCGACGCCACCGGCGTGGCCGTTCTCAAGCGTTATGGGACCGAACGCCGGCTGCAAAGGTTTTCAGTGTGGGAAAACCCGTTTATCCAGCACGGAATCAAGATCGGCCTGGGCATCGACGGCCTGGCCAAACTGAAGCTGAAACACGCCGGAATGGACGAGGACATCAAGGAGATCGAGGAGAATCTGGCGTAGGAGCGGGCTCGCAGGTGGCGCCGGCGCTTGGGCGGCGCTTCGCGGGGGGCTGGCGCTAGCTCCCATTTTCGAGGGCGAGGTGATTTCCAATTGGACGACCAACTGGCCAGCGCGCTTGCTTCGCTCGATCCGTCCGATGCCCAGTACGCTTCGCGCTTCGTCAACACGATGTTGACCGCGGCGCGCGAGCGCGGCGCGAGCGATCTGCATTTGCAACCGACGCCCCAGGGCCTTGAACTTCGCTGGCGCGTCGACGGAGTGCTGGTGGCGCTGGGCACGTATCCGGCCGGGCTGGCCGCCAATGTCGTCGCGCGGCTCAAGGTCCTGGCCGAGTTGTTGACCTATCGCAACGACGTGCCGCAAGAAGGCCGGATTCGCACCAGCGACGCCGGCAGTGAGGTTCGTGTCAGCACGTTTCCCACGCTGCACGGCGAACGTGCCGTCGTGCGTCTGTTCGACAACAAGCTCGAATATCGCGATCTCGCCGAATTGCAATTGCCCACCGAGATCGTCGATCGTTTGCGGCGCCTGCTCGTGGAAACGGCCGGAGCAATCCTCGTCACGGGGCCGGCCGGCAGCGGAAAGACGACGACTCTCTACGCCTGCCTGCATGAGGTGGTTCGACAGTCCCAGGGCGCGCGCAGCGTCGTAACCCTCGAAGACCCCATCGAAATGGCCCTGCCGGGGGTTTCGCAGTCCCAGGTCAATCACAGCGCCGGCTTTGATATGGCCAGTGCCCTGCGCGGCGCGCTGCGGCAGGATCCGGAAGTGATCATGATCGGCGAGATTCGCGACCGTGCCACGGCCGAAACGGCCTTGCAAGCCTCGCTGACCGGCCAACTCGTGCTCACCTCGTTTCACGCCGGCAGCGCCGCCGAAGCCGTCGGGCGGCTCATCGATATGGGCATCGAGCCCTACGTCTTGCGAAGCGGCGTGCTGGCCGTTCTGTTTCAGCGCCTGGTCCGCAAGTTGTGCGCATGCGCGCGGCCCGCGCACGACGCGGGCGAACTGTTGGGCCTCCAGGTAGCTCAAGCGCGCGTTGCTGTTGGCTGCCCGAGTTGCCTCGGCACGGGCTACCGGGGGCGGACGGTCCTGGCCGAGTTGCTTCCGCTCGACGATAGCCAGCTCGCCCAGGCAGTTCTCGAGCGATCGGACGTCGCCACGCTCGAACGGTTGGCATTGCGGGCCGGCATGGTCGATCGCTGGGCCCGGGCGGCCAGCGCGGTTGATGCGGGCCTGACCAGCCCGGCGGAAGTGCGCCGCGTGCTGGGTTTTGGCAAGAATTCTGCGGCGTAAGCTGGCTTTTCCGGCGTGCCCGGCAGTATACTGCGCCTACACTTCTGGGCCGCGGCGGATTACTCGGGACAGGGGAGCGGCCGAAGTTATCCATTTCGGGAACACTTCGTGTCAAAGAGCATCTCGTTGGATGATCTCGCCGCTCTGAACGACGAGATTGCGGGCCTGGTGCGAGCCGGCGTGCCGTTGGAAATGGGCCTGGCAAGCTGGGGTCGCGACGTCAGCGGCCAACTCGGCCGGGTCGTGACGCGGCTTTCCGAGGCGGTGGCTCGGGGCCAAACGCTGCCGCAGTCGCTGGCCGAAGCGCGCGGCGAAATCCCCGACGTGTATCATGCCCTGGTCACGGCCGGCTTGAAGTCGGGCAATTTGCCCGCGGCGCTCGAATCGTTGTCGGCCAGCGCGCGCAATCTGAAAGACGTGCGCGGCGCGGTCACCCTGGCAGTGCTCTATCCGTTGGCCCTGGTGGTGATCGGCTATTTTCTTTTCTGCCTGCTGCTGGGAACTGTCTTTCCGGCGCTGATGTTGCTTTACGACGGTTCGCCTCCCAAGTTCCTGTCGTCGTTGGCCGGATTTGCCAAGTCGGCCGATGTAGGCATTCCGATCCCCGGCACGCAACGAGTGATTCCGTTGGTGATTGTGCCGCCGCTCGTGCTCGTGTTCGCCGCCGTGTTTGCCTGGATACGAACCCGCCGCGCGTCGATGCTGGACGCGGCCGCCGGCGCCGGATTCCTATCCTGGATTCCCGCGGCCGGCCGCGCCGTGCGACATGCGCGAGCCGCTTCGTTCGCCGAGATCATGGCGCTGTTGATCGAACACGGCGTGCCCTTGCACGAAGCCCTGACGTTGGCCGCCGAATGCACGTCGGATCAAAGGCTCGTCCGATCGGCCAAAGCGCGGGCGGCGTCGCTCGAGCGTGGGGGGGCGATGGCCGAAAACGGTCGGTCGCTCGCGGGCTTTCCGCCGCTCGTGGCGTGGCTCATCGCCTCGGGTGCTCCGCAGCCTGCGCTTGCGGCCCTGGCGCGCCACGTCGCCGACACCTATCGCCGCGGCATCGCCCGCGACGCGCGGTGGCTGCGCGATCATTTGCCCATGTGGCTGGTTGTATTGGTGGGCGGCTCGATCGTCCTGTTGTTCGGCCTGACCATGTTGGTGCCGTTTGCGAACTTGTTGGAAGCCCTGGGCGGAAAAGTCGGACAGTCGATGCGAATCCAATGAAACTCTTTGCCTATACCGCGATTGATGCCGAGGGCCGGGCTGTCTCCGGGACCGTGGAAGCGGCCGATTGGACATCGGCGCAGGCATTGCTCGCCGCGCGGAACCTGCGCGAGGCGAAGCAGCTGGCCGACGAACTGCCCTCGGCTATTCTGCGACCGCTCGGTGCGGCCGAAGCCGTGGAGCTGGCCGGGTACATCTCGCAATTGGCTGCCGCCGGTTTGCCGCTTACAGGCGGACTGCGCTCGCTCGCTGGTGATGTCCCCAGCGATCGAATCGCCAGATCGCTCAGCGGCCTTGCAACTCGCCTCGAAGGCGGCCAATCGCTGCCGTCCGCGCTCGAAGCGATGAGCCCCCCCTTGCCGCCTCATCTGCGCGAAATCATCGTGTCGTGCGCCCGCTCGGGCCGGCTGGCGCCGTCGCTCGATCGACTGCTGGCGCACGAACGAGACATGGATGACATGACGAGGCAGTTTTGGGAGGCCGTCACGTACCCGGCGATCTTGTTGACCTTTCTTGTGGCCTGGCTGTTGCTCGTTTCCCTGTGGCTGTTGCCGGAAACGCAGGTGGATGCCCTGTTTGATATGTTCGACAGTTCGCCGCAGTCCTTCGTGGCCCACCGATTGCTCGAGTTCTCCCGGATCGTTCCGCCGCTTGTGTTGGCGACGTTAGGCGGCGTCGCGTTGGTAGCCGTCGGCGTTCGAGTTTTGGGCGGAGCGGGCCGACTGAGTCGGCTGGCGGCGCATGTGCCGTTTTTGGGCAAAGCCTGGTGGTACCGGGGATTGACGGAGTTCAGCGGCCTGGTGGGCGTGTTTCTCGAGCAACAATTGCCACTGGGCGAGGCTTTGCGGCTGGCGGCGTTGGCGGCGCGCGACCCGGCCGTGACCGCGACTTGCCGCCACGCG
>JBGQHN010000172.1:0-9231 GCA_041497975.1 Planctomycetia bacterium | reverse complement strand
CCGTCCGGAAATGGTGGTGCCCGTGTTCATAAACGTATGGGCCGGATCGTGATTGATTGCCTCGGTGTGCAGCGAGCGAATGATGCACATTTCGTCGGCCACTTTGCCCAGCTCGGGAAACACGGCGGCCATCTGTTGGCCCGACTCGCCGAATCGCTCGAATTTGTGCTGCGGCGCCAGGCACGTCAGCTTTTGTCCCTGCAACTGCGCGATGGGCATGCCTTGGGTATAGGATTCGGGCATGGGCTTGGCGTGCATCTCGGCCAGCTTTGGCTTGTAGTCGAACGTCTCCAAATGCGACGGACCGCCGGCCATGTACAGATAAATCACTCGCTTGGCGCGCGGAGGAACATGGGGCGGATGGACCACGCCTGGCCACTTGTCGATCGTGGGCGCCGAAGCGACCGCGGCACCTGCCGACGATTGGGGACCTAGCAGGCAGGCCAGCGCCGCCGAGCCCAGGCCCGTACTGGCACGCCCCAAAAAAGCTCGTCGAGATTCTACCGGCCGCAGGGAATCAAAAAAGTTCATAGTCCGCTTTCGCGATGAATGTGCTGATATCCTATCGAACGCGGGTTAAATGCGGGTAATCGTTTCGTGCAAGTTGAGCAACACTCGGACCACGGATGTCCAGGCCGCGAGCTCCGCAAGGTCGACGTCATCGGGCGTCGCGGCCTCGCCCGCGCTGACCAGTTGCTTTGCCGCCGCCGGGTTCGCGCCGTACTCGGAGCGATGTTTTTCCAGCAGGCCGGTGAGAACCGCCAGTTCTTGGCGTTGCGGCTCGCGCGACAGCGCCACGCGATAAGCCCAGCGCACACGTTGGTCCGTGGTTTGGCCCCCTTCGGCCAGCACTCGCCAAGCGAAGACGCGGGCGGCTTCGACATAGGTGGGGTCGTTCAATAGAACAAGCGCCTGCAAAGGCGTGTTGGACCGCGCCCGCTCCACCGTGCATTCCTCACGAGTCGGCGCATCGAACGCCAGCAGGCTGGGATGCAAATACGTGCGCGCCCAATAGGTGTACAGCCCGCGGCGATACTGGTTTTCGCCGTGATCGCTCTCATATTCGCGGACCGGAAAATTCAAGTGGGCCCAATAGCCGTGCGGCTGGTAAGGCTTGGCGCTGGGGCCGCCGATCTTCGGCGACAAGAGACCACTAATGGCCAGGGCATTGTCGCGAACCATTTCAGCATCCAGCCGGAAGCGCGCCTGCCGCGCCAGCCACTTGTTGTAGGGATCGGCTTGCCGCAATGCTTCGCTGGCGGCCGACGATTGGCGGTACGTGGCCGACGTCGCCATTAGCCTGAGCATGTGTTTGATGTCCCACCTGCTGTCAATAAATTCGCTTGCCAGCCAATCGAGCAGCTCAGGGTGCGTGGGCGCCGCGCCTTGCGAACCGAAATCGTCGAGCGTCTTGACGATGCCCTGGCCGAACAAAATCTTCCACAGCCGATTGACGGCAACTCGGGCCACAAGCGGATTGTCGGGCGAAACCATCCATCGGGCCAGATCGAGCCGGTTGGCGCGACGATCATTCACGCCCAGCGGCGGCAAAAAAGCGGGCACCGAGGGACTCACGATCGCGCCGGCGTCCGACAGCCAGTTTCCGCGCGGTAAAATGCGCATCGTGCGCGGCTCGGTTGACACGGTAACCAAGGTGGTGGGCACGGTCTTGATGAATTCGGCTTTGGCTTGTTCGGCCGCGGCCATTTTTTGGCGAGCAGGCGCCAGCAGCGGCGAGATGGAACGGTAATGGGCCGCCAACGATTCGGCCTGCGCCGCGGTTCGCGACTCTCGTTTGAGGGCTAGAATCTCGACGATGTTTTTGGGGATGCCCTCATTCGCCCGCACGGGCTTGGGGCTTGCCGTGGCGGAAATGCGAAAGTGACCCAGGTTATGAACGTTGCCGTGATTCTGCACGAACTCGAACGTCAAGATCGCGTCGCCGGCCGCCGGCGCGCCGGCGACTTCAAACACCGCGACGTGCTCCTGGGCGATTCTGGGCGCGATCGACCAGCCGGTTTCTGGTTTGCCGTCGACTGCTGCCGCGACAGGCAGTTCGTCCTGGGAGAAGTCGGCCGAGGCCTGTTCGAGCACGAGCGGTTTGGCTGCCGCGGGATTCGAGCGCGGAGCGATCGTGCAGCGGATTTCTGAAAGCACGAAATTACCATTCGCCGCGCGGCCCGACCCTTTTTCCTTCAAACTCTTGTGCGGCAGAACCTCCAGCTGCAGGGCGGTAAGCGCCGCCAGGTCCACCGGCGCGACGATCGTATAGATATCGGTGGCCGCCGTGTTGCCACCGACCAGCAGCGACCCGCTTTGGGCAATCGTGAAGGTCGCGCCCGAGGCGGCCACGGCGCCCGAGGGCTTGAGGGGCTTCCAATCGGCCAGTTGGCTGTGCACGGACTCTTCCCACCCGGCCTGTGCCGTCGACAACTCGGCCGTGGGCGTGTCCAGCACCTTGCGAATCGCCGTAATCCGCGCGTCGAGCTCGGCAAGTTGCTGCGACTCCAGTTCGTCCGGCAGCATCACTTGTTCCTGGATGCCGACGGCCACTTCCTTGATGTCCGCGAAAAAGGCCGCAAAGCTGTAAAAGTCCTGCGTGAAAAACGGATCGAACTTGTGGTCGTGACACTCCGCGCAGCCCATCGTGGAGCCCAACCAGACCGTGGAGGCATTGCGCACCCGGTCGGCCGCGTACTTGGCCAGGTATTCCTTGGGTTGTGCGCCTCCCTCGCGGGTGGTCATCAGCAGGTGGTTGTAGCCGGAGGCAATTTTTGTTTCGCGCGAAACGTCGCCCAGCAGGTCGCCCGCCAGATGCTCCACGGTAAAGCGGTCGAACGGCTTGTTTCGATTAAACGACTGGATCGCGTAGTCCCGAAACAGCGCGATGTCTCGATGGTTGTCGCCATGGTAGCCGTTGGTATCGGCGAAGCGGACAACGTCGAGCCAGTACATCGCCATCCGCTCGCCATAGTGTGGCGACGCCAACATTCGATCGACCACATTCTCGTAGGCCAGAGGATCCTGGTCGTTTAAGAACAGTTCGACTTGTCGCGGCGTCGGGGGCAGTCCGGTCAAATCGAACGACAGCCGGCGAACAAGCGCGACGCGGTCAGCTTGGCGTGCGGGCGAAAGCCCTAGCTCCGACAGTTTCGCTCGCACGAAAAAGTCGATCGGATTGGTGACGCCGTCGGCCGCGCCGGCCGGCGGAATCGGCGGCCGCGCCGGCTTCGCATAGGCCCAGTGGTTCTGCCAGTTTGCCCCTTCGGCTACCCAGCGGCGCACTAGTTCGATCTGGTCGGCGGTAAGTTTCTTGCCCGATTCGGGCGGGGGCATGGCCTCGTCCGCATCCGAACTCGAAATGCGTCGCACCAATTCGCTTTCGTCCGGCTTGCCCGCGGACAAAGCCGCGTGCCCTCCGAGGTCGGCAAATGCTCCCTCGCGCGTGTCGAGCCGCAGATTTGACTTGCGCTCGGCGGTGTCGGGTCCATGGCAGGCAAAGCAATTGGCCGCCAGGATGGGGCGGATCTCGCGATTGAAATCAACCGCCGCCGCCCAATCACCCGTAACAAGCGCGCCCGCACATCCGGCGGCGAGCAGCAGTCCGATCCGTAAAGTCGGTGCGGTTGTACTTCGATGCAGCAAGGTTTTCATCAGACTATTCTTGGCGGCGACAAACGTTTGCGGAACTCGATGCCGCTATCCGGGTTCTTTTATACTTGCGACGGTTTCGATCTGCAATTCCGCATTACTTCGGCGCCTGCTGTAGGTGAAATCGTCGGCTGTTTCACGCGATTTGCATGCGGTCATCCGGCCGCTTGGATTTCGCGATGAGAATCAGTTCGCCTTGGCAAATGCGATCGCGTGCCCTGACAATCCGGCAGCAAAGTTGCGGAACCCGAGTTCCTTGCTCGGACTTGCGAATTTGCCTGTCGCGCCGTCCTTGCGACTCGTTAAAAAGAGGCTTACTCCGTCGTACAGCCGCTCCCGAAGCAGCTTCAGCAACAGAATCTCGTACCGCTTCGCGTACGAAGAGTTCTTAAACTCACTAAATACCGGAAAGTGTGGCTCGCTGACCTTGATGGGGCGTCGCGACGCGGGACAGTCTTCGAGAATAAAGATGTAACCAAGCCATGGCTTTGCAGACGGCTTGAAAGCGCCCTCGCGATAAGCAGCCCACAGGTCAGTCGCGTTGCCGAGCGCTTCCTCAGCGCGGTTGTTGACGTTGTTGCCGAACGAAGGGCCCACTTGAGCTTTAAATTCAATGACTGCCAAGAGATGGCCGTCCGCCACGACTACCAAGTCCCAGCTTTTCTCGGCACGGTAATAGCCAGGAATTTGGCGATTTTTTTGCCAGTAGACGTGTGCTTCGGGAAGGCCGGCTTTGATAAGCAAATCACGACAGATCGTCGTAAATCCATCGAGGTGCTTGCCCCCGGTGACTGCAGCGCGTAGCCCGGCATCCTTTTGGCCTGTTTTTCCGCCTTGGGCCGCTCTTTGCTTATCACGCGTTAACCAAAAGAGCTTGATTGCCTCTCGGACTTGCCGCTCAACGTCATTCTTCATCAACGGTAACCCTCGTCGATGTAAAGACATCCTTCGCGTTTAGTACCCGCTTTCGAGCTTGCTCCAGGTAAGACTTTTCAATCTCAAAGCCGACCGAATTGCGACCGTGACGCATCGCGGCCAACGATGTCGTCCCCGTGCCGAGAAATGGGTCGAGCACCGTATCGCCGACGAAGCTGAACATTCGGACCAATCGCTCCGCCAGTTGCAGCGGATACGGCGCTGGATGGTTGCGAGTTGAGGCGCCGGTCAGTCCTGTCCAAATCTGTTGAAACCACTCTTTATGATTTGCATCCCCGATCACGCTCAACACGCGCGTGGCCAGCGATGGACTACGGTAGCCGCCCGGTTTCCGCTGCATGAGAATGAACTCTATGTCATTTTTAATGACCGAATTTGGTTCGTATGGTTTACCCAAGAAGGTTCCGCCGTTTCCTTCAGACTCGAAAACCGCGTTGGCGATCTTATGCCAGATGATGGGCGCCAGATTATCAAAACCTATCGTTCGACACCGCTCCTGGATGGATGCGTGCAGCGGAACCACCGTATGGCGGCCGTTGTTTTTTCGCCGAGACAAGCAGACGTCACCGACGACGCAAATCAATCTCCCTCCGGGCACCAGAGCGCGAAAACACAACTGCCAGACGCGGTCCAGCTCGCTCAAGAAGACGTCGTAATCGTATATGTGCCCGAGCTGAGCTGTGTTGGCCCGGTATTCCTTCAGAGTCCAGTATGGCGGAGACGTAATCACTAGGTGAACCGACTCAGGCGCCAATTTCATTTCGCGCGAATCGCAAAGCACCATTCGATGCGAAGTCGGTATGCGCGCTACTGCCTCATGCACTAATGCGACTAGACGCGGATCTTTCGCGATCGCGGGCAGTGCGGTCTGCGGGTTGTCAATCGGCGGCAAGCCAGCGGGAAGGTGATGGTCAAGATGAACCAATGATTTCGATACATGCTTTGGCATAGGTGACCAGCATTGTACGAATATCCACTATAAAATAATACGGCCGGCTATTTCACGCTGTAGGTACGCGCGTGACCCGTCGAAGGAAGTGAAACGCTGTAGGTCGTGGAAGTGGGATCGACCGAGAGCTTGATGAAATTGGCTTTGCAGTCTTTGCCGGCATTGGCGATGTACGCGTCATCGGTGTTCGGCGAGCCGTCATTGCGCAGGTTGCGGTGCACCTGGTAGATCGCTTGGACCGATGACGTTTCCTTGAGCGCGTGAAACATTTGCGGGTCGCAACCTTTCGTGACGCCGTTGTTGATAACGGCCACGGTGGGCGACAGGGCGCGGATCACCAGCGGATTGTTGCTGGCGTCCATCCCGTGGTGGCTGGCCTGATACACATCGACTTTGCCGATCCGATTGGTCGGACAGACAAGTTCTTTTTCCAGGTTCCAGGTCAGGTCGCCCGCGTCGAAAAAGCGGAAGCGCCCGAACGAGACCAAGGTCACGACACTGTTGGCGTTGTCCGTGGTGTCGATCGGTTTTGGTTTGGATTCGGCGCATCCCGTGGTGGCCTCTGCGCCTGGCGGCGGATCGACGTATTTTTGTCGCGCGCCCGTGCAGGAGATCGTCACGTGCGGCGCATCTTTGCTGGATGAGTTTTCAAGCGCAAGCGATTCGCCGGGCGATATCGCTGATCGCTTTTCGGCCTTGAGCTCTAAGTAGCTCTTGTCGGGCCGCTCGACGATGCCCTCGAAAATTCCATTGTCGTGCAAATGCTTGATCGGCAAGATGGTCGACAGCGTCGCCGCGCCGCCGAAGTGGTCGCTGTGATAGTGGGTAATGATCACGTGATCAAGCCGGCGCAATCCGGCTTCGCGAGTCGCCGTTTGCACGATGCGGTCCGGGTCGCGATGTCCCGGGTTACCGGTGTCGATGAGCACCGACTCGCCCATCGGCGTCACGATCAACGTGGCGGCACCGCCCTCCACGTCGATCCAATAGACATCAATCCGTTTGTCGACCGCTCCGGCCAGCGCCGAACGAGCGGCCAGAACGAGAATCGACCCCACAGCGATCTGCAAAATCGGGCGTTTCATTCGGTCTACGCTTTTTTTGAAAGTTTCCAGGACGGACCTGAACGGCTCACAATTCGCGATTGCACGAAATCTCCAGCCCGTTTAGCCTACAATTTAGCCACAGTTTGCCGGCTGGGCAAAGGGGACGCAATGAAAAGTCCATGGTCCGTGAATCCCCGGGCCGTATTTGTCGGTATTGATTACAGGGTATTCGAAGCGACAGTCTCCGGAGATTCAATTAATGACAACGCGACGCGGGCTTGCTTTGCTGGCCGGATGCCTGACGTTGTGCATCGGGTATTCCCCGGTCCACGGAAGCGAGAAGGCGACTACGACGACAGTCGGTAAGCGGGTGCCGGGCTTCGAGCTGCGCGACTTTCAGGGCAAGCAATACTCGCTCGACGACTTCGAGAACACCCGCGCGCTGGTCGTCGCGTTCTTGGGGACCGAATGCCCGCTGGCCACGCTGTACGCCCCGCGGCTGGTGCAACTGGCGGATCGCTTTGCCGACAGGGGCGTGGCCTTTATTGGCATCAACTCGAATCAACAAGACTCGCTCTCTGAGTTAGCGCAGTACGCCAAGGTCCACGAAATCAAATTCCCGTTGCTGAAAGACGTCGGCAACGTCGTGGCCGATTCATTCGGCGCGCAACGGACCCCGGAAGTGTTCTTGCTCGACCACAACCGCGTGGTCCGATACCGGGGGCGAATCGACGACCAATACCTGGTTGGCCGGCAGCGCAAACAACCCACGCGCGAGGATCTAGCGCAGGCTTTGGAAGATATGCTAGCCGGTCGCGCCGTTGCCCAGGCCCAGACCGAAGCGCCCGGCTGCCGCATCGGTCGCGTCCATCAGCCGACGGCCGACGCCCCGATCACGTACACAAAGCACGTCGCCCCGTTGTTGAACCGCCATTGCGTGGAGTGTCACCGCGGCGGCGAGATCGCCCCCTTCGCGCTGACGAACTATGCGGACGCGGCTGCCTGGGCCGAAACCATCGTCGAAGTCGTCGAGGACAACCGCATGCCTCCTTGGCACGCCAGCCCCGAGTACGGTCACTTCAGCAACGACCGCCGCTTGAGCGACGACGAAAAGACATTATTGGCCGCCTGGGTGCGGGCCGGCACTCCGCAAGGCGATGTAAAAGATTTGCCCGCCCCTCCGCAATTTGCCGACGGCTGGCGATTGCCCCGCGTGGACCAGGAAATCTACATGTCCGACACGGCGTTCGAAGTTCCTGCCGAGGGCACGGTCAACTACAAGTACTACGTCGTCGACCCGGGCTTCAAGGAAGACAAGTGGGTGCAAGGAGCCCAGTGCCGGCCGGGCAACCGGGGTGTCGTGCACCACATCATTCTCTTCTTCCGGCCTCCTCGCGGCGGCAATCGATCCGATGATGACATCGAGCGGGGCTTTTTGACCGCCACGGCGCCGGGCGCCCACCCGCTCTTGCTCGAGGACGGCATGGCCAAGCTCGTTCCGGCCGGCTCGAAGTTCGTGTTCCAAATGCACTACACGCCCAACGGTTCCCCGCAGAAGGACCGCAGCAGCGTGGGCCTGATGTTTGCCGAGGCCGGCACGGTGCGCAAAACCGTGAACACGATGGCGGTGGAAACCCACATGATTTTCATTCCGCCGAAGGTATCTGACTACCAGCTCGAGACGTCACACACGTTTCGCCGCGACGCGCTGGTCTTGAGCTTGTTCCCGCACATGCACGTGCGCGGAAAATCGTTCCGCTACGAGGCGCAATACCCGGACGGCACGAAGGAGATCCTGCTGGACGTGCCGCGTTACGACTTTGCCTGGCAACAGACGTACGCCCTGGCCGAGCCCAAATTGCTCCCCAAGGGCACAAAACTGCGATGCATTGCCCACTACGACAACTCGCCGGAAAACGTGGCCAACCCCAATCCAAACCGGATCGTGCACTGGGGCGAACAAACCTGGGACGAAATGCTGATGGGCTTTTTGGACTTCACCGAGCCCGACGTCACAAATCAGCGGTCGGTTGCCAAACCGGCCGGCGGCGAAGTCTCGCTTAGACCCAACGGAACAGTCGCAGCGCCAGAATAAACGTGACAACCGACCAGGCGGCCAGCAAGCCGATTTGCGGCAGTTGCGAAGCCAGCGTGGCTCCCTCCTGCATCACGGCGCGCAAGGCTTCGTTTAGCGCCGTCAGTGGCAGCAGGCGAATCAGCGGCTGCGCGGCGCTGGGAAACCGCTCGGACGAAAAGAAAATCCCCGACAAGAGCCACATCGGCAGCATCACCAGGTTCATCAGCCCGGAAACGGCCTCCAAGGTTTTCGCCCGGCTGGCGATCAAGAGCCCCAGGCCCGCGAACGTCGCCGCGCCGACCAGGATCAAAACCAGCACCGCCGGCAGGCTGCCATAAATCACGACTCCGAACGCGACCCGAGCGAACAGCAACAGCACGAGCACCTCGGGGACCATGAACAGCAGCCGGCTGATCATGATGCCGGCCAGCAAATCAGTCTTCCGCATCGGCGTGGCGAGAAACCGCTTCAGTAGTTTTCGGATGCGCATGTCGACGGTCACGAAGCCGACGCCCCACAGCCCGCCGCCCATCAGGCTCATTCCCAGCAAGCCCGGCACCAGAAAGTCGATG
>JBGQHN010000171.1:0-9240 GCA_041497975.1 Planctomycetia bacterium | reverse complement strand
ACTCCAAAGTTGCGGGTCGCTGAAGGACGTACTCGGCGTATTGTGGTTGAGGGCGAAGGTATGGGTGCCGGAGATCAGGTCCAATCCCGTAATTGTCGGACCAGGCAGCCCGCCGTCGCCGGAGTACAAAGTACCACCGCCGTTGATCATGGCGCTGAACAACACGCCCTGGATCGCGTCACCGCCGCTCACGCTGATATCGATCAACTGACCAGGCGTGTTCGGCAGCAAGTTGTGGGTGCCCACAACAATCACGGGCAGTGCTTGCGCCTGGGCTGCCAGCCCGAGCACAATTGCAAGTGCTAGACATAAACCAACTGTTCGTTGCATACACGCGCTCCTTTTGGATTTGATTTCGCTCTGAATTTGCGGTTCGGGTCTGGATCGAACGTCAACCCTTACACCCTCGCCGTCACACCAAAACCTTGGGACGTCCTTGTCATCAAAAGCCACCCAAGGGGACGAAACCCCTTTAAACTCAATTTGGATTTATTGTAATTGAAGCGGACCCATTTGCAACCAAATTCCAGGAAAATCTTTATTTAATTTTCGTTAGCTCCACCA
This sequence comes from Planctomycetia bacterium, assembly GCA_041497975.1. Classification (GTDB taxonomy): domain Bacteria; phylum Planctomycetota; class Planctomycetia; order Pirellulales; family PALSA-1355; genus PALSA-1355. Next base: position 8,676 of record JBGQHN010000171.1, on the reverse strand, counting down.
GGGGGTTACTCCAGGCCCAGATCGGCTAGTAGCGAGTCCAAAAGCTCGTGGTCCAGGTTCAAGGCGTCGGCGATCGCATCGGCCCTGAGCAGCAGCTTGCGTGTCCCGGCGTTGTTCACGTCGTGCAGGCGCTGGAACACGTCGGCCACCCGGCCGCTGTTCAAGTCGATCTCGTCCAGCCGCAGGCCCAGCCACCTGGGCATACTCGGCGTCGTGCTGGGCGTAGCCGTAGCGGTCAGGGCCGAAGCCACTCCCGCGTCGCCGCCACCGCCGCCGCCTTGCGGCGCCAACGGCGGGTCGGCCAGGTTCAAGTACTTGAGCACCGTGGTGCTGTTCGTATTGTTGTTGCGAATCGTGCCTTCGTCGATCGCGTTGACCACGGCATTGCGGTTGACGTCGTAGATGTTCGTGATCGGAATGTTGTTGCCGACCACCTGCGGGTTGTTGCGAGCGCCGCCCTCGTCGATCGAGTTGACCGTCGAGTTGACGGCCGTGTCGCCGACCCCGGTGTTGCCCACCGGATTGCCGAAGTAGAACACGTCGCCCCAACTAGCCCGAGCGCCCGTGTAGCCGCCGCCCAATGCCGTCAGGCCCGTGTTGACAGTGGCCAGCACGGCGACTTCCAACCACTGCTTCAACGGAGCGCCCGAGTTCCAGATGATCTCGACGCGGTCGCTGCCGCTGGTGCCCGCGCCGGCCCGCACCGAAACGCTGGTGGGAGGATTGGCCAGGGACCAGCCGCTGGGCGTATTGTTGTTGCCCACGTGGAACTCGAAGTCGGAGGGGCCGATGCTCGGGTGCGTGCCCGAAATGTCGACCATGATGCCGTTGATGCCCTTGGAGTAGCTGGACATGTTGGCAAACGTGGCCGCGCCGGGAGCCGAGGGCAGATACGCCACCTTGTCGGTGGCGATGGCGTTATCATCGAGCGAGTTGATGGCCAGGTTGTTGCCGTCGTAGCGGACCGTGGCGCCGCCGGTGCCCGACTGGTTGTAGAACAACTTGCGGCCGGTGACGGTCGATGGCGCGTCAGCAAAGTTCAGCACATAATCCGTGTAGGGGCCGATTTCCTGGTTCAGCGTATCGGAGCCGCCGTAGGCAAGTCCATTGTTGGCCAGAATCTGCGCTTCGCTGAACAAGGGCACCCCGGCGTTATAGCCAGTGTCGAGGGCCTGTACGAACAAGTTGGCCATAATGCTCTGAAGCGGAGTGTTCGGATGGACCAAATCCGCGACAAAGCCCGCTGTCGAAGGATTCGTCGCCGTGGTTTGATGCAGTTGGATATCGACATTGCCGATCGGGACGCTGTTGTTAAGGTTCGTTTGGGGCCCAAAGATAGCATCGAGCGCGCTCCCAAAGTCGGCGACTACGATGTGTTTCTCTTGAGCCAGTGCTATGATGCCCATATTCAGTTGGTGAATGGCGTCAGACACCAATTGCCTTTGCTCGGGAATGTCAAATACCGATTGGACGTAGGGTGTGAATCCAAAGTCGAAGGTGGTGCCGACCACCATCTTTACGCCGGTCGCCAGAACGGTGTCGAGCGCCGTGCTGATGTTCGTAAGGACGCTGTCAATATACGGATTGATTTCCGCAGAAGTCCACGCGCCGCTGTAGATGTTGTAATATATCCCGCTAAAGGGCGAGAAGTCGTTTGCGCCAATCTCCAGGACGGCATAGTCGATGCCGTTGGGAATGATTTGGCTGGCCAGGCCGGTGTGCTGGCCGCTGGAAAGCAAGTCGCTGCTCGTCGCCGCATAGCGGGCCCAATTGTATTCGTACAAAGTGCGCCGCGGCTCGCCCCAAGCGCCGGTGGGCCCAACGTCGATGCCTCCCGACGTGACGAGCTGTTCGACCCAATTGTCCGCGTAGGCGCCGTAGGCTTGCTCGCCGTATTCGTCGCTGAGGCTGTCGCCCATGACGCCTAACGTGATGGGCAAGCCGCTGAGCATCCTGCGATCTTCAAGCACTTCCATCCGCACTCGAAGTATTGCGCGCAATGCATAGTTGGTTTTCATCCGAGCAGTTCTGATTTCGTCATGGATTTTTGCGGAACTGAGCGTTCGGCGCTGGGCGCGGTACCCCCACAATGGGTAGGGCACTTTCCTCAAAACGTCGGGCTAGATGTTAACCGTCGCCGTGACGAGTGTCAACCATTACTTACTACTAGGCGGGACCTTGACGACGAGCTATTCACGCTCGCCAGACAAGCGCATGACGCGATGTACGCGCTGACGATCCACACGCACTATCTGGCCTGCGAGAAGGTGAGGCGGAAGAGCTAAATGGAACGTCGATTCAGGATGCTTAAGCCAGACCCAAATCAGCCAGCAGCCAGTCCAACAGTTCGTGCTCCAGGCCTAGGGCGTCGGCGATGTGATCGGCCCGCACGAGCAGCTTGCGGGCGGTGGGCGTGTTGAAGTCGTGCAAACTCTGGAACGCCTGGGCCACGCGGCCGCTGTTCAAATCGAGTTCGTCCAGTCGCAGCCCGAGCCACCTGGGTACCGTGGCCTGCGGGTTGCCCGAAGCCGAAACGGCGAGAGCCGAAGCGATTCCAGCGTCGCCGCCACCGCTGCCACCTCCACCGCCACCGTCCGGCGCCGCGGGCGGGCTGGCCAGGTTCAGGTACTTAAGCACCGTGGCGCTATTCGTATTGTTGTTGCGAATAATGCCTTCGTCGACCGCGTTGACTACGGCATTGCGGTTGACGTCGTAAATGTTAGTGATCGGAATGTTGTTGCCGACCACCTGCGGATTGTTGCGCGCGCCCCCTTCGTCGACGGCGTTGACAGTCGCGTTGACGGACGTATCGCCAGCCCCGGTATCGCCCGCCGCGTTGCCGAAAAAGAACGCGTCGGCCTGGCCAACGGGATAGCTGACCTTTTGCGGCAGGCCCGTGTGCGCGTTCGACAGCGCGATGACTTCCAACCATTGCCGGAACGGCGCGCCAGAGTTCCAGATAATTTCGACGCGGTCCGAACCGCTCACTCCCGCGCCGGCCCGCACCGAAATACTGGTGGGCGGATTAGCCAGGGCCCAGGTGCTGGGCGTGTTGTTGTTGCCGACGTGAAACTCGAAGTCAGCGGCGGTGATCGAGCCGTGCACGCCGGCGATGTCGATCATGATGCCGTTGATGCCCTTGGAATAGCTGGAGACATTGGCGAACGTGGCGGCGCCTGCGTCTTCCGGCAGGTAAGCCACCTTGTCGGTGGCGATGGCATTGTCGTCGAGCGAATTGATGGCCAGGTTGTTGCCGTCGTAGCGGACGGTCGCGCCGCCGGTGCCCGACTGGTTATAGAACAAGCGGCGGCCCACAATTTGGGCTGAACTATTGATGGCGCCACCAACCGTTAACAGAAACTCGCCGTGGCCGGCGACCGCGCGGACTCGCGCGGTGTAGATCCCGCTGCCGCCCGGCGGCGGAACATACTGGAGCAGGGCATTGCGAGCGTCGAACGAGCCATTGTCGTTGCTGCCCACCAGCGTGCCCGAGGGGTTGTACAAATCGACGGCCGGATCGAACGTGTTAACGAACTGGCCGCCGGCGTCTCCAGGCGTGGAGGTAAGCAACGAGGCGGTTTCTCCCTCCGTCAATTGCATTTTGTAGAAGTGATCGGTGATGCCGTCCGAGTTGCCCAACACCTGGCTGGTTGGCGCAAGAATCTGGGCCGTGATCAAGCTGTCGTTCGGTTGCGTGTCGAACGACGCGTTCTTCGTCACGACCAGGTCGTAGTCGAACGGGTTGTTGGGCCCAAGCTGGATATAGTAGGTGTCGCTCGACGACACGATGAAATGCGTGATGACCTGGTCGAGATTCGTGGACCCCGAAGTGCCCAGGGCCAGCAGCGTACCCGAGGAATTGAGCAGCTTCAGATTCGGGCTGGCGCCGCTCAGGCCTTTTATTCCCACGGTCACGACGTCGCCGGCCGAAAGCGAGAGCGAGTAAGTATCGAGAGTCGACGTCGGCGCGGGTGGCGGAGTCGTGGACGACAGATAGACGTTCAGATCGTAGCTTCCGCTGCCGCTTGCGCTTTCGACTTTGACGTAATAGGTTCCCGTGGAGGGAATGATAAATGCATTGACGAATGAATCGATAGTCGGGCCGTCGCTCAGTCCATCCTCGAATGCGATCGTGGTGTCGCTGGAGTCCAACAGCGCCACGCGCGGACGCGATCCGTCAGTCGACGTCGCGTTGATCGAGACCAGACTGCCGGCGGTGAATTGATACTTATAGTAGTCGGCGTCGCCGAACGTGTTTTGGCCGCTGGTGGGCGCGACGTATTGAACCCGCCGCCAACTCGTGGAAGCATCGTTGGCGGAATAGCCGGTGTCGTTTGATTCGACTTCCGCCGTCAGCGTGCCGCCGGTCTGGGGCCCCGCTCCGGAAGTTTCCAGGTAGAGTCCCAAATCGTACGAGCCGGTTAGCGAATCGTACAATCGGCCCACTCCGACGTAGTAGGTGCGCGTGGTGGGAATCGTGTAACGATAAACCAACGCGTCGAGTCCTGGTCCGCCGCCGTCATTGAAGACTTCCACAGTCTCCAGGATCGGCCCGGTGAAAAGCCCCATCAGGCTGTCGCCGATCGATCCACGGTTCGAGCCAGCCCCAGACGCGGTCATCGTGATCACGTCGCCGGCTTGCAGTTCGCCGATGTAGTACCAATCCTGGTCCAGCGGCACGCCGACGCTGCCCTTGATTCCCAGGTGATACAAGTTGGTGGGACGCGCCGCGAAATTCAGCGTGGCGTCATTGGCCGCGGCGGTCGAGCCGTTCGGCTCGATCTCGTGGGGGAGGCTGTAATCGCCTGTCCCAAGCACGGCTGCCCGCGAGCTGCCCGCGCCCAGGGCGGTGAATGCGCTATTGATATTCTGGGCCGTGATGATCGTATCGTCATTGACTCCGCCAAATTCTTCGGCTTCCACGGCGGCATTGAGCAACGGCCGCAGCGTATAGCTGCCCATCGTGCTACTCAGCCCGCTCACGGTAATCGTATAAGTGCCTCCCGGAACTGGCACCGGCTGTAGCACTGCCGCGCTGCCGGCCGCGAGCGCCGAGGCAGACGTCGACACGCCCGGACCGGAAACGTCAATCCGCGGCTGCAGAGTCGCGCTGGGCTCGACCGTAACGGCCAGCGTTTGTCCCGGATCCAGTGTCAGTGTGAAACTGTCGGTATCGATGAGATCGAAAATCGTGCCCTGGTACGAAGACCGGTACACGAGCGATCCGGCCGGGACAACGCCCGTTAATGAACTGGGAAAGGCGATCGTGGTCACGTCCGAAATAAAGTTGCCGGAGTAAGCCGGACCGGTATTGCCGTAAATGTCGGCCACGGCACCGGCGGGGATGGTGACGTCGATGGTCCCCTCGGCGCTCACGCTGACGTCAAATTGGACGGTGTCGGCGTCAATGAACGAGAATCCCGTCACCGTGCCCTGGCTCAGCACCAGGTCGCTAACGTCGATCGAGCCGGCAAGATAGGGCTCGCTAAAATTAACCTGAAATTCGGTCAACGGCAGTGTCACGCTCGATCCGCTCGATGGAGTGGTTCCGGTGACCGTGATCGGCGAGACATCATAGCGGAACGTCGCACTGAAAGGATCGATCGGGCCGTTGTCGCTGGTGCGCTCGACGTCTCCTGCGTCGATGGTCATCGTTTGCAAGCCCTGGGCCGTGACCGGGCTGGAAGCGAAATGAAATGTCACGCGCTTCGAGTCTTCAAACGTGAACGAGTTTGCCGGGTTGCCATTGACGTTAAAATCACTGGCGTCAATCGTGCCAGGCACATAGGCGTCGGTAAACCTCACGGTGAAATCGCTCACCGGCGAGCTGACCACTGAGCCGATGGCTGGCGTGGTCGAATACACGCTCATGTTCAGACTGGGCGTGTCGAAAGCCTCGATGACAAAAGTCGAGTTAGCGTCGCTGCCAACGTCCGCGCTCAAGCCAAATCCGCGGCGGGCGAAGGCGGTCCAGATCTCGGCGCGGTTGTCGCCACCGGTCAGCACAAAGTCAGCTTGCAAGATCGCGTCGCGTGCGTCGAGAAACGTGGGATTGGCCGGCTGCAGCTTCATGGCGTCGATCACCAACTGCATGGCCAGCAAATTGCCGGCGCTGCCAGGACCCGCGTACCCGCCCGCCAGATTGCTGTCGAAGCCGTACTTATCGATCAACAGCCACGTCATGTCCCACAGCGCCGAGCACCAGATTTCGCCCGTGTCGTGCACTTCGTTGGTCGAGTTGTAGCGATTGAGCGTCAGCGGATCGATGCCCATGTCGAAGCTGTAGGGATAGGTGCGGATGCCGGGCCCGGCAGGCCCGAGTCCAATCACGAAATTACCGAACCCGTACGGGTCCATTTTGGCGTCGGTGGGCTCCATGGTGAAAAGCAGGGCGAGCCAGTCACTCCAGCCTTCCCCCATGCCGCGGCTTTGCAGCCCCACGAGTCCGGCCGGGTTGTCGGGACCGCCCGTCAGGCGATTGGAAATCCCGTGGCCGTACTCGTGCGTGATGAGCTCGCTATCGAAATCACCGTCCTGCCCGTACAAGCTGTAATTCCAGATGTACACCTGCATGCGCGGCGCGATGCCATCGGGCGGGGTGGCGAAATTGGCGTTGTTCATGCCGCCGCCGTCTTGGGCGTCGGCCTGCACGGCATCGAAGCCGAGGCCGCCGCGACCGTAAGTGCTGACTTGGAAATTGCCCGCGGCCTCATTGAATCCGTAGTTGTATGAGACGTCATGGACCCAGTTGTTCCAATAGAACAAATTGGTGATCGCGGCATCTTGATAGCCGCTGGGCGGTTGGTTGAGATTGAGCGGGAAGTCGAAATTCAGCGACCCGCCGCCGTTGGGCCGATAACCGCCGGCGTTGTCGTTGTTGCCGTCCTCTTGCGCAAACACGTTGTTGCCGCGCGTGTCGGTATACTCGGCGCCTGGTGCTCCGTTGGTGTCATGCCAGCCGTACGGAGAGGGAACCGGCAACTGGGGATCGACCTGCAACGTGCGACCAGCCTCCAGCGGCGACTCGGTCGGCGGCGCAATCACGTTGTAGGTGGCATGCTCCACCCAATCGTTGGCAAAGACAAGATCGCCGGACGCGGCGCTGACGGTCATGTCGTACCAGTGGTCGTCGTCTGGAGTGCGGACTACCAGGTCCCAAGCCAGCTCGAGCCCGGTCGCCGTGGGCACGTACATCATCTTCATCGGCACGTCGTCGAGCGACAGCCATGGCGCCGAGTACACGGTTGTGGCGTCAAGTGCCGCGGACGCGCCGGAAGGCGGCGCCGGTTCGGCCTCGCTCGGCGCAAGACCCAGGATGCGGCCGGCCGCTTCGAGCGCACCGATCGGGGCAAGCTGTGGAACCGCGCTCGACGCGCCGCCCAACGCTGGCTCGTCCAGTCCCGGCACAAAGTCGCTGTATACGCTGACGACCTGCCCGTTGTGATCGACGTTGATATTGAGCGACACGTTGGCGACCGGCAGTCCGAGGTGCGTCTGACCCAGGTAGACGTGCGTCGTGCCGGTTTGCGGAGTCGTATAGCTATCCGTCACAACCGCGTTGGCAATCGTCGTGGGCGAAAGACCCAAGATGTCCGCGCTGGCCGAGACATAGGCCAAGGCGATCTCCACGGGGTCGCCGGCGGACGGCGCCGTCAGATAACCACCGGGCTCGTAGAGCGAGTGCTTCTCCGGCAGGTAAATCGTCGTTTCTTCACTCAAAGGGGTGATCGCCGACGCAGAACCGGCCGCCGACATCGCCACGCTGACAGCGTTGGAATTCAACCCGCCAGATTCGTCCTGGTCGATCTGACCGACAATCGCCGGGGCGGTTAGCGGAGGCCCGTTGATCGACAGCAGGCGGCGCGACTCCAATTGCTCAAAGTCGATCCGGCGTAACGACATGCGTCGCGTCGGAGCCCTTCGTGCCAGCCGCGAGGGCCCGTTGGCTAGCGCCTTCGATCCGGACGAAGTGAAGCGAAGAAATCTTTTCATCTCCATGCCTCAATTCTCCATGCCTCAATTCCAAGGTTGCCCGAGGTCAGCTCCTACCTAAAAGCAGACTTTTTTGCCCCCCCGATCTTACTAGCAAACCTCGTGATGTCAATTAATTTTCATGGTTTTCTAGGGGCCGTGTGTCGTTGCCAGTCCGCGAATAGAGACTCGCAGAGCAGACGCGCTAGACTACGAGAGTCCCAAGTCATCAAGAATCGAGTCCAGCTCATGACCCAAGCCCAGGACGTCGCCGATTGGTTCGGTCCTGATCGACAACTTGTTTGCGCTCGCAGTCCTCGATTGTCCCAATTGCTGAAACACTTCAGCCGCGCTGCCGCGGTTCGCGCGGGCTTCATCGAGTCGCAGCCCGATCAATTTTGGCACAACAGTTTCGGCGCTCGAAGTGAAGGGACTGGCCAGCGCCGATGCCACTGCGGCGTTGCCACCATCGCCTTCCGGCGCCAACGGTGGGTCGGCAAGGTTCAAGTACTTGAGCACGGTGATGGCATTCGTGGCATTGTTGCGCGAAATGCCTTCGTCGACGGCGTTGACCACGGCGTTGCGATTGAAGTCGTACAGGTTGGTGATCGGAATGTTGTTGCCGACCACCTGCGGATTGTTCCGCGCGCCGCCTTCGTCAATGGCGTTGACCGTCGCGTTCACGGCCGTGTCGCCGGCGCCGGT
>JBGQHN010000170.1:0-9261 GCA_041497975.1 Planctomycetia bacterium | reverse complement strand
GATCTCGGATCCCGTTTCTCCCCCGGGGAACACGGGAGTCGAACCGGGCAATTATGGCATTCAGATCGCCGCCATCGGTCTGTTTGCCGTCCAGTACGAACTGGTAATCGACAACGGTAATCCTTCAAACGGTTTCCCATCGACGCCAATGCCATTGGCTGGCAACAATTTCAACATGTTCGGCCAGGCGTTCCAGTTCATTGACGGTCGCCAAGCGTTTATTTCGGGGCTTGGCAACGACACGGGTGATTTGGTCAATGACCTGTTCACCATCATGGGTACGGCCGGTGCCGACATCGGCACCTGGGACGACTTTACGCAGACGTTGACCGTACCGGTCCACTCGTCGTGGAGTTTCCGTGTTACCAACGACTTCGGCGGCATCGACGAATTTGTGAACGTCGAGGGTCAACTTGTGGCACACCCGGCCCCAGAACCGACGACGATGACGCTGCTTGGCTTCGGCGTGGTCGGGCTTTTGAGCTACGTCTGGCGTGCTCGCAAGCGCAGGGCCTTGGTTGCCTGACACCATGTGTTCATTGAAAAAACCTTGAGAATATAAAGAGCAGTGAAGCTCACCACCCACTCCGAGCCCCCGATAAGATATCGGGGGCTCGGATTATTTTTGCGCCGCGCAAGACACGCGGAAACGTCGCTTTGGGGATGATTCCCTGGCAGATAGAGCGACGGGCATTCGCTGCCCCGCAAGTCCCATGTCCAGCGCCGACGCGGCGATTTCCGCTGGGCCGTGCCCCAAGCGAACGATGGCTGGCAACCAGGTGGTAACGTCGCCGCCAGACCGCGGCGAAATTGAGCGCGACGCTTTCAGACGAGCCATCGGGGACTGTCCCGATTTTGCGCAGTCCTCGGAGCAGGGCACCGTGGTCACGCATTGCGGGACCATGGTCGGGACTGTCCCCCTCTCCCCAGGCGGTTTTGAAACCGCCTCTAGTCGCGCCGCGCCGTGGACCGCAACGTCTCAGTCGCGTCGTTGGTGCGCAAGCCAGTCCGCGTACCGTTCCCGTCGGCGGCGGGCCGCAAGCAAACCGGCGCGCAGATGTCAACAGGGACGACCGGGGCGCTCTGGCAAGGCGCCTCGCGGCGGCACGGCACTGGAACATATCCCGGCCATGGCCGGCAGAGCTCGCTGCGCTGCACCGGTCCCAGGCAGCCGGCAACGACTGGAAGAATCATCAGGATCGTCAAGGTGACTTTGCGCCAGGCATTTGTGGTTGTGCTCATGCAAGACACTATCGGGATCGCGGTCGAAAAAAATCGATCGCGCGTGTAAGAAAATGATTCAATCGCCTGCGACGGTCATGCCGACAAGGGGCGACCTCCCTTGAAGACATTAAAGGCGCGGCTCCCGATGCGCGATCCGCGCCTGAGATGCGTGTTGCGCCGCGCCGCTTCGTCTGGCCGCCGTCACTTCCCCTTCGCCTCCCATTGCTCCTCGGCCGCGGTCCGCCGGAAATATTGGGGCACCAGGTCAAAGACGCTGGTCCTTTCGCCGGCCAAAAACAATGCGTGGCCAATCCGGCCGACGCTCGCGGCCGTCGGTGCCCACAGCGCCTCATCGACGACGCGCGCACCTGGCGGCAATTGCCCGAGCAGCTTCGACAGGCCCGGTCCGGTGACGACCTGGCCGCTCGCAAGGCCGGCCAGCCACTGCGTTCGGCCAACGATGCACGTGGTTTCAGAACCAACAAGACGTTCGGCCGACAAGCGGCGGAAATCGGCGACAAAAAGTTCGCCTCGCCCGGCGTCCAGGACCACGGCGAACTGTGGCACGTCGTGCGGCACTCGCGCGGCGATGGCCGACAGGGTGTGCACGCCCACGATCGGGCAACCGCTCGCATAGGCAAACGCCTTGGCCGTCGCCACCCCGATTCGCAAGCCCGTAAATGACCCCGGGCCGCTTGCCACCGCGACCAACTCCACGTCGCCGGCCCGCCAGCCGACGTGTTCGAGCAACGTCGCGATGCCCGGCGCGAGCGTTTGCGCGCTGCGCCGTCGCGGATCGAGCGGATGCTCGGCTAACACCCGCTCATCATCGAGCGCAGCCACCGAGCCGGTGGTGCCGACAGTTTCGATCGCCAGGATGCGCATGGTGGAGCTCGGTTCGGGGATACTTTTAACCAACGATCCCAATCATCGCTTGATAAGTCCCCCGCGGGAAGGCGCCCGGCAACGCCCGGCTTCGTCCAGCTCAATATATAATAGGCAGTCGGAAGGACGTTCCTGTCGGTGCGACCCATCAGCTTGACAAATCCGGCCGAAGTCTGAATCCTACTTGTAGTGGGCGCGCTTGCGGGGTTGCACGCTCGGCCCAAAAGCGGAACAGTCGGCTAAGTGGGTCCACGCCACCATGGACGTGCTCGCGCACTTCCAAAGCAGGCAAGTCGCGAAGCACTTGCCGGCGAAGCGCTCCAATATTTTGACGGTGTGATTTAAACTGCCCGAGTGCGCAATCGTGTGGAAACAGGCACCAGCCACGAGCGAGACAGCGGCGGATAAGATGGTTGGGTCTTCGGCGGGAACCACCTTGCCGCCGAACATGGCCGACGCCAGATCGCGCGGCATTTTCGCCAGTGTGTGGGCGACCGCGTCGCAGTTGGCAATATTTTGCCGTGAGCACCCTTTGTGGCTGGCCATGATGGCCCTGTTCGTCGCGACGTGGACCGTCGAGCTGTATATGGTGCAAGCGCTTACGCTCATCTATCCGAACGAGACGAGCGCTAGCTTTGCCTATTGGGCGCCGAAGATTCGGCTTGTTCTCGACCTGTTGTTTGTTTCGACGCTGACATTCTCGGTGCGGAGACGCTGGCTGTGCGTGATCGTGGCAGGCGCATTTTTCGTCTACCTGGGGCTGACCACGTATTTTCAATATTTTCAGCGGCCGCTGGCCTTGATGACGATCGTCGCCAATTGGCGCGAGGGCCTGCACTTGAGCGGCTTTGCCCTGAACCTCTTTCCCAAGCGCGTCGCGCTGGCGTTGGCCGCCGCGTTGGCGATACAGGTGATGGCGCTCTACTTATCGCGCAAGGCCTCGCTGCCCCGCAATTGCTCCCGGCTGGCGGCCTGCGTGTTGTCGATCGCCTATCTGTCGCTGTACCTGGTCGCCAACCGGCTCGACCCTTTGGAGGCAATTCAAACCACGCGCGGTGTTGGCCGGCTGGGAGAAATTCGAGGTTACATCGGGCCTTGGTTCGCCGAGTGGTATTACCTGAGTGACGACGAGCGACTGAAGCGCGCCATCGAGCTGCGCGATGTCGTCTACGACCACCTGAGGCCCGTGGAGGCCGACATTCCGATCCACAACCGTCTTGTTATTCTGCAAGCCGAGAGCCTGGACCACAACGTCTTAGGCTACGCGGTCAACGGAGTCGAAGTCACGCCGTTTTTAAATCGATTGCGCGAGCGCTCCATGTTCTTTCGGGTCCGCGCGATGCACTTCAACGGCTGTTCGTCGGACGCCGACTTCGCGGCGCTCAACGCGGTCTCCGGTTCCAGGCAGATGAACCCATACTCGATTCCCGGATATCCTTACGAAAACACCACGCCGCAGTTGCTGGCGCGCTGCGGCTTCGCCACGTATAGCTTTCACGGCAACAGCGGCGAATTTTACAACCGACGAAGCGCATTTGAGAAAATGGGCTTTGCCGGCATCGCGTTCCAGGAAGAGCTGGAGAACGCGTATGGCCGAAAGGCCGGACGCTGGGGCATTTATGACAACGATGTGTTGGCGGTCTCCGCCCAACAGCTCCGCAGCGCCACCGCGCCGACGTGCCATTTCATCATCACCTTGACCACCCACGTGCCGTACCGCCAACTCCCGGACCACGAAAGGGAAGTTTTCCCGCAACCGCGCACGACCGCCGAGAATTACATCAACAATATGCGCTATCTCGACAAGTGCCTGCGCGATTACATTGTGTCGCTCGGCAATGGCACAACGATCATGATCTATGCGGATCACCCGACCGAGGAAGGAAACGCCACGTTTATGCCGGATCGGTCCGGCGGCGTCGAGTTCATTCCCTGCTTTATCTACGACAGCGATCGAGATTTGAGCACGTGGCAGCGGACCCGCGGCAAACCGATCGCCACGGACGGCAGCCTGAATCTGGTCGACGTGATCAATTATTTGCGCTCCCAGGTGATGTCCGCCCACGACATGCAAGCGGCCGCAGGACATGATCAAAAAAATGCGCCAGCAGCCGCACGCTAAAAGCTTGGACGCTGCCGGCGTGGATTCCTCTCGCCGAGCGGCTCCAGACGCGGCTTAGGCGCGGAGACGGCGCGTTATTTGATTTCCCCTTGTCCGCGAGTTATTCTGACTGAGGGGAGAGGAGATACCCTGGCGAGCTTGTGGGGGCGAGGCTTTGCGCACGTTCATTCGGCGTCTGTTGCCATTGTTTGGCGGCCTGCGCACTCTGTGGCTGATCTTCGGCGTGACCCTGCTGATGCTGGCATTGCTGGAAGGGTCGCTGCGAGTAGTGTGGCAGTTCAAACGTTCAAGCGATCGCGCCGATATCGCCTCCCGAGCCGGCTTCCGCGGCGCCGATTGGGCCCGCGAATTCGTCGACGAACTGTCGCTTTCGGTGCACACGGTTTGGCAACCCTACGTGCATTGGCGCAGCGCGCCGCTTTCCGGCCGGTACATCAACGTGGCCGAGGATGGACTCCGCCGCACGCTGCAGGCCGAGGCTCCGCAGTCATCGGTGGCATCCGCCCCGGATTCAAAACGCCTCATTTGGCTCTTCGGAGGCTCGGTCGCGTGGGGCTGGACCGCGCGCGACGAGCATACGATTGCCTCGGAATTGGCGCGCGAACTTGCCGCGGCGGGCTACGCCGTCGAAGTCGTGAATTACGGTCAGGTCGGCTACGTGAGCACGCAGGAAGTCCTCACGCTCGAAGGCGAGCTTCGTCGCGGTGGGCATCCCGACGTGGCTGTTTTTCTCAGTGGATACAATGACGTAATGGCCGCGCTACAGGAAGGGGTCGCTGGACTACCGCAAAATGAGAGCAATCGCCGCGCGGAATTCAACATCGGATTGCCCGGCGCCCTGGTCGCGGAGACCCGACGCTCCGCAACGATGTGGCTGGTCAAGGGCCTGTTGCGCCGCGCCGGGGCCGCGGCCGACGCGCGGCAAGTCTACGGCGGCACGGGCCAGCCGACTCTCCAGTCACTGGGCGAGGACGTAGTCCGTGCCTACGCCGAAAACGTGCGGCTCGTCGACCAGCTTCGAGGTGCCCACGATTTTGAGGCCTTTTTTTATTGGCAGCCCGTGGCATTCGGTAAAAAGCATCTCGTTGGCGACGAACGGGCCGCCGCCAAAGACTGGCCGGCACTGGAGGAGTTGCTCGCCCACGTCCGCGAACGATTCGCGACGACGCCTCCTTTGTCAGACGGTGCAAAGTTTCGTGACCTCTCCGGCCTGTTCGACGATTCGCCCGAGCCGATTTTTATCGACACCTGCCACTTTTCAGAAGCAGAACATCGGGTGATCGCCCGCGAGATTGCCAAGGACGTGGTCCCGGTGTTGAACACGCGCGTTGCCAGTGCGTCGAGGTGACAAGCTGACAAGCGAGCAAGTCCCCGGCGCGCAGGAGCCGCGCCGACCAAACCCCGGCACTCGGGTCGACGGTCGACCAGTGAGCATCGGCAGGTCGCATTTCCTCACCATCCGCTAACACGCTCACATCAGGCGTTAGCGTCACCGACCGTGCAACCGTCAGTCGGCGCAAGGACCGCCGCGTTTAGCGTTAGCGCTGCCCCCCAACCAGCTTGACAAACACCCGCACAAGCCTCAATCTTAGTAGTAGCGCTTCCAAGTGGACGGCGCTATGGGCGCGCCAGCCGGTGTGGCGACTTACAATCTCTTGGGGTAAGCCACCCAGCTCCGATTTTCGCGGCGGGACTCGATTGCCCAGCCGCATGGCCGCACGACACATCGCAAGTTTTTGAGCGGGCCTACCCCCGCCCGCAGGTTACCACGTATGGCCGCGATCCTGGGGATTTCAGCCTTTTACCACGACTCGGCGGCCGCCCTTGTCGTCGACGGAAAGATCGTGGCGGCGGCGCAAGAAGAGCGGTTCACCCGCAAGAAACACGATTACAACTTCCCGGTTCATGCCATCGAATACTGCCTGTCCGAGGCCGGCCTGAAGCCATCGGAGCTAGACTGGGTCGGCTTCTACGATAAGCCGCTGATGAAGTTCGAGCGGCTGCTTGAGACGTACCTCGCCTATGCGCCGGCCGGCTTCAGGTCGTTTTGCAAAGCGCTGCCTCTCTGGGCTCGCGAAAAGTTGTTCATGCCTCGCATCATGTCGCAGGGACTGGGCGGGGAGTATAAGCGGCGGTTCGTATTTGTCGAGCATCACGAGTCCCACGCGGCCAGCGCATTTTTCCCCTCGCCGTATGACGAAGCCGCGATCCTCACCTTGGACGGCGTGGGTGAATGGGCCACTGCCAGCTTCGGCCACGGGCGCGGCAATCGCATTGAGCTGACCCACCAACTCACGTTCCCGCACTCGCTCGGCCTGTTGTATTCGGCCTTCACGTATTACACGGGATTCAAGGTCAACAGCGGCGAATACAAAGTGATGGGTCTGGCGCCCTACGGAACTCCCAAGTACGCCAAGCTCATTTACGAGCACCTCTTGGATTTGAAAGACGACGGCTCGTTCCGCATGGACATGTCGTACTTCAATTACTGCCAGGGGCTGACCATGACCTCCGAGAAGTTCCACCGGCTCTTCGGTGGACCACCACGGAAGCCTGAATCGCGCGTCATCCAACGCGAGATGGACCTGGCGGCGTCCGTGCAGGCAGTCACCGAGGAAATCATGCTCCGCGCGGCGCGGCACGTGCATCGACTGACTCGCAGCCCCAACCTGGTCCTGGCCGGTGGCGTGGCGCTCAATTGCGTGGGCAACGGCCGCATCCTCCGCGACGGGCCTTTCGAAAACATCTGGATTCAGCCGGCGGCCGGCGACGCGGGAGGCTCGCTGGGCGTCGCCCTGTTCATCCACTACCAGCTTCTCGACAACCCACGCACCGCCTCGCCCCACGACAGCCAGCAGGGGTCGCTCCTCGGGCCGCAGTTCAGCAGCGAACAGATCGAGCGGTTCTTGCGCAAGGTCGACGCACGCTACGTTTGCATCCCGGACGAAGACGTGCTGTGCGACGAGATCGCGCGGCTATTGGCCGACGAAAAGGTCGTCGGCTGGATGTCCGGCCGCATGGAATTCGGCCCGCGCGCCTTGGGCGCTCGCAGCATCCTCGGCGATGCCCGCAGCACGTCGATGCAGTCGGTGATGAATTTGAAGATCAAGTTTCGCGAGTCGTTCCGGCCGTTCGCGCCTGCCGTGTTGCAGGAGCGGGTCGACGATTACTTCGAGATGCGGCCCTTTGAGGACAGCCCGTACATGCTGCTGGTGGCGCCGGTTCGCGAGGAAAAGCGGCTGGATGTCAGCCGGACTGCCGACGGCCTGGAGGGCATCGAAAAGTTGAAAGTGCCGCGGAGCGTCGTGCCCGCGATCACGCACATCGATTATTCGGCCCGTGTGCAAACGGTCGACGCCGATCGCCACGGCCGGTACTATAAATTACTGAAGGCCTTTGAGCGGCAGACCCAAAGTCCCGTCTTGATCAATACCAGCTTCAACGTCCGCGGCGAGCCGATTGTCTGCACGCCCGAAGACGCCTACCGTTGCTTTTTGGGCTCGAACATGGACGTGCTGGTGTTGGAGAACTTCGTGCTCCGCAAGGACGATCAACAACCCTTAAGCGAAGCCGAGGCCGAAGCCTACCTGGCGGAATTCCAGCTCGATTGAGGCCACACGGTACCTCACTCAAAAGTCAACAGTGACCTATGCACATTCTGAATCTCAAGCCCATCGACAAGACCCTCAAGGAATTTGCCGAGTTCGGCACGTTCGTCCTGGGGCTTGTCGCGGCGCCCCTGGCCCTGTATCGCGGGCACACGACGGCGGCGGTCGTATTATGGGCCGCGGCGGTCGTGTTGCGCCTGCTGGCCTTTGTGAATCTTCGCTGGGTCAAGTGGCCGTTTATAGCGCTGAGCCTTGTCACCTGGCCGATCGGTTTGGTCATCTCCTACCTGGCGCTGGCCATCATTTACTATCTGATTTTCACTCCCGTGGCGCTTTTGTTCCGGCTCATGGGTCGCGATGCGCTCCACCGCAAATTGGACCGCCAGGCCAGCACTTACTGGGAGGTGTATAATCCCAATCGCGGCGCCGAGCGCTACCTGAGACAGTTTTAGATTTGAGGGTCGAACAAAATGCCGGGCACTGTCCGGATTTTACGCAGTCCGCGGAGTAAAATGAGACTGTCCCCCTCTCCCACATTGGGCCGTTGAAAAAGGGGACTGACTCCGAGCCAGATCGTCGCAAGAGCCCGAAAAAAAGCATGCCTGCGAGGTGCCTGTCCCCTTTTTCAACAGGCACGATTAGAAAGCCCGCGGAGTAAAATTAGCCACGTTCCCTTTCCCGAAGCGTGTGATATGCACCATGAATGACGCCGACAAAAAAAATGACTTCGAAAAGATGGGCGACGAGGCGCAGCCCGGCCTGGCGGCGGAGTTCATCGACTTTTTGGCGCACAACAAGAAGTGGTGGCTACTGCCGATCCTGTTGGTGGTCGGCCTGGTCGGGCTGCTGGCCGTTTTTGCCGGCACGGGCGCCGCGCCATTTATCTACACGCTGTTTTAGTCGCTCGATTGTGTCGGCGGCGCTCGCTCCACGAGCCTTTGGGCTGCCGCTCGCCGCGCCGTGGCGGCCGACGAGTAGGTTGACCCCTCAGCCTGCTACCGTGCTTTCCCAACGCGACAGGCTGCACTGGTCCCCTGGACCGGCTATACTGGGGGCACATTTGCCGCGAGCCCCTTTTTCGTCGAGCGAAGGGAGACGCTAATGCACGTGACTCCAAACGGCGCAAGTGCGCCGCGCGATTGGTGCCAGGGCAAGCGTAACGTGGCGCTCGCTGCCGTGGCGGTGCTCTTCTTGTTCGCCACTCCCGCCCGGGCAAATATGATACGCCTAATTATCGATATGGAGGACAGTTGGCTCACGCAGACGACGAAGCTTGTCGGACCCGCGCTCGGTGGCAGCAAGACCTCGGTTCCGCAACAAGCGGTTGCCGGTCCTTACGGCGAAGCGTCGAACAAAACACATTTCTTCGGCGACATGTACTTTGACTTTCAGCCCCTCTCCATTCAGTTAATGCCGAGCTCT
>JBGQHN010000169.1:0-9286 GCA_041497975.1 Planctomycetia bacterium | reverse complement strand
CGCGACCATGGGCTCTTGGACTGACGCTCCTTCTGGTGCTTACATCCGCCGTCCAGGCTGCTGAGCCGGCCGCAAAACGGGCCACCGAAAACGTGGTGCTGATGATGACCGACGGCCTGCGCTGGCAGGAAGTCTTCGGCGGTGCCGAAGAGTCGCTGATGACCAAGGAAAATGGCGGCGTGCCGGACGTCGACGGGCTTAAAAAACTCTATTGGCGCGATTCGCCCGAGGCGCGCCGCGAAGCCCTGATGCCGTTCCTGTGGACCGTCGTGGCGAGGCAGGGCCAAATCTACGGCAATCAGGCCAAGGGCAGCGTGGCCGAGGTGACCAACGGCATGAAGTTCTCCTATCCCGGCTACAACGAAACGCTGTGCGGATTTGCCGACCCGCGCATCGACAGCAATGACAAGAACCCGAACCCCAACGTCACCGTGTTCGAATGGCTCAACCGCAAGCCTGCCTACTACGGCAAGGTCGCGGCTTTTGGCGTGTGGGACGTGTTTCCGTTTATCTTCAACCGCGAGCGCTGCGGCTTCTTTATCCACGCGGGCTACGAGCCGGTGGAGGGCAAGCTGACTCCGCAGTTGGAAATGCTCAACACGCTGCGAGACGAAACCACGCGCAAATGGCAGGCCGAACCGTACGACACGTTTACTTTTCACGCGGCGCTGGCTTACTTGAAACAGAATAAGCCGCGGGTCTTCTTTCTGTCGCTCAACGAAACCGACGCCTGGGGCCACGAAGGGCGCTACGACAATTATCTGACGTCCGCTCATCGCGCCGACAGATACCTGCAGACGGTGTGGGAGACGATGCAGTCGATCCCGCAATATCATGGAAAGACCTCGCTCATCTTCGTGCCCGACCATGGTCGCGGCGACGCGCCGGTCGAGTGGAAGAATCACGGCAAGAAAGTGGCCCGTTCCGAGTACATCTGGATGGCCTTCCTGGGCCCGGACACGCCCGCGCTCGGCGAGCGATCGAATGTTCCGGCGGTGACGCAAGGCCAGGTCGCTGCCACGCTGGCGGCTTTCTTGGGCGAGGACTACGCGGCCGCCGTGCCCCAGGCGGCCAAGCCGCTGGCCGCCGTCCTGGGTTCGACCCCGTAGCTCTCGGCGGTTGCCGTTGCGCAAGGCCCGCTCGACGAAGCAGGCAAAGCGCATTTCGCTTGGACCTGTTGGACGATTTTTTCGGAGAAACTGGCAATGCACGGCGCGGTGGTCTGGTTGGCACTGACTTTGTCGGTCCCCGCTCAAGCGGATGCAATTGGCCGTCCCAAGGCCGTCGACCCGCGGCTGAAAATCGAGCTGTTTGCCGCCGAGCCGGACATCGTAACCCCCATCGGCATCGCCGTGGATGCCAAGGGCCGCGTGTTAGCCGTCGAAAGCCACACGCATTTTCGTCCCGCCGGCTACCAGGGCCCGCCGGCCGACCGCATCCGCATGTTCGAGGATGCCGACGGCGACGGCCGCGCCGAGCGAATCTCCACGTTTTTCGAAGGCACGACCTGGACCATGAATCTGGGCCTGCATCCCGATGGCTCGCTGTACGTCGCCACGCGCGGCGAAATCTTTCGCCTGCGCGATACCGACGGCGACGGCCGTGCCGACGAGCGCACGCCGATCGTGCACCTGGAAACGGCGGGCGACTACCCGCACAACGGGCTCTCCGGTTTTGCCTTCGATTTTGACGGTACGGTGTACTTCGGCCTGGGCGAAAACAAGGGCGCCGAATTCAAGCTGATCGGCTCCGACGGTTCGATCGTCAGCGAACTGGAAGGCGGGCAAATCTATCGTTGCCGCGCCGACGGCAGCCGGCTGGAGTTGGTGGCTTTCGGCTTCTGGAATCCCTTCCACCTGGCGTTGGACGCCTTCGGGCGGTTGTTCGCCGTCGACAACGATCCCGATTCGCTGCCACCGTGCCGCTTGATGCACATTGTGCCCGGCGGCAACTACGGCTACCGCTATCGCAACGGCCGCAAGGGCGTGCACCCGTTCACGGCCTGGAACGGCGAACTGCCCGGCACGCTGCCGATGGTCGCCGGCACCGGCGAGGCTCCCTCGGGCGTGGTGGCCTACGAATCGGATCAACTACCGGGGGATTACGTGGGCGATTTGCTGGCGACGTCCTGGGGAGATCACCGCATCGAGCGGTTTCACTTGGAGCCGCGCGGCGCCAGCTTTTCCTCGACCGGCGTGGCGATCGTGAGGGGCGATGAGAACTTTCGGCCGGTCGGAATCGCGCTTGCGCCCGATGGCTCGCTGTTCGTGAGCGACTGGGTGCTCAAGTCGTACGAGGTCCATGGCAAGGGCCGGATTTGGCACATTACAGCGGCCGAAAACACGCACTCCACGCCGCCGCGCGACTCGGTCGAGGCCATTCACTCGGCGCATCGTCCGCTGCGCGAAGAAGCCGCGCGGCGATTGGCCGCCGATCCCCGCCAAGGCCACGCCCGCCTGGAAAAGCTGGCCACCGAAGAACCTTCGCCACGCGTGCGTGCGCTGGCGGTGGCGGCACTTGCCAGTGTGAACAAATTCCAGGCGATCGAACGGGTCGCCGCGGCCGACCCCGTGCCGGGGGTGCGGGCAGCAGCCGTTCGCAGCCTGGGCGACGCCTCGGCTTCCAAGCAACTTTTGGGTGTCGACCTTCCGGCCGAAGCGCGGGCCGAAGCGTTGCGGAAAGTCACTGATCAGGCTTACGCCGACCTGCTGTGGAAGGCGGCGTCGGACAGTGACGCGTTTATTGCCGAGGCCGCCCGCGTGGGCCTGGCCCGCTCTCGTATCGTGAATCCGATAACGGCCACTAGGTCGAATCCACTAGAGCGACTGGCTGCCTTGCTAATCCTGCGAGAGACTCACAATCCGTCGGGCCGGGCCGCATTGCCGTTTTTTCTGGCCGACGCGGACAGCTCCGTTCGATTCGCCGCGATTCAGTGGGTCGGCGAAGAGCGACTGACCGAATTCCGTCTAGGCTTGACCCACGCTCTCGCGGCCGGGCCGGCGACGGGGCGGCTGTTCGGCGGCTATTTGGCGGCCCTCGAACGCTTGGACGGCGTCGTTCGCACCGCCGACGACGAATGGGCCGGCGAGCAGTATATTGTCCGCGCGCTCGAAGATTCCCGGACAGCTCCCGAGGTGCGACGTTGGGCTCTGCGCATGTTGCGCCCCGACCATCCGTTGCTCTCGATCGAGCGATTGCGGCAGTTCATTGCCAGCGGCGACCCGCTTCTGCAAATGGAAGCTGTGCGCACGCTGCGCGATTGCCGGCAAGATGGCCGCGCGGCGGTGCTGTTGCAGATCGCCGGCAATTCCCAGTACCCCGTCGGGCTCCGGGCCGAATCCGTCGTCGGTCTCTCGGGCGACGACCCTCGGGCCCGGTCGCTGCTCGTCTCGCTGGCCGCTTCGGGCGACCCGGCATTGCGCAACGAAGCTCTCCGTTCGTTACGTGGTTGCCGCTTGGACGACGATGCGCGGCGCCAGTTGGCGCAAATCGCGAAGACCGAACCTCAGAGCGCCGAACTTGTCGATCGGGTTCTCGAACCTGGTGCGGCCCGCCCGCGGCCTGATGCAAGCGACACAAAGGCCTGGCTAACGCTGCTTTTGGCGTCCGATGGGTCCCTGCAGGGCGATGCGGCGGCCGGCGAGCGGATCTTCTTTCATTCCAAGTCGGCGGGCTGCTCGAACTGTCATCAGGTGACTGGCCGAGGAGCGCGCGTGGGACCGGAGCTGACCGCCACGGCCGGCACGCTCTCGCAAGAACGCTTGATCGAGTCCGTCGTCCGGCCAGGCAAGGAAATCGCGCCCCAATTTTCGTCCTGGCTCATCGTCACGACTTCCGGCAAGTCGTTCGTCGGCATGCTGGTCAAGGAAGAGGCAACGGGCGAACAGACCTATGCCGACCAGAAGGGCGACCTGTTTCGATTCAAGCCCGGCGAAATCGAGACTCGCACTGCCCAAGCGACGTCCATCATGCCCGACGGTTTGCCGCAGCTCATGACCTTGCAAGAATTTCGCGACTTGCTGGCGTTCTTGCAATTGCGGCAGATCGCGAAATGATCAGGAGCGTTTTGCGACGCCGGCTTATTCCAGCCCGATCGCTGCGAACAGCTCGTCAAGCAACGTGTCGTCTGGGTCGCGAGCGCCTGTGGAAACGTGGAATTTCGTGAACGTCGCCTCGGATTTCTTGCTGTCGTGGCGAGCGGCTTTCGCATCGAAATCGGCGATCCCACCATCAACAAACGCAAGCTCGCACACGCGGTCCACCAGGGCGGGTGGAAGGCGGATCGGCGATCCGTCTGCCGGCGGCTTCGAGGCCAGCGAGCAAGCAACGATGTTCACCGGGCTGCTGTCTTGCACCGCCGCCGGGACAATTTCCGAAGTGCTCATTGCCGCAGCAGGCCCTGCCGTTTGAGGAGCCGCGGCTTCCAGCGGCGGTCCCTCGGGCGCCGCCGGCGGATTAGAGATCATGATGAAATTCGTCACCGTCGTGGAATTGGTGGCGTTGTTTCTGGCAATCGCCTCGTCGATACTGTTGACGCGACCATCGCGATTAAAATCATAAACGTTGGTAAGCGGAATATTGTCGGACAATACCTGGGGATTGTTCCGGGCTCCGGCTTCGTCGACGCTGTTGACCGTAGCATGGGTGGACGTATCACCGGCCCCGGTATCGCCAAGCGCGTGGCCGAAAAAGAAGATGTCGGGAAACGCCAGACCGGTGTTCCCGTTGGCGGCCACGATCACCTCGATCCACGTCTTTTGGATGGCGCCCGCGGGCCAAATCAATTCGACGCGATCCGAACCGCTTACCCCGGCGCCTGCTCGCACGGTGACCGTCGAGGGACTCGTCGCGGTGGCCCAACTGCTCGGCGTGTTGTTGTTGCCAATCTTGAAAACGAAATCGCTGGCCGTGATCGATCCGGCCAGGCTGGAGCCGAGCAGATCGATCATGATGCCGGTGATTCCCCTGGAATAGCTCGACACATTGGCGAACGTGGCGATTGGACCGCCAGGCAAGAGCGGCACTTTATCCGTGGCAACGGCGTTGTCATCGCTGAACCCGGGGAACGTGCCATTGGTCACGTCGTACCTGGACGAACCGTCATAGAACAACTTTCGACCAACCACGGCTGCCGGCGGCGCGGCGCCGACCTCGATAAAATGCGTAACGTTCGACGAATTCGTGGCATTCTCGCGGGCGATCCCTTCGTCGATGCTATTGACGCGACCGTCGCGGTTGAAGTCGTAGAGATTCGTAGCCGGGATATTATTGGCCAAAGCCTCGGGATTACTTCGAGCACCGGCTTCGTCGATGCTGTTGACCGTGGCGTTGATCGGCGTATCACCCATGCCGGTATCGCCTAGGGCGTGGCCAAAGAAGAATCTGTCGAACGACGCCAGGCCGGTGCGGGCATTGGCAGCGACGATCACTTCCAGCCAGGTCTTTTGGATGACCCCCTCGGTCCAGATTAATTCGATGCGGTCCGCACCGCTGACGCCGGCACCGGAGCGCACGGTGACCGTGGCCGGCGCGGGCGCGGGGGACCAGGTGTTTGGCGCGTTGTTGTTGCCAACTCGGAAGGCGAAATCACTGGCCGTAATCGCCGAGGGCTGACCGGTGCCAAACAGATCGATCATCACGCCCGTAATTCCCCGGGAGTGGCTCGACAGGTTGGCAAACGTAGCCATCGGACCGCCCGGCAATAGGGCGACCTTGTCGGCGGCGATCGCGTTGTCGTCGCTGAAGCCAGGAAACATGCCGTTGGTCACGTCGTATCTCGGCGAACCGTCGTAGAATAATTTCCGGTCGACCACGACTGCGACAACCGCGAATTGGGGCGTCGCAGCGCCGATGAGCGTCCCGTCGCTGGCCTCGAGCGCATAGTAGCCGGCGGTGTTGATGACGAGGCTGGAAAATGTCGCGATGCCGTTGCTCACGGGCGCTAGGGCGGTCGTGCCGCCGCCCGCGAAGGTGCCGCCAACCAGGCTCAACGTTACCGTGGACGTGTCGTCGACGACGACATTGTCGAACTGATCTTTGACGGCGACCCGCACGCCGGTCGGCGCATTGATCACCGTGCCGGCGACGCTCGTGCCGGGCAAGTCCATGAATTCCAAGTGGGTGGCGGTCTCGATCGTGTAGATTTGCCCCGCGAAACTCCCGACCCGATTCCCCAGCAGCACGCTCACGTCATCGCCGAAAAGGTTCGCCGTAACCAGGTCGGGCCTGTTGTCCTGGTTCAGGTCGACAACCGCCACGGACTGCGGATTCGCGTCGACGGCAAACGTCGTCTGGCTTTGAAATGTGCCGTTCCCGTTGCCCAACAACACGCCCACGGTGCTGTCGTCGAAGTTGGTGATGACCAGGTCGCGCTTACCGTCGCCGTTCACGTCCGCGACCGCGACGGACTGCGGATTGGTACCGGCGGCAAAGGTAACCTGGCTTTGAAACGTGCCATCGCCGTTGCCCAACAACACGCCCACGTTGTCATCGCCAGAGTTGACGACTACCAGGTCGAGCTTGACATCGCCATTCACGTCCGCCAGCGCCAACATCTGCGGCTTCCAGCCCGTGGGAAACGTGGTCTGGCTTTGAAACGTGCCGTTCCCGTTGCCCAACAACACGCCCACGGTGCTGTTGCCGAAATTCGCCACGAGCAGGTCCAACTGCTGGTCGCCGTTGACGTCGGCCGCGACGACCGACTGCGGTATCAAGCCCGCGGCAACGGTTACCTGGCTTTGAAACGTCCCGTCGTTGTTGCCCAACAACACGCCCACGTTGTTGGCGCTAGCATTGGATACAACCAGATCGGGTCGTCCGTCTCCGTTCACGTCCGCGACCGTCACCGACTGGGGATCGTCGCCGGCGGTCAGCATGGATTGGCTTTGAAACGTGCCGTCGCCGTTGCCCAACAACACGCTCAAGTTGTCCGAGCCGAGATTAGCCGAGATTAAGTCCAGATTGCCGTCGCCATTGACGTCCGAGGTTGCGAGCCAGTTTGGATTGACAAGGGTGGAAACCGTCGTCTGGCTCTGAAACGTGCCGTCGCCATTGCCCAACAACAGGCTCACGTTGTTATTGAAGAAGTTGGCAACCGCCAGATCCTGTTTCGCGTCCTTGTTGAAGTCCGCCGCCGTGACGAAGATCGGCACGAAGCCGGTGGCGAAGGTCTGTTGACTCGCAAACGACGCAGGCCCGTTGCTCATGACCAGCCGGTTGCCGGCCGCGTCGTGAATGCTGCCGTTGTCCGTCAGGTGCAAACGCAACGACCCGCTTCCGGAAATTCCGCTCACGGTTACGCTGTAAAGTGCATCGCTTCCAGCGACGGCGACCAGCGAGTTGGCGATCACGCTTCCAGTGACGGTCACGGTGAAATCGGCAGGGTCGACGACGCTGACCGGCTCGCTGAACGTCACCGTGTAGACAACGGTCGTGGCGCCGGTGGTCAGGTTGGAGGGATTGGTCCCGTTGATCGATAGCACGCGGGGCGCGAGCTGATCGATCGTATAGCTTTGCCACTGGAAGTCGCCGTTGCCGGCGCCGACGTCGCCCAACGGAGTGCTCGAACCATTTTGGATCGAATCGTCGTCGATCAAATCGAGGCGCAATGCCCCGCTCCCCTGAATGCCGCCGATCGTTACGGTGTAGATCGCGCCGCTGCCTGTAACGTCTACCGGCAGCGCGGCGGAAACCGAGCCCGTTGTCATCACGGCAAAATCAGCGCTCGAGACGTTCGTCACCGGCTCGCTGAAGCTCACGCGGTAGGCAACCGTCGAGGCGCTGGTATCGGCCGCCAACGGCATATCACGATCGATCGACAGCACGGCGGGCACGGTCAGCAGCAGGCGCGCTTCCAACGGCTCGGGCAACAACCCGAGCCGGACGTATGATGGCTGGGCCCACGATCTTCGTTTCCCGCCATACCGCCTGTTTTGCGCAATTCGCCGTGACTTTCGCCAGCGGTCGCCCCGCATGAAATTCCCCTGCTATGTGCCGCCTCCACAAGGACGAAATCGTGCGACGGTAGCCGCGTCCGCAGGGCAGCCTGGCGCGAAACCCGCGATCGTCCAGTTTAGTTGCCTCAATTAGACGACGATAGCTGCGATGGCGAGATAAAACCAAAACCTATTGGAAATTTAGAGCCTATCCGAGAACCGGTGGGGACCGTCCCGATTTTGCGCAGTCCGCGGAGCAAAATGGGACTGTCCCCCTCTCCGAGACGGTTCTCGGATAGGCTCTTAGTTGAATGTCCAAACAAACGGTGGGCGACCGAGGCACTTGCCTGGGTTTTGATACGCGGAGCCGCTACTGTAGCCGGCAAGCATCGCCTGAGGCGCGCCGGCGGGGCCACCCATACGGCCCCCGGCATAACGCGGAATAGAGTCCAAAAATAGGCGTTTGAATCCCCAGATGGGGGTCCAGTGGGGCTTCGGACGAGGCGTGCGAGAATTTAAAAAAAATTAATTCCCAATTGCTTGACAGTCATTTTTTCTCTGTTACTATCAACCCCGTAAAGTCATCGGAGGGTGGATTCCCTTTGCGGATATTAAAACTGCGAAAGCACCATTGAAAAGGAAACGCTAATGAGTCGCCTGAAAACATGCCTCCTCTCCTTTGCTGTGGCGTTCGCTGCCACGTCGGCATTCGCTGGTCCGTTGAACGGTGAGGCGAATGCTTACTTCGACGGGTTCAATACCTGGAGCAGCACCACGCCCTATCAAGGCTACAACGACTATCCATTCAATACTTCTCCCAGCAACATGTTCGGGACGATTGATTGGGTTGTCTTTGCACCAGGCGACTTCACGCCTGGTTATCTAGGCTACACGCCAACGCTCGGCGAATTCGTGTACGCCTATCAAGTTCTCCAGGACGCAGGCGCTAGCGCACCGCTCTCGGGCCTGTCAGTCGTGCTCGAGGCAGCCGCCGACAATATCGGCACCTTTACCGGCAACGGAGTTGCCGGGGTTGGGACGAGTGCTGACTACTTCATCGGTGGGGCCTTTCCGTCGGCCAACTGGGATATCTTTGCGGGCGTCGGACCGGGAACAACGTCGGTCGGCCTGGTATTTTCCAGCCCGTACGGGCCGAAGTTGCTGAGCGGCTCGGTGATCGATGACGGCAGTGTCGGCGACGTGATTCCTCTTCCCTCGCCCGATCCGCAATACATTCCGGAGCCGGGCACTATGACGCTCGCGATGTGCGGGCTGGTGGCGTTCGGGTTGCAGTTGCTGCGTCGACGCGGGCAAAAAGCCAGGGTATAAGTATTTTGGCTCATAAGGTGTCG
>JBGQHN010000168.1:0-9324 GCA_041497975.1 Planctomycetia bacterium | reverse complement strand
TATCCGATCGCCGGGTTTGATTCCCAGGTCAGCGAGACCAAGGGCAACATTTTGCACCCGCTCCGCAAAACTCTCAGCCGAGATATTGTGCCACTCGCTGCCGAGCTTGTGATTGAGCGCGTCTGGTTTTCCATGCTTCAAAGCAGCCGTGAGACAGAGTCCCGGCACGGATGAAATCTTCGCAGCCTCTCGTTCTTTGCTCGTTTCAATTTTGGCCGAAGCAGTTGAAGCCAAGTTATAGGTGCCTCCTGGTCAATCATTATTTGAACTCACCGCCTGATGCCGAAAAAACGCGATGATACAACACGCCGCAAAATACCCAGGTCTGTTGGGGAGTTTGCCGAAGAGTCGTTTTATAGTCTTTTAGATCGTAGACGAAGCTGCCTCCCGGCGCGCCCGTTTTTTCCGACGCGACTGCACATCTTCAACTCTTCCGTTCATCGTTGCTAAAGCCGCCAGCACCAGAAAGAGCAGCGCATTTGCGGTAGTATGCAATGTGAAATCAAAGAAGCTGTGAACCAACTGTCCGCGGACTGCCACGAGCCGGTCGCCCATACGCACGCCCGCAAGCTCAGCCGGATCGGTGTTCCAAAATGCCTTGTCGCACGACGTGAATCCTCCCGCCACGATCGTCAGCGACTCGGATGCCGACCTGGTGTTGTGCTATGAAGTGCAGGAGCTATCGCTTCCCAGCGTCGCGGCACGGCTGATTGGAGATCGCGGCGACGTCGTCAAAATCGCAGAGCGCCTGCACACGCGGACGGACGTTGCTTGGACCACAATGGCCCATTGCGGCAACTTCGCGAAACCCGAGTGCGCTCTGACCTGAGCGGCACTGCGGGACGCAGGCGAGAAACTGCCATCTGCCGGGCGAATCAAACAAGCTCGACGAGTGCTTGCCGCATTCTCTGAAACACGCCGTCCCAATCGCCCAGCCGGGTTTGCCGGAAGAGGCGCATCGTCGGGTACCAAGGACTATCTTCCCGTTCGAGCATCCATCGCCAGTCAGGCACCGAGGCCAACGCCACCCATACCTTGGCGCCCAAAGCGCCCGCCAGATGCGCGGGTGCCGAATCGCAAGTGATCACCAGGTCGAGGCTGCTAACGATCGCGGCTGTCTCATAAAAATCGCCCAGGCGATCCCCAAGATCGATAATCGGCCACGCGATTTTTTCCAACTGATCCTGGCCGTCTCCCTTTTGCAAACTGTATAAGCGCACGTTATCCAGGCCGGCGATCCCGGCAAACAGCTCGAGCGCAAAGGAACGAGCGCGATCGGCCTTGTTGCCGCGGCTGCCTTGCCAGGCAATGCCGATTCTGAAGCCCTTTTCCCGCTTGAATTCCTCTTTCCAGTGCGCAATTCTTTCTTCCGAGGCCTTGAGATACGGCACGTTCGCCGGAACCGTGTCCAGCGTCGTCTGGAAGATACCCGGCAAGCTCAACAGCGGCACGTAAGCGTCGAACTCGGGTAGGGGATCTCCCCGGGTAACGACCGTGTCGACCGCGGGACACGTAGCCAGCAGGTCCGCCAGTTGGGGCAGGCACTCCACGGCCACGCGCCCGACGCGACTCTTGACAAGCTGCGCGTAGCGGACGAACTGCAGCGTGTCGCCGAGTCCTTGCTCGCTGTGCAACAACACCGTGCCCTCTGGCAACTCCTCGCCCTTCCACCGCGTCCGGTGTAACGTTTGATCGAGCACCATGGCCGTCCAACGCCACTCATATTCCGGCCACGCCTCGCAAAAGCGCCCTTCGAGCAACAAGGTCGTCGCGTAATTAAAGCGCGCATCGGCGAAATCGGGCTTCAAATCTACCGCTCGCTTAAAGCGGGATTGCGCGTCCTTCGGCTTGCCTTGACTCACCAACACCAGACCTAGGTTATGGTGGGCTTCGGCATAGCCAGGCCTCAACTCCAACGCTCGCTTGTAGAACGCCGTCGCTTCATCCAGTTTATATTCCTTCGCCAGAGCGACGCCGAGGTTGTTGTGGGCCTCGGCATGACCTGGTTCGAGTTCCAGCACGCGCCGACAGCAGGCGATGGCTTGAGCGAGGTTTCCTTGCCTGGTGAAGGCAATGCCAAGGTTATTGTGTGCGTCTACAAAATCGGGCCGCAGCTCCAAGGCTCGCCGGTAAAGTTTCACCCCGTCGTCCAGGCGTTCTTGGCTGACGAACAACCGACCCAGATTGTTGAACGCGTCGGCACATTCGGGGTTCAGCTCCAAGGCTCGCCAATAGTGGGCCTCGGCTTCGCCCAGATTTCCTTGCCGCTCGAGCACGATCCCCAGGTTATTGTGGGACTCGCTATAGTTAGGCTCTAGCTGCAAGGCTCGTTGATAGCAGGCCGCGGCTTCAACCAGCTTGTCCTGGCTCGTCAACAAAGCGCCCAGGTTGTTGTGGGCCCGCGCATCGTTGGGCTCCAACTCCAGTGTCCTGCGATAACAAGCTTCCGCTTCGCCGGCTCTTCCGGACTGCGCCAGCACGACGCCCAGATGATGAATGGCAGGCGCATGATCCGGCCGCAACCGCGCCGCCTGCGACAGTTTGGCAATTGCCTCCTCGGCTTTTCCCAGGGCGTGACACGCCGCGCCGAGAAGATAATTCGCTTCCACGTTGGCCGGATCAGCTCGAATGACTTCCTGATAATATCTTCCAGCATCCGCCAGTTGGCCGGCGGAATGGCAGGCTTTTCCCCGGGCAAGCATTTCCTCGATGGTCGGCACTCAACTCTCCTTCTTGTCGCCAGTGCGCGAACTGCTCATGGGACGCGTCGCCGGCCCACGAAACCAGGGATCGCATCGACGCGACACTCTAACTATATAGCTAACGGAGGCGGACGGCACGGATCCCGACGATTTGTCGCGTAAAACAGCGGCCATCAGCCGCCGCCGCGGTTCAGCACAGTGGCAAGTGCGCATCGAGCCATTTGCAATTAGCGCGACGCGGCCACGGCGCTTGTGCCAATGCAATAGATGCGCGGCGCCGTGCGAATCAACAATTTATCGCCGACGATCACCGGCGTGGCCATGCCCATATCGTCGTCGGCCAGCGAATTGGTGTGCAGGATTTCGAAGTCGGCTCCGGGTTTGATGACGAACGTGACGGCGTCTTCGTTGAGACAGAACAGTTTGCCGCCGTAGGTCCAGGGAGAGCTGGTAAAGGCCCTGCCGTTTGGAATACGCTTGCGACCATAGATCTCGCGGCCGGTTCGGGCGTCATAGGCGGCCATGAAACCGCGGTCATAAAGAATGTACAACGTGTCGTCCAACACCAGTGGCGTGGGGTGATAGGGACCGATCTTTTGGTTCGACCAAACGATGTAGTCGTTGGTCGTTTCGTTTTCGCCCGGCGAAATGTCGCCGCTCGCGCCCGGACGAATGGCATACACGGGATTGCCGCCCCAGGCCACGTGTCCGGCGGCCAGATAGAGATTGCCCAGCTCGGCAAACGGCGTGGGAACCGCCAGGATGGACTTGCCCTTCAATTGCCATAACAGCCTGCCCTCGAGATCGTACGATCGGGCCCAGCCGATGCCGGACGTCACCAGCTCGGTGCGCAGCTCGTTCTTCCATACAAACGGCGTGGCGTAGTTGGTCTTTTCCTCGCGCTCGACTCGCCAGACCACGTCGCCCGTCTTCTTATCCAGAGCCAAGAGGTAGGACTTCTGCTCGTTGTCGTTGACGATGTACACGCGGTCCTGATGCACGATCGGCGAAATGGACGTGCCCCAGCCATACTGCGAATCGGCGGGCGACACCATGTGCTTCCACAACAAGTTGCCGTCCATGTCATAGCAAAACAGTCCCACGTTGCCGAAATAGGCATACACGCGCTCGCCGTCGGTCGTGGGCGTTTCCGAGGCCAAGGTGTTCTTGATATGGTGCGGTCGGGCGGGAACGCCCTCGTTCGCCGTGCGCTGCCACAGCGTCTTGCCCGAATTCAAGTCGATGCACGACACCTTCCATTCGTGCTTGTCGGTTGTCTTGGGATACTTGTTGGCGTCGACGTCTTCGAGATACAGCCCTTTGCGCGGCTCGCGAGTCATGCCGGTATTGATACACGTGGTCAGAAAAACTCGGTCGCCCCAAACAATGGGCGACGACCAGCCCAGGCCCGGCACGTCCGTCTTCCACAGCACGTTTTCGGTTGCCGACCAGCGATCAGGTGGAATCCGGCCGTCGTCAGCCGCCGAGCGCGCGGCCAAAAACCGCGGCACGGGCTCTTGCGCACCAAGCACGCCGGCCAACATCCATACCACTGTCCACCCGAGCGTCGCTTTGCGCGTCATCGATTCTCAACTCCTTCAATTGATAGGCCAAGGCTTTGATTTGATAGTTCGGCGGCGGTTGCTTGTCAATTCGTTTTGATCACTTCGGCAGCGAAGACAAGCGCCCCGCGACGCAATCGGGTCGGCGCCACCCTTGCCGCTCGCGCGCAATCATTTGCTAAACGTCAGGCCGGGGTCGCCCGAGGAGCTTCCGGGCAGCCGAAAGTTGAACGACCGGCCGTCCAACCGCGTCACCTGCCCCACCATTGCCGGACTATTGTCCTGGTTGAGTATCAACAGGTTGTCCGCCACGGTGTAACTGCCGCCGAAATCGTGCGATTTCATGTTCTGCGTGTAATTCCAGGTGTACTTCGAGTCCTTCGTCAAATCCAATGCAATCGACGATCCGTCCGGCCGGGCACTCTTCCACTTGCCCGCCAGATTCGCCGCGGTGACTGGCTTCGCCGGAACCGGCGGGGCCTCGGGTTTGGCGGGCTGCGAACTTTCTGTCGCAGGGGTGATTCCGGCCAACAATTGCGTTGACAGTTGGTCGTTAGGATTGAGACGCACGACCGCCTTCAATTCCTCCGCCGCCGCCTCGGTCCGGCCGCACGTCAAATAGTGGTACGCCAGCAAGAAATGCGCATCGGCCGCGTCGGGGTGCTCCTTGCGATAGGCCTCGAGCGCGCGAAGCTGTTTCGTGTAGACGTCGACGTTGGGGTACAGGCCCGACAGCGTCGTCCAGTCCCATCCCGGCCCGGCCGAAAGCACGGCGTAAATGGCGCCGGCGGCCTCCTTGTATTGCTTCGTGGCAAATAACACCAGCCCGCGAAACTCGTGCAGCGTCGTGTCGTTGGGCACCTTGGCGATGGCCTTGTTCACCAGGGCAAGCGCCTGCGCATAGTCTTGGCTGGCAAATGCTTCCCGCGCGCGATCAAACTCCTCGCTCGCCAGGTCGGCCGGCGTGGGCTGGTCTGGCGGCGGGGCATTTGGGTCGATCGGCTGCGACGCGCTCGAATCGGCCGCCAAAATCGGTTGCGAATAGTCGACCGTCGAATTGTCGATCACCACCGGCGCCGTGGCGTAAGGATTCGAATAACCCCAGTAGCCCCAGGACCAAGGGATGGCCGAGGCCACAACGCCCGTGGCTACTCCGGCTCCCCACCATGCCCAGGGATGGTTGACCCAACCGCCGTGCCAGTGATCGTGCCAATCTCCGTGGTGCCAATCGCCGTGATTGATACGGTTATCGTCGAAGCGATTGACGTTGAAATTGTTGTCACGATTCGGGCGATTCGCAAAATCTCCTCGATTGCCCGCACCGGGACGGTTGTCGCCGGGTCGATTCCCCGGCCGATTGGCGATATTCGGCCGATCGCCGATGTTTGGCCGCTCGCCGCCGCCGGGCCGGTTTCCGATATTTGGCCGATCGCCGATTGCCGGCCGCTCGCCGCCGCCTGGTCGGTTTGCGATATTCGGCCGATCGCCGCCTGGTCGATTGCCGACGTTGGGGCGACTGGCCATCTGCGGACGATTGCCGCCGGACAATCCGGAGCCGCCCGGCCGCGCCGTCGGACGCGGCGAACTGAATGACGGCGTCCGATTGACCGAGGGTCTGGCGCCTTCCCCACGAAAGCCACCGCCGCCGCCGCCGTGAAAACCTCCACCCCCGCCCCCGTGAAAGCCACCGCCGCCTCGACCGCCGCCGCCGCCACGGCCTTGGGCATCGTGGCATACCGCCGCAATGGCAAGAATTGCCGTCCCAATTACGATGCGTCGATTCATGATTCGTGGGCTCCCAGATCGAGAGGACATTGGATTGGCGTCACGCAGGAACTATTCGGGCTTGGGCGGAGAGCGTACCGCGATCACCGCCTCGGTATCCGGCGTCGCTTGACCGCCGACCATCCGGTCGCGCGATTGCCAGGACATGCGATCCTTGCCGAGCGAAGTCAGAACGTTGGTGGCCGAGGCCGGCTCGCCGTCGCGCGTCACGCCCGTCATTTTCACGATCCAGCGATCGCCGTCTTGAGCATAGACCCCCTCGGCAAATCCGCCTTCGGAATCAAACACCCACGAGCGGATCACTTTGGCCAAGGGATCCCAACCGATGCGCTGCGACCCGGTCATCACCTCGCGGCCTGTCACTTGGATCTTGAATTCGCCGAGGATAAAGCATTGATTGTCGGTCCAGCGGTAGGAAGTCGCGATCAGCGACTCGGAGCTTTCGTCGACCCAGTCGCCGATCAGCCACTCGAGCTGCTTTAGTTTCGCGGTCGGCGTGGCCGGTTCTTCGGGCAAGTCGCGCGCGCTGGCCATCATCCATTTGCCGTCTTGTTTGACGTACAGCGCCGTATAACGATTCCGCTCCGGCGCCGCGCCCGGCTCGTGAACGACGGCAGCCACGCCGTCCTCCTCGGCCAACGCCGGGGTCAGTAGCCGCACCGCGCCAATTTCCAGCGACATGGTCGCTTCCGGATACTCGTCGAAGATCGCGCCGAAGACCGCTTCGATCTGGCTGCGGCCTTGGCGTGAATCGCCGGCCTCGTCGACAATCTCGCCATCGGGGGCGAACAAGGCAGCCAGCGCCTTGGCATCATGGGCGTTATAAGCCTTCACGAAAGCATCGGCCGCCTGGCGAACTGCCTTCTCTTCCGCTTCGCGCACGCGGTTGGGAGCACCCCCTTTCGCGTCGGCTTTCGCCGCCGTCCCGCGCGGACTGGCGGGCGCTTGCGCCGTAATTGCTCTGGTGGCCGCAAACACCATAAGGACGATCAAAGTGCCGATGATGGTCTGTCGCATCGCGCTTTCCCTTCGTGGAAGGACTTGATGTTTTCCGATTATCCAGCATTGCAATTGCCTTCGCAATGTTCGGGGCAACCATGCACCGCGGCTTATGTTTGCTTTCCATGCGCCGTCGACGGTCGACATCGGGGGCAGATTCACGGCGCGAGCCGGTTCGACGAGCGAAAGGCGGCGGCCGCTTCGTAATTTCGCAAGGGACGTCCATAAATCCGCAAGCTCGTCAATGCTTCATCCGCTGAAGGGCCGAACTTGATCCGACCTGCCGCGTTCACGTCGGCAAGCTGCCGATCGATGCGCCCCCATCCGCTCGGCCGCTCGTCTCCCCCGTCGTTCAGTGCGCCGTCGACGACAAAAGTAATAGTCTTCGCCCCACCATCGACGGTGATGACGACATGCGCTGCCTGATCCGGCTTGAGTTGCGCGCGGTCGCTTGACCAACTGGCGGAAAGTTTTCCATCTCCCAACTCGATCCGCAGCCGTCCGTCGTCGCCCGTCACCACGCGCCAACCGCGACCCGACGAGTCGGTCGCGTCGGCCAAAACCCTACCGGCTGACAGGTCGCGCGGGCGGAGCCGCATTTCCACGGAGAATCCTTGACCGCGCGCGAGCAGGGGCAAGCGCGACAACGGCGCCTCGCCGCCACGAATTTGCTCCACCGAGAATTCCGCGGCCAGGTCAGCCCGCGCGGGCGGCGCCGGCTTGTCGGTCGCCGCGACCTCGCGCCACAGGCCTTCGAACAGCGCGGGGTCGACTTCGTGGACGCTGGCCACGGTTTTTTGCGTTTCAGTGATCCAGGTGCGGCCGTCTTGTTCGATCAAATCGGGATAACTCATGCGCACCGCCGGGTCCTCGTCGTACAGCACAATCTCCGGCTGTGACCAATGGATCATTCCAGCTTTTTCCACGCCGCCGCAGATCCAGGCCGGATTGCGGCCCTCGAACGTCTTGCCCGCGTGATTGTG
Organism: Planctomycetia bacterium; assembly: GCA_041497975.1. GTDB lineage: Bacteria > Planctomycetota > Planctomycetia > Pirellulales > PALSA-1355 > PALSA-1355. The sequence goes on along the minus strand of JBGQHN010000168.1, from coordinate 1,293 downwards.
AAACCACAATAGATACCGCCCGCCCGCGGTGCGCCAGATTTTCGGGCAGGCGCGCGGGTGCTTGATCTTCGCGCCCGTCGGCGTGTAGGTGGCATGAACGGGCTCGGTCCAGGTGCGTCCGCCGTCGCGGCTGTAAGCGTGGCACGGATAACCGGTGGTCGTCCGGTAAATGCAGTACAAGTCACCGTTCGACAAGCTGACGACGTTATGCTCCTCTTGCACCGAACCGAATTGCGGATGACGAAGTCCGTGTTCCCCGTCGGGCAGCAACTCCCAATGAAGGTTGTTGACGTTGGTTTCGGTCAAAATATTATCGGAACGAAAGAACCAACCTTCGCCGTCCTCGAGCAGGTGCTTGCCCAGCTTGGTAAATGCGAGCAAGGCGGAGCCGTTTGCCGAAATCGGCTTGCTGATGCCCCAGAAGATTTGCACGCTGCCACCCCAGTCGTTGCCGCGATCGCACGCGGTGACCCGCACCGGCAGCCGAAAGCGCTCGGCCGACCAGCCTGCTCCGTGATCGTCGGAGTAGCGATAACAATACCAGCCCAGCATGTCGGCGCGGGCTGGCTTGCCGCCCAGCGTGCGAATCTTGTCGCCGTTATAGTCATAGAACACATAGACTCGTCCGCTGGGGACTAACAGCGGCGTGGCCCACGACGCTTCCGGTCCGTCGGCCGGCTCGATGTCGAGTGGCTTGGACCAGGTGCGGCCCTTGTTGCGGCTGATCGTCGAAACGACGTGTTGGCCGATTTGGCCCTCGCGGCCGGCGCCGGTGGTGAGCACGCACAGCCAATTGCCGTCTTTGGTCACCACGACATAGGGCTGGTCACAATAGCCGTCATCCGAAATCACGAAGCCGTTTTGAACGTCGCGCGGATCGGCCGACGCTGACAACTTCGCTTCGTCGCCTGTCGCTCGACCGGCAATGAGCGTCGCCAGCAACACGATCGCCACTTTGATACGCGCGTTCATCGGATGTTCAGCTCCCGGCCTACCGATTCTGTCAGTGCAACATGGCATTCGTCATCAGGTAGTGTTTATGATGTCCGTTTGGCGATTGAATTGCGAGATGGACGACGGTTTGCCGCGCGAGAAATCTCAATACAGGCGAGGTTCTCGGTGATGTCACGACTTGGATTGCTTCTGCTGGCGGCCGTTGCGATCGTGATTGGAAGCGGGCGCAATTGGACCTGCGCGGCCGATCCGCTTCTCGAGACGACCGTGTTGTTCGAGGCGGCCAAGGGTGGCTATGCCAGCTATCGCATTCCACCAGTGCCGATGGCGCGACCGGCT
>JBGQHN010000167.1:0-9406 GCA_041497975.1 Planctomycetia bacterium | reverse complement strand
AGTGCACGCGCAATCGCTTGCGGGCGATCCCTTCTCGCGTGGCGCCGACGCGGATGGCCACGCGCTGGCTGGCCTGGTTGCCAACAGCGGCCACGATTTCGATCCGTTCCAGGCCCAGCGATTCAAAGGCCCAGCGTGCGACCAGTTTCGTGGCCTGACTTGCATAGCCACGCCGCGTGGCGCTGGTGCGCAGCCAATAGCCCAAATTGGCCCGTAAGGCCGCCTTCTCGAACTGGTTGATGCCCGTCGCGCCTATAAATCGACCGCTGGCGCGTTCGACAATCGCGAATCCGTACTCGCTGTCTCTTTGAAAGGCCTCAGCCCGGCCGCGCAGAAACTGGAGCGTGTCCTGAATGGAATAGTCCGGATGGCACCACGAGAGCCATTGCCCAAGTTCATTGATCGACTCGCGGACGGCCTGGTGAATCGGCTCCGAGTCCTGCGAGCAGAACGGGCGCAGCAACAGCGTCTCGTTGGACAATCGGACTTCGTGGTCCGCCGGCGTCGTGGCTATTGCCTGGATCATACGGCCCTCGCGGTGCGAAAGTTTGTCGGACACGCCGCCAGCACGCCGTGCTAGCTCGCGAATGTTCGCGCTATGGTCCTTAATAGATGTCCAAGAGCGAGAAAACGTTCGCACCGGCAGTTTACACCATTTAGAGAATCGCCCAAAAGGCAAAGCGGGATTGTCCCTAGGGGTTGAAATTCCTATTGTTCGCCCCACGGCAGGGCAGTGCTAAATCCCGCTGCCATTCGACGCTCAAGTCTTTGATTCCAGGGTGGTTTTGTAACCAGAGTGTGAGAACGTGCATGCTGAGAAAGGCTCGACCACTCGGCTGCTCTCATGGAGTGCGCGCTAAACGAATCGCGGCAGTCATGCTGCTCTTCGTTTCGGCCTCCGGCTGGGGGTGCGCGCAGACGGCGTGGGTCCGGGTGCGCGAAGTACCCGCCAATCCCTTGGCCGGTCCGCTCAAGCTGCTCTCGCCCACCGGACCGCAACCAACCGATCGAACGATGCTGCTGTTGCGCCGATACAACCTGGAGGGAGAGGTGAAACACGGCACCGAATTGCTCAGCAAGCTGCACGAGCTCAATAAGCAAGAGCCGTCGACCGACAAGTTGTACTCGATTTCGGAGCTGGCCTACCTGGCCGGCAAACGTGCCGAGCCAATCAGCCGCCGTCGTGCCATGGAATTGCACGGGCTGGCCGTGGTCAACGCGTATCACTACTTGTTCGACGCTCACTTCGGCCGTTATCGAAATCCCTACGATCCCGAATTTCGCGGCGCCTGCAACCTCTACAACAGCGCGCTGGAGAGCACGCTGCGGATCGTGAAAAAACAAGGTGGCCTGGTCCCCGGCTCGACCCAAACGATCCGCACGGCCAACCAGACGGTCGAAGCCACCATCGTGCTGCGCGGCGGCAACTGGCGGCCCGAGGACTTCGAGGAATTTCGATTCGTCTCCGATTACGAGATCAAGGGCCTGCAAAACCAGTATCACAATTACGGGCTGGGAGTGCCGCTGATCGCCGTTCGCAAGCACCACGGCACCACCAACACCGAAGAGAAGTTCTATCCACCCGGCCTGAGCTTTCCGGTCACGGCCTTCATGCGCGTGCTGCCCGAGCCTGCCCCGGGCGATGCGCATCACGTCGTGCACGTTGAACTGTACGACCCCCTGAACACGTCCGAGATTTACGTCGAGGGCCGAACGGTTCCGTTGGAGAGCGACCTGACTACGCCCCTGGCCTACGCGCTTAATCAGAAACAGTTGCGCAATCTCGACTCGTCGACCGCCGGCCTGCTGAATCCGGCGCAGACCGAGAAGTTGCAGGGGCTGTACATGCTCGAGCCTTACCAACCCGGCAAGATCCCGGTTTTGATGATCCACGGGCTGTGGTCCAGTCCCATCACGTGGATGGAAATGTTCAACGATCTGCGCGGCGCGCCCGAGATACGCTCTCGCTACCAGTTCTGGTTCTACCTGTATCCCACCGGCCGTCCATTCTGGGACAGTGCCGTGCAACTGCGCCAGGATCTGGCCGAGGCCCGGCAGATCATCGATCCCCAGCACCGGCAACTCGCGTTGGACAGAATGGTGCTGGTCGGTCACAGCATGGGCGGCCTGGTGGCTGAGCTGCAAACGCTCGACAGCAGAAACGATTTCTGGAATGTCGTCAGCGAACAGCCGTTTCACCTGGTCAAGGCGTCGGAGGAAACAAAACAGAATCTTGCCAATACGTTCTTCTCCCGCCCCAATCCTTCGATTCATCGCGTGATCACCATCGGCACGCCCTTCCGTGGCAGCAAGATGGCCAACTCGACCACTCGCTGGCTGGGAAGCAAGCTGATCAAGCTGCCGCAGATGCTCACCAAGCATCGCCAGCAGTTGCATAAGGACAACCCCGACTTGTTCCGCGAGCCGGCCCTGATCGACGTCGAAACCAGCATCGATTCGTTGTCGCCCGATTCGCCGATTCTGCCCGTGATGCTCACCGCCCAGCGCGCGCCGTGGGTTCGCTACCACAACATCGTGGGGCGCATTCCCGACAAGGGCCTGATCGGCCGGGTGGTAGGCGGCAGCGATGGCGTCGTGTCGGCGACCAGCGCCCACCTTGACAACGGCAGCTCAGAGATCGTGGTGAATGCCGACCACTCGGAAATTCACCGGCATCCGCTAAGCGTGCTGGAAGTTCACCGAATTTTGCTGGAACATCTGGCGTACTGCGATGCGCCGCCACCCAGCCGGCTGCAAGGGCCGCCGTATACTGCATCCGCGTCCAACGCACCGCCAGTCAACGGCTATCGCGAACCATCCAACGGCGCTTTCATGCCCGGCGTCAACGGCGCGGGAATAACCTACAGTGCCCCGGGCGTTGGAACGGTTCCGGCGACTCCGCCACCCGCCGCGCGGCCGCCATTCAACGGCCCTCCCCTGCCCTGACGCAACGCGGGCGGCCAGAAACAAGCGCGACCCCGAGACGCGCGCCGCGCACCGCGGCTTTTCGGTTGACGCGCGCAGCGGGGCCATTCACAATTGACGTGCTCCCAGGCAAATCACTCGCGGCACACTGGCGGAGATTGACGCATCATGTCCGAACACTTGGAGCGACGCGAATTCTTGCGGCAAGCGGTTTTGGCCGGCACGGCGACGTTGACCGCCGGCGCGCTGGCCCCAACGCCCAGCGCATTGGCCGCCCACGGCCCGAACGAAAAGTTAAACCTCGCTTGCATCGGCGTGGCGAACAAGGGCGCCGACAACATCAACAATCTGCAGAGCGAAAACATCGTGGCCCTGTGCGACGTCGATTCGCTGCACCTGGGCAAAATGTCAGAGCGTTTTCCAAAGGCGAAAACTTATGTCGATTTTCGCCAAATGCTCGACCGGGAAAAGGACATCGATGCCGTGGTCGTTTCCACGCCCGACCATACGCACGCCATCGGGGTGATGGGGGCGCTCAAGCGCGGACTGGACGTGTATTGCGAGAAACCTCTGGCACATTCAGTCTATGAAGTGCGCCAAATGCGCAATGAGGCCGCCGCGCGCAAGGCTGTGACGCAGATGGGTACGCAAATCCACGCCGGCGAAAACTACCGCCGCGTGGTCGAGATCATCAAAGCCCGGCAGATCGGCCCGGTGTCGCGGGTGCACGTGTGGATGGCGAACACGAACCGCCCGGGCATTCGCGTCAAACAAGGCACGCCGCCCTCGACTGTCGATTACGATCTGTGGATTGGGCCGGCGCCGATGCGGCCCTTCCATCCCTCGCACTTCCACTTCAATTGGCGCTATTGGTGGGATTTCGGCGGCGGAACGCTGGCCGACTTTGGGTGTCACTACATGGATCTGCCGTTTTGGGCCCTCGACCTGCGATATCCCATCTCGGTCGAAGCCAAGGGCGAAAAAACTTCGCAAGGCGACAACGAAGTCCCCGATAACATGCGGGTCGATTACCACTTTGCCGCCCGGGGCGACCAGCCGCCGGTGCATTTGACCTGGTATCACGGGGCGTGGAAGCCGGAGGGCGCCGAAGAGTATGGCAAGGCGTCGGCTGTCCTCTTCGAGGGGGCCGGAGCAAGCGGCCGCCTGCTTGCCGATTATGGCACGCGGAAATTCTTCATGCTGGATGGCACCGAGCCCACGCCGCCTCCGCAAACTATTCCCAATTCGATCGGTCATTGGGCCGAATGGGCCCAGGCCTGCAAGACGCGCGGGCCAACAACCTGCAACTTCGATTACTCCGGCGCCCTGGCCGAGGCCGTGCTGCTGGGAAACGTCTCGTATCGTGCCGGCGGAAAAAAGCTGACCTGGGATGCCGAATCGCTCAAAGCCACCGATTGTCCCGAGGCCGATCCGTTTATCAGGCGCGAATACCGAGCCGGCTGGACGTTGTAGCGCGGCGCCAAGCCGATTGCTTTTGCGGGCAGGTCGGCAAGAATTGAACTGCAAGGCTGCGCTATCGTAACCAGCGGCAACTCATCTCCCTTCTTGTGCGGACCTGGCGGCTTATGTTCCTGTCGTGGCTGCGGCAAAGGCGTCGTAAAAAAATCCTGGCGACCCCGTTCCCCACCAGGTGGCTGGCATACTTGGAAAAGAACGTTCCGCACTATCGTTGCCTGGATGCCCAGGAGCAAGCCAGGCTCCGCGATGATTTGCGGTTTTTCGTGGCCGAAAAGAATTGGGAGGGGTGCGGAGGTCTGGTGGTCACCGACGAAATGAAGGTGACCATCGCGGCCCAAGCCAGCCTGATGGCGCTAGGGCTCGAAGGCGATACCTTTCGCAACGTGCTTTCGGTGTTGATCTATCCTTCCGGTTATGCCGTGCCCGAGGAGCGGTGGTATGAAGGCTGGTCGATCACCGGCGAGTCGGATCGGCTGGGAGAAGCGTGGTATCGCGGGCCGGTGATTCTCTCGTGGGCAGAAGTCCGTCGCGATTCGCGCCGTCCGGGCGCGGGCCGCAACCTGGTGTGGCACGAGTTTGCCCACCAGATCGATATGCTCGATCGCAGCACCAACGGCACGCCGCCGTTGTCGGACCGCAACGAGCGCAAGCGTTGGCACGACGTGATGACCGCTGAATACGAACGGCTCATCACAGACGCCGAGCAAGGTCGAGCGACGTTGCTCGACACGTATGGCGCCAACAGCGAAGCGGAATTCTTCGCAGTGGCCACGGAGTGCTTTTTTGATTGCCCGATCGAACTGCGCGCCCAACACCCGCATCTCTACGATCTGCTGCGGGGCTACTACCGGCAAGACCCGGCGGCGCGGCTGGCCTCGGGCGCGTGAGCGTGTATTGCGCGCCGTCCAATTGGAGAAAGCGCGGTCAAGCCGAGGTGTCCGCGATCGCGCGCTCGACGAATTGCAGGACGGTCTCGGCCGTCGGCAGGCATTCTCTCAGTCGTGCCTCGGCCTGTTGTGCGGACTCGACTTGCATGCTGCCCGCTCGATGGTCGCTGTAGCGGGCGGCACGTTCGAGGTTTGCCGCTCGCCAGGATTGAGATCCCCGCCGCCAGTGCAAAACGCGTTCGGGGTGCCTGGACGGCGCAATCAAGCCAATCCACTGTTCGAATGCGCCGCCGATGTCAATCGCGGCCGAATCATTGGCGATCAGCACTTTGGCCTGAGAGATTAAGGCGATGATTTCCCAGAGCGACAGCCGGTCGATCAAATCCAAGCAACGCGACGTGTCGAACTCAATGACCGGACAATCCGCGGCACCCCGGTCTCCAAGGACCGCCACCCGATGCCCGCGGTCAACCAGAATGTCGGCGTAAGTCTTCCAGACGTCGGCAGGAAATGTATCGGCGGTGCCGCTCCGCCCGGGATGCAAAAGCACGAGCTGGCCGGGAGTGCTCGGCTGTACTTTCTCGGCTACCGACGCCAGAGCATCCGCGTCCAGTCGCAGCTTGGGTGTCCTGGATGCCAGCGGGAGCTCGATCCCCAACAAATCGAGCGCGGCAATATTGACCGGATGCACGCGGTTTGGCGAGAAGGATTTTGCCGACGCGCCGCCGCCTTCGACGGGAGTCTGCAGACGGCGGAACTTCGGGGCCTCGGGCACCTGCTCCATATTCAGGTAGGCAACGCTCACATCGCTGAACAATTGTGGGCGATCGCAAACAATGACGATCCGATCCGGCGCAAAGACGACCTCGCGCGCGTATCGAATCGCCGGCTCGGCCGCAATTTGCTGCGCCAGGTCGCCATGCACCAGGAAGGCGATGTTTTTGCGGAAGTTGTAAGCCGGCCTGCTCATGCGCCACACGCCAAGATCGTTGCGCATCAGCTCCAACTGCACGTCCTCATTCACGAGCGCATTGATGCCCGCGTAGTGCAGGAAGTACGAATCGAAGCGTTCCTCGCCGTAGACGGGGTCCATGCAATAGACGCGATTGAAACGGTATGGCAAGGGGAACACTTTCGTTTTCGTTCCCGAAATCATGACGTTCAGATACGTCTGCTCCCTGAAATTGTCCACTTCGACGAAAGGCTGAACGAAGATTTTTTTGTGCGATCGCGAGAGCACCATCACGCCGGCGTTATAGTACTTCCCGTCCCAAAGAAGCGGATCGCACCGGATGGCCTGCATGAATTGAATCATGCAGACCGCGCGGTCGCTGTAGTATTGGCCTTCGTCGAGCATTCCCAGTTGATCTTCGGGCACGATCGCGAAGATGTCGGGCGCGTCATCGCGGATGAGAATGTCGGTGTCGAGATACAAGACCCGATCGTACTTCTCCAGCAGCCCCCCCAACTCGATTTTCTTGTAGTGGGGTATGACGTGGCCTTCTGAGTCGTTCCAGACGATGAAGTCCGCGCCCACCTTGTCCGCGTACGCCCTGAAGATCGGATGCGTGATTTCCGACATCCGCTCGTGAAAGCCGCCACAGGCGATGGTTACGATGGCTCTGCTCATGGATGGGCTACGTCGGTTTGCAATCGCGACTGAGGGATACGGGAAATCGCCGGACCATTCCGCCGGCAGAATATAATCGACTGGCGGAGTCCTAAGATAAGTCGAGCACGCGGTTCATCCGCTGGGCAATGTCGCGCAACTCCTTTTCGCCGCCACCGGAAACCTCCGACGTAGCCCAGCCATGGTATTCGACGTCGTCGAGCGCCTTGAGCACTTCGGGCCAGTCTTCGTCGCCCTCGCCGATCGGCACCCACTTGTTCTTGTGGCTGTAGCCTTTGAAGTCGAACTTGAGCATCCGTTTGCCCAGCTTGCGAATCCAGGTGGCCGGCGGCACGCCGTACTTGAGCATGTTGCTGCAGTCGAAATAGACCCCGACGGTGGGCGTCTGGAAGTCGTCAACATAGGCGATGAGTTGTTCGGGCGTGGTGATGAAATCATTCCACACCACTTCAATGGCAATCTTCACGCCGGCCTCGCTCGCCTGGGGAATGACCTTGCGGATTTCCGCTTGCGAACGGGCATAGCATTGATCGTAGTTCTCCGTTTGCGGGTTGCTTACCTTGCCCGGCACCAGCAACACGGTATCGGCGCCGTAAAACTTCGCGTCGCCGATCGCCGTCCGCAGCGCTTCGACGCCCTTGGCTCGCACCGCGGGATCGGGATCCGAAAGGCGAATCTGCCAATGCACCGAGTCGATCACGCCGTGAATCTTGATGCCGGTCTTGTCGCGGGCCCGCGCGGCCTCGTCTCGATCCAGCGTATTGGGGCTGTCAAATTCGACGCCTTCGAAGCCCAGCGACTTGATCAGCTTGAACTTATCTTCGATCGACGCGCCCGGCACCTTGATCATGCCGTACTTGACCGCCTTCTTCAGGCTGTGCGTCTTGAGGCGCGCAAATCCGGCTGCTGACGCCACCGCGCCTCCCAGCGCTCCGGCCAAAGTTGTCCGCAGAAAAGTTCGTCGCGTGAAGTCGTGTGGTGCTTTAATCGTTGAACTCCCGCGGCGAAGGTCGAGCTGGGCGCCACCCTGATACGGCCCATTGGGCCCGCGCCAAAGACGCATTATAGTAGAGCCGCAAATGCAGGTGCAACCAAGTGGAACGTGGACCGCAGGCATGTTAGACTCCTAACCATCCGCCCCGCGCACCGTGCGAAAGCCATCGGCCATGCACTCCCGCCTAGACCACGCGTTTCGTGTCCGATCTCGATCGCTCTCGGCCATCATCTGTGGCCTGGCGTGTTATTCTCCGTTGGCTTCGGCCGACCCGTTGCCGGGCACCCAGCCTCTGGAAATGCAAGGCGATCTGGCCGAACAGATGGTGGGCGGCATCGACCGCTTTCTATTGCGTGAAATTGCCGAATCGGTTGGCAAGCGCGCGCGCCATTGGAAGCGCGATGTATCGTCAGCCGAGAAGTACAACGAGTCGGTCGCTCCCAATCGGGCCCATCTGGCCCGGTTCATCGGCGCGCATGAGCCGCGCGCCAAAGTCACGGCGCTCGAATTGATCGCCACGACATCGCAGCCTGCGCTGGTGGGCCGCGGCGAAAACTTCGAGGCCTTTGCCGTTCGCTGGCCGGTCCTGCGCGGGGTGCAGGGCGAGGGCCTGTTGTTGGTGCCCAAATCCGCTCCGCCCGTGGCCGAAGTCGTCGCCATCCCCGACGCCGATCAATCGCCCGAGCAACTGGCCGGCCTGGCGCCCGGGATTCCGCCCGAGGCGCAATTCGCCCGCCGACTGGCCGAAAGCGGCTGCCGCGTGATCATTCCCACGCTTATCGATCGCGCCGACACGCTCTCGGCGATCGGCCCGCGGGCCACGAACCAGCCGCATCGCGAGTTCTTGTATCGTCCGGCCTACGAGATGGGCCGGCACATCATCGGGTATGAAGTGCAAAAAGTGATGGCGGCGGTCGATTGGTTGAGCCAGGAGGCATCGGTTTCGGGCCGCGCAATCGGCGTGATGGGCTATGGCGAAGGCGGATTGCTCGCGATGTACGCCGCGGCGCTCGATACTCGCATTCGCGCGGTGGCGGTCAGCGGCTATTTCGATTCGCGGCAATCGGTGTGGCAGGAGCCGATCTATCGAAATGTTTTCGCGCTCTTGGATGAATTCGGCGACGCCGAGCTGGCCAGTCTCGTCGCCCCGCGGGCCTTGGTGGTCGAAGCCTGTCGCGTGCCGCAAGTCGCCGGCCCTCCACAACCGCGCGACGGGCGGGGCGCGTCGGCCGCGCCCGGTCGTTTGTCCACGCCCAGCGTGGCCACGCTGCAAGGCGAACTGGACCGAGCCCGCGCCCTGGTGGCCGGCCTGCCGCTGCCGCACGCGTTTGAGCTTGTGGCCAGCAGCGAAGGCGACGGTCCGCCGGGCAGCTCGCTCGCGCTGGAAAAATTTCTAACGGCTTTGGCCAGCGGCTCGAAACTGGCGCCGCTTTCCGCCCCGCCGACGAACTTGCGGAAGCAGTTCGATCCTGATGCGCGGCTGGTGCGACT
>JBGQHN010000166.1:0-9467 GCA_041497975.1 Planctomycetia bacterium | reverse complement strand
CTCGACCCCGGGCTGGGCCTGTTTCTCTCCAGAACCGAACAGATGTCCGCCGAAGGATTTCAGGACATGGTCAATCGCCAGTCGGGACTGCTCGGCGTCTCGGAGACAAGCGGCGATCTGCGCGATTTGCTGGCCAATGAGACGACGGACCAGCGTGCCGCCGAAGCGATCGCGCTGTTTTGCTACACGACGAAGAAGTGGCTGGGCGCCTTTGCCGCGGCGTTAGGTGGCCTCGATGTTCTCGTGTTTTCCGGCGGAATCGGCGAGCATCTGCCCGCAATTCGCCAGCGCATCTGCGCTGGCCTCGAGTTTTTGGGCGTGCGGCTCGATGCCCAACGGAATTCCTCCAACGCGAACATCATCTCTGACGACTCCAGCAGAGTCTGTGTCCGCGTTATTCCGACGAACGAAGAGCTGATGATCGCGCGCGCAACGTACCAGGCGCTCGACGGTCTGGCGGCCATGAACACTTGATCGTGGTGCGCTCTGATGCCGAACCAAAACCTTGGCAGCGAAACACAGCTTCTGGAGGCGCCCCTGTCGCCCGAACTTCTCCATCAATTGGACGCCTATTGGAGAGCGGCGAATTATCTGTCGGTCGGCCAGATCTATCTGCGCGACAATCCGCTGCTGAGGGAGCCGCTTAAGCCCCAACACATCAAGCACAGGTTGCTTGGGCATTGGGGCACAACGCCGGGACAGAACTTCATTTATGTGCACTTGAATCGCGTCATTCAGTTGCATGACTTAAGCGCGATCTTCATTTCCGGACCGGGCCACGGCGGCCCCGCTTTGGTCGCCAACACCTACTTGGAGGGAAGCTATAGCGAGTTGTACCCCCACGTGTCGCGGGACGAGGCCGGCCTGCAGCGATTGTTTAAGCAGTTCTCGTTTCCCGGCGGTATTCCCAGCCACGTGGCGCCCGAAACCCCCGGTTCGATTCATGAAGGCGGCGAACTGGGCTACAGCCTGAGCCACGCATTTGGCGCAGCCTTCGACAACCCGGACTTATTCGTGGCCTGCGTTGTAGGCGACGGCGAAGCCGAAACGGGCCCACTGGCGACGGCATGGCACAGCAACAAGTTCTTGAATCCCGTGTCCGATGGGGTCGTCCTGCCGATTTTGCATCTCAACGGCTACAAGATTGCCAATCCCACGCTGCTGGCGCGGATCGATCGCGAGGAACTCGAACAGCTCATGCGCGGTTATGGGTATCGTCCGTACTTCGTCGTGGGAGACGAACCCTTCGAAATGCACCAACTCATGGCGGCAGTCCTCGACACGGTCGTGGCCGAAATCAAAAGCATTCAATCGGACGCTCGGCAGCAAGGGTTCCGCAAGAGACCGCGCTGGCCGATGATTGTTCTCAAAACGCCGAAGGGTTGGACCGGTCCCAAGCAGGTCGACGGTCAGAAAGTCGAGGGAACCTATCACGCCCACCAGGTTCCCTTGACCGAGCCAGATAAGAATCCGGCACACCTGGCGATGCTCGAAGCTTGGATGCGCGGCTATCGGCCCGAGGAGTTGTTCGATGCCGGCGGTGCCTTGCTGGCCGAGCTGGCGCAACTGGCTCCGCGCGGCGATCGGCGGATGGGATCGAATCCTCATGCAAATGGCGGCGGGCTGCTCAGCGACCTGCAGCTCCCGGATTTTCGGTCCTATGCTGTAGCCGTGCCCGCTCCCGGCGCTCGAGATGTCGAAGACACGCGAGTGCTAGGCGCCTTCCTGCGCGACGTCATCAAGCTCAACGACAGTGAGCGAAACTTCCGAGTGTTTGGGCCCGACGAAACGGCTTCCAATCGCCTCTCGGCCGTCTTTGAGGCGACCGACAAGCAGTGGACCGCCGAGATAGTGCCCGAGGACGATCACTTGGCGCCTCAGGGACGCGTGCTGGAGATGCTCAGCGAGCACCAGTGCGAAGGATGGCTCGAAGGCTACTTGCTTACGGGCCGGCACGGCCTGTTCAATTCGTACGAAGCCTTTATCCATATTATCGACTCGATGTTCAACCAGCACGCCAAGTGGCTCGAGGTCACGCGACGCATTCCTTGGCGCCGATCCATCGCCTCGCTCAACATCTTGCTGGCCTCGCACGTCTGGCGGCAAGACCACAACGGGTTTACTCACCAGGATCCCGGGTTTGTCGACCACGTGCTCAACAAGAAATCCGAGGTGGTGCGCGTCTACTTTCCTCCCGATGCCAACACGTTGCTCTCAACGATCGACCATTGCCTGCGAAGTCGCGACTACGTCAACGTCGTGGTGGCCAGCAAGCACCTTGCACCGCAGTGGCTGACGATGGATCAGGCGGTCAAACACTGTACGGCCGGCCTGGGCATTTGGGAGTGGGCCAGCAACGACCAAGGGACTGAGCCCGATTTGGTAATGGCGGCCGCCGGCGACGTGCCCACGCTGGAGACGCTGGCAGCGATCGATCTTCTCCGGCAACACGTGCCGGAACTTAGGATTCGCATGATCAATGTCGTCGATATCACGAAATTGCAATCGCCCAACCAGCACAGTCACGGATTGAGCGATGACGATTTCGACGACCTCTTCACGCGCGACAAGCCGGTCATCTTCGCTTATCATGGTTACCCGTGGTTGATCCACCGCTTGACATACCGCCGAGCGAACCACGACGGGTTTCACGTGCATGGGTATCGCGAAGAGGGGACGATCACGACGCCGTTCGACATGACGGTTCTCAATGAGCTCGACCGTTTCCATTTGGTCATGGCAGCCCTGGATCGTTTGCCGCAGCTCGGCAGCAAAGTCGCGCATGTTAAGCAGTTCTGCCGCGAGAAGCTCGTCGAGCACAAAGACTACATCTGCCGAGAGGGGATCGACCTGAGCGAGATTTGTAATTGGCGGTGGAGCGGCATCCACGATTTGGCCAGCGCTTCACCTCAGCCCTCGGTTTCCCGTTAGACTATCGAGTAACCCGCGATCATCCAAAAGCGTTCTAGTGCGAGGAATCGGGCATGCGAGTTCTTATCGCGATTGATGGTTCGGAAGGTTCGTTTGAAGCGATCCGTCAAGTCGGGCCGCTTCTTCGGCCCGAACGAGACGAAGTGGCTCTGTATTGCCGCCCGCCACATGTGCAAGTGCGTTCAGACGACCTGGCTAAGGACGTCGTGACCGCGGCCCAAGAATCGTTGGCAGCCACGATTTTTGCCGAAGCCAGAAGGCGGTTACCCGCGGCCTTGCAAGAAAAGGCATCCACGCTTGTGGGCCATCAGGACCCGCGGCATGGCATTTTGGTGGCAGCCCGACAATGGTCGGCCGACTTGATCGTGGTGGGCGCTCGCGGACTGGGACCTTTCAAACGACTGCTGCTAGGCAGTGTCTCGCGGGCCGTCGTCCATGCGTCGGAGATTCCGGTGTGGATCGCGCGTCCAAGATCCAAGAAGGACGCCGAGCGGCTCCACGTGCTGCTGGCAAGCGAGTCGCCAGAAAATGCCAAGCCATCGGCCGATTTGCTCGCCCGCCTAAGCTGGCCCGACGGCACGGACTTCACGGTCCTGACGGTGGTGTATTCGCTATTCGCCGGCCGCGTACCGGATTGGCTACAGCAGCAGGCGCGCAGTCCGGACGTCGAGGAAATGGTGCAGGTGTGGGTTCGAGAGCATGACGATGAAATACGCACCAACATCGAGCGTATCAAACAATTTGTCGCCAGCTTGTCGCCGCCGCTACAAAATGCGACACCCTTGGTGACGGAGGGCGAGTCGGCCGATTCGATTCTGGCGACGGCCGTTCGGGAAAAAAGCGATCTGATCGTCGTTGGTACTCGAAAAAAGCGATCGATGGGCAGCGCCATCTTCGGCAGCGTATCCGAGGCGGTGCTTAACCACGCGGGCTGCTCGGTATTGGTGGTGCCGCGCGTAGAGACCCCTTAATCGTTCCGAAACGAACAAAAGCCACTAAGAGCCTGCGGACAATACCGTCGGGGACTGTCCCAATTCTGCGCAGTCCGCGGAGCGAAATGGGACTGTCCCCCTCTCCGAAACGGTTTTGTCCCTAGGCTCTAAGCCGCTGACGGGAACGGCGACGCGCAGCAGGTTGAACTCGGCCGCCAGCTCAATGATTGAAGCTGCGCCGGGTATCATTTCGGCTGATTTGACGCCGCGGGGCGCGAGTTGCGTATGACCTTGTGACAATTGACACAGCTCATGGTCAATTGCACGTAGGCCAGGGCGGCGCCGTCAAGATTCTGGTTGTCGGCCGTCTTGATGAGTTGTTGATTCGCGTTCTGAAAGATCTGTAGCTGAGCCCGATACTCAGGCACGCCGCTACGGACCCATTTTTCCATCTGATTCAGCGCGCTCAGCGAGCGGGCCGTTTTGCCGATTTCGTCGAAGTCTTGATTCGCCAGGCCGGCCAGAATTCTTTTACTGTACTCCATTTTCTTTTCCATCCAGAAGCTGGGCTTCTGTTCGTTTTGCGGTTCCTCGGAAAAGGACAACTTTCCCGCGAAAGACACCAAGACCGCAACCACAGCGATGCACAAAATCGGCTTCATGACCGACTCCTTTGGTTAGAGTGTTGCTTGCAGTTGGAACCACAGGGTGCAAGAAACGCGCCGTCCGGCTTTGGACCGGCCATTCGGTCGCCGGCTTGATCTAAAGTGCGCCGTTTGCCGGCTGAACGTCGAATCGGCTGTGCGATAAGGCGCGCATGCGCGACATTTAGACACGTTTTCAATCGGGTGCACCTGTGCACCACGCAGTGTGCTACGTCAAGCAATGATCCCAAGCACGTGATTTCAGTGCGGATTATCGCGGGCCGCGGAAGGATGATTCACCGATTCGATAGCCGACCGTCAAGCGATGGCATGGCGATTGCAATTCACGACCAATGAGTCCATTTGCGATAGACTTCGACCTGAATTACAGGAGAACAGCCGTGTCTTTAGAATGCGTCTGTCAGACAGCGGTTGACATCGCGGCACCGAGTGAAAGCGCTTTTCAAGCGGCCGAGCGAATGCACCAACGAACGGTGGGCACGCTCGTCGTTGTCGATAACACGAATTCGCCCGTGGGAATTCTAACGGACCGCGACCTGGCGATTCGCATTATCGCAGGCGGCCGGGATCCTTATACAACTTCCGTGCGCGAGGTCATGACTCCTTCGCCCACCACGATATCGCCGACGGCGACCATCAAACATGCGCTCGACGTGATGCGGAACGGAGAATTCAGGCGTCTGCCCATCGTCAATGAGCTTGGCCACTTGACCGGCATTGTCACGCTGGATGACATCCTCGTGCGAATTTCCGAGGAAATGGACCAGGTCGGCAACCTGCTGGAACGCGAGACGCCGCGCGCAGCCGCACTTGCGAAATGACGCGAGTCGGTAACGCCGCTGTTCGATGGAACCCCTCCGGAAACACCCAGCTTCGAGAGAACCGTGGATAACGAACGACTGACAGAATTGTTGCGGGCAGTTTCCTTTTCGGCTGACTTGCCGGACGAGGCGCTGCGTAAATTGGCGGGCATCTCGCATGCCCACATTTTTCCGGCCGGCAGCATTCTGTTCGAAGAACGGACACAGAACAAGAACTTGTATCTCATCTGGTCCGGTCGCGTTGCGCTCGACATGAATGTGCCAGGACACGGCAACGTGCGGGTCTTGTCGTTGGGACCTGGGGACATGGTCGCCTGGTCCGCGGTCCTCGACCAGGGCGAAATGACGGCCTCGGCGGTCGCAACCGAAGACACCGAAGTGGTGGCATTGCCCGCCGACAAGTTGCTCGCGCAGTGCCAGGCTGATCCGCAGTTGGGATATGAAATCATGCTGCGGATTGCGCGGCAGTTGGCCCGCCGGCTACTCGCGACACGGGTGCATTTCCTGGAGTTGATCGCCCAGCAACCCGTTCCATCGACATCTGGCCGCGACGGAGACGCCGTGCAGCCGTCGACGGTGCTCCTGGCAGGCGGTTCGACGCAAAAGTCAAGGTGATGCGGACTGGGCACTAGGATCCGATCCAACTCATTGCCAGTGCGCCGACGCAGGCGACGATCAGCCCAACGCCGACCCACCCCGCGCCAAGCGACAAAATGCCGGGTCTTGCATCGCCAACAACCGCTCGGTCACTCGCCAGCAATTGCAGCGCGACGACATGCAGCGGGAGGAGCACGGCATTGACGACCTGGCTGGCGTAGATGAGCGGAATGAGTGGCAATCCTGGGAGCGAAACCACGCTGACGGCGGCAACGGTCAGGCCTACAAACGCCCCATAGAAGTGCTGGTAGTGGCGCGAGTCGAGATCGAGGGATGCCGGCTCGCCAAGGCCTTCAGCAATCGAATACGCCGTCGCAAGAGGAACAATCGCCGCGGCGAGCAGCGAAGCGCCCAGGAGTCCGGCGCCGAACAGCGCCGTCGCAAACGAGCCAGCCAGGGGGCGCAGCGCGATGGCCGCGTCACGCGCATCGCTAATATGGATGTCCGCGCGATTGAGCGTGGCTGCGCAAGCGACGGCGATGGCCAGACCAATGATGCCGGTAAGTAGCGAGCCGAGGACGACGTCGACGCGCTCCCAACGCAGCTCGGCGACTGTGATCTTCTTGTCCACGGCGTAGGACTGGATGAATGCCAATCCCCAGGGCGCGAGCGTGGTGCCCAGTGTTGCCGCGATTGCAATCCAGCCAGCCTGGTCCAGGGGCATCTGTGGAACGATCGAATTGTGCAATACGAGCGACCAGTCGGGACCCGCCAATACGCCGTCCACGATGTACAGCGCCAACGTGGAGGACACGACCAGCAGAATGGCTTCAACCCGATGAAACGATCCCAGCACGACGACAAGTGAGATCAACACGCCTGCCAGCGGGGTGCTGATCCACGATGGAATTCCGACCAGGGAAGCCGCTGCCGAGATGCCCGCGTATTCCGCGCAAATCGTTCCAAAGTTGGCAAATAACAAGCCGAGGACGGCGAAATGTCCCAAGCGGCGCCCCCAGCGCTCGCGAATCATGCCGACAAATCCTTTACCGCTCGCCGCGCCAATGCGGACAGCGAGCAGATGAAAGTGAATGAGCAGCAAGGTCGAGGCCGGAATGATCCATAGCAGCCGATACCCGTGATCCGTGCCAAGTATGGAATAGGTCGTGATACCAGCCGGGTCATCATCGGAGAGTCCGGCGAGCAGCCCGGGACCGAGGACTGCCAGAAAGGCGGCAAGCGCCCCCGCCCCGGCGCCGCGCAACTGGGCAAACTTGCGAGCGACCCCGCGACGATGGTGCGCGACGGCGTGGAGGGGTGCATGGGCGCGCTGGCGTCGACGACGGGCAACCCGATGCGCGTAGTCGTGGATGTCGCG
Source organism: Planctomycetia bacterium (assembly GCA_041497975.1). Classification (GTDB taxonomy): domain Bacteria; phylum Planctomycetota; class Planctomycetia; order Pirellulales; family PALSA-1355; genus PALSA-1355. The sequence continues at coordinate 2,143 of JBGQHN010000166.1, read as the reverse complement.
AACGCGGCGTGCAGCTCGCTTACGTCTATTCTGATGAGCGCTCATGCACCTCCCAGCCGGCTGTGTACAAACGTGTATCGCGGCCGCGCGACCCAGGACAACCAAGGGGAATTGTGAGAAAAATTGACTTCTTGGCAACGCTGTTTCTGCCGGTATTGCCAACGAACCTGGCTGCCGCGGCGTATTTCACGATTGCAGGGCTTTGCCAGCGGGTCAAGCTTGCTCGCGACGGCGCCAACTCGTATAAGTCCATGCATGAAATCTCCTGGAACACCGGACGGCTCGGTAATTCGCGTTGTCTTGGCCAGCTTCATCGGTACGACGATCGAGTGGTACGATTTCTTCCTCTACGGCACCGCCGCCGCGCTGGTGTTCAACCAGCTTTTCTTTCCGACGCTCGACTCCACCGCCGGGACCATGGCCGCATTCGGCACGTACGCGGTGGGATTTTTCGCGCGCCCGGTCGGCGGCATCGTATTTGGGCACTTTGGCGACCGCATGGGACGAAAGTCCATGCTGGTCACCACGCTGATGCTGATGGGGATGGCCACGTTCCTCATCGGCCTCTTGCCGACCTATGATCAGGTGGGCATGGCCGCGCCCGTGCTGCTGGTCGTTCTTCGATTCATACAAGGCTTCGGCGTGGGCGGCGAATGGGGCGGCGCGGTGCTGATGGCGGTCGAGCATGGGCACCAAGGGCGCCGGGGCATGTACGCGAGCTGGGTCCAGGCCGGCGTGCCGGCAGGCATGATTCTGGCCACCGCGGTCTTCAACCTGTTTTCGGGGCTGTCCGACGAAGCATTTCTGAGCTGGGGTTGGCGCGTTCCGTTTCTGTTGGGCATCGCTCTGCTCGGCGTCGGGCTGTTCATCCGCTTGCAGGTCTTCGAGAGTCCTCTGTTTGCGAAGCTTCGCGATCGCAACCAACAAGCGGGCGTGCCAATCTTCGAGCTGCTGCGGCGCTATCCGCGGAATGTCTTGTTGGCGATGGGCGCGCGCTTCGCGGAGAACGGCAGCTTCTACATTTTTACGGTTTTCGTGCTGACCTATGCCACGGTCAGCCTGGGCGTGGATCGAACCTCGATCCTGAACCTGGTGCTCATCGCCTCGGCGGCGCAGTTTTTTGTGATCCCGCTGTTTGGCATCTTGTCCGACCGCGTCGGTCGCCGCCCTGTTTACCTGGCTGGCGCCGCGGGATTGGCGGCGTTCGCCTTCCCCTTCTTCTGGATGGTGAGCACGGCCAACACGACCTGGATTGGCATCGCCATCGTTGTCGGTTTGATCGTGCAGTCGGCTATGTACGCGCCACAAGCGGCCTTTTTTGCCGAACTGTTCGGCACCGACGTTCGTTACACGGGCGCATCGATCGGCTATCAATTGGCCTCGCCGCTGGCCGGCGGTCTTGCGCCGCTGATTTGCACGGGGTTGCTGCAGTGGAGCGGTGGCGAGCCCTGGCCGATCGCGGTCTATATGATCATTCTCTCGGCAATCACTCTGGTCGCCGTGTGGCTGGCGGAAGAGACCCATCACACGCAACTTGACGATCGCGACGCAACGGCCTGAGCGGGTCGTCGGAACTTGCCGGATCGCTTCGGAAAGGGGGCAATCGCCGCGTTAAGGCGCGGCGAAAGCAACCGCCGTTTGCCGTCGTCGACGGCCGCCCAAGGCAGTCAAGACGCAAGCGTTTATCGATGCCGGCGAGGTTGCTTGCGGTTGGCCATTCGGCTGATTATATTGCGCGCCGCCCGGCATCCACACCTTGTGCGCCGATGCCGGCCAACTCCAGCCATGAGGGTCCTTATGAACCGCACTGCACTGGCCCGCACGGCTTCGGCCGGCGCCGCGTTTCGCCGTGTCGGCGTGCTGATGGTGGCGCTAAGCCTGACGTTGGCGGCGACGCTACTAGCCGATATGAAACTGCGGGCAGCCGACTTGCCCACGGCCCGGCCCGAGGACGTCGGCCTCTCCACGGAGCGGCTGGCGCGGATCGGCCAGATGATGAAGCGCCATATCGACGCCGGCCATATTCAAGGGGGCGTCACGGCCATAGCGCGGCGCGGAAAAGTCGCGCACTTCGAGGCGTACGGCCTGATGGACATCGAGGCCCAGCGACCGATGACCACCGACGCCATTTTTCGCATGGCTT
>JBGQHN010000165.1:0-9503 GCA_041497975.1 Planctomycetia bacterium | reverse complement strand
GGTCCAAGCAGCTCGCACCAAGCGCGCGGTCCGGGAACTAATGAAGAACAGATCCCTCTGCGGATTTCTGGACGTATGGATCCGATCCCCGCTGGCGTCGCTGCCAATATCCAACGTAGGTTGAGAGTTGGGTAATCCGATGAACACGTCCGGATCGCTCTCGGGACTGTGGTCGAAGTCTTCCAAGCCCGAAACGGCATGGATTAATTCGTGCAGCGCGATGAACTTCATCACTTGGGTTCCGACCAGCCGGCTGTCGTTTGCTAACGGGAACATGGGCACAAAGATGAAGGCCTTGACCAGTCTGCCACCCTGTAGCGCGGGCATGGTCATGCCGTGCACTCCGACGCCGCTGAACGGTTTGTCGGAAGAGCGGTCCTGGCCGCGAAAGCGGAAGCGGGGGGTGCCGCCGGCGAAGTCAAATTGAATATCGGCGCCGCCGTCGGCCAGCCCGTCTTTGTCCGGCGGCGTCTCGCCGATTTCCAGTTTAACGCCCAGTGAGAGCTTGCCGGCCAGGCGGTTGAATTCGGAGATCGCGTCGACGAACCCCTTGGCCCACGGCGAGCGCATGAGTCTGGCTGTCGGAAAAACCGTCAGACGATGCGTGGCCTTGATGACCTCGATCCACTGATCGACGATTCGATCAACCATCACTCATCCTCACGCGTCATGTTTCCACAGGTGGACTGCGATCATTTTTGACTTTGCAGACAATTGAGCGCATGGTGATCGGGTTGTCCTGCTCCCACTGAAGCATGTCCTTGTCCAATGCGGCCATCGTCATGATGCCGACGATGTCGTCGGCCTGGTTTTGGTAGCTGGTGTTGATGATCTTTCGCTTCTGCTTGTAGCCGAGCACGGCTTTGGCCGTGGACGGGCCATAGCGACTGTTCGCCATTTCGCCGGAGTCGATCAAGGCCCGGTCGAGCCGGATCAACGCCTGCTGGATCTTGGCGACATGTGGACCGACCGCCCCAGACACGATGTGAGACGGGTTGGAAACGGCGGCCGCCTCAAGTTTAGGATCACCGCGAAAAGATGAAGACTGTAGACTCATAAGACCTCGGGGCGCCGGGTGTGCACCGAAATTGTAGTGATTTGTGAGATGACTTTCGAGCGTTCTCGGCAAGCGATTTTAGGAATTGGCGTCATGCCCGGCGACCTTGTATTAGTCGATTTCGGCTCGTTGCGCTCTCAACTGCGGATCGACGTGCACAAACTCGCGCTTGGCGTCGCGCGCCACGCGGCTGGCTATTACGCGCGGATCGTGGTTCCACATGATCCACCAGCCCTCGTCGGCCGCCCGGCCCAAGAACTCGGGTTTGCGGCGCCGCGTGTCGAGCGGATAGGTGTCATAGGCCAGGTGCCACATTCGCCGCAGGTGCACGGTCGACGGACAGATATCACCCAGATAGGCCGCGGTTTGGCCCTGCGATTGGAAAAACAGTGCCATGTGCCCCCGCGTGTGGCCGCCGGTCACTTCACCCCGCAATCCGGGCAGGAGTTGCTGTCCGTCGTCGACCACCATCATCAATCCGGCCTCGTACAACGGAAGAATATCGTCGAGCGGATAAGCGGTGGCCAGTTCCGGGCTGCCAGATGTGGCGTCCTCCCATTCCCGGCGGCCGACAATGTGTCGCGCGCGTGAAAAGATGGGCACGCGCTTCCCCGTGGCATCCAGCCGAGTCGCGCCGCATACGTGATCGAAGTGCAAGTGACTGAACACGACCGTGTCAATGTCCTCGGGCGCCACGCCTAGCGCGGCCAGGCTCGCTACTAACGGCTCGCCGGATTCCATACAGTAGAACTTGCGATCCAGCGGCGAAAACTTGCCGCCGTAGCCCGTATCGACTAGCACCGTGTGTCGACCATCGCGCGCCAGCAGGCAGTTGTTGGCGCAGGCAACGCGGTTGGCCTGATCGGGCGGCGCCACGTTGGCCCACAGGGTCTTGGGCACGACGCCGAACATCACCCCGCCATCCAGCCAGAACGTCCCGCCATCGATCGTATCAAGCTGCCAGTTGCCTAGCTGCATAAAGGATCAACCAACTGCTGAATTCTCAAGCGGGCTCGACCGCGCGGCGCAGGATCTTGCCGCTGGCGGTGCGCGCCAGGTCGCTGACGAATTGGATTCGCTCGGGCACCTTGAAGTGGGCCAAATGCTTGGCGCAGAACTGCCTCAGCTCGCTTTCCGAGGGGCATTGGCTCGCATCCGCGTGCGCGACGACGCGGGAGCACAGCGATTCGCGATCCGGCATGCGGCCCACGGAAAACACCACGGCCTCGCGAATCGCCGGGTGGGATTGCAGCACGTCCTCGACCTCTCGCGGAAAAACCTTCATTCCGCCCACATTGATCATCTCTTTGGAGCGCCCACGGATGAACAGGCAGCCGTTCTCGTCGAGCTCGCCGAGGTCGCCGGTGCGAAACCACCCGTCGGGCATGATTTGCTCGCGCGTCTGCCAGGGATCGTAATAGGCGTCGAGCAATCCCCAGCCTCGAAATTGGATCTCCTTGAGGTGCTCGCCGAAGCCCACGTCGACCAGACGCGTCTTGAGCGCCGGCAGAACCTGGCCTACCGTATCGAACCGCCCGGGGTCGCTCAGGTTGATGGCGGGCAGCCCCACTTCGATGATGCCGTAGACCTGCGCCGGGTGATAACAAAACCGCTGGTAAAACGCTTCGGATGTTTCGCGCGGCAGCGAAGCCGTGGTCGAGATCGCGATCCGCACGCAGTCGAGCATCAAACGGCTCTGGTCCGCGGCCATCAGTTCATATTGCACCGGAGATCCATAGATCACCGTGGCGGACTGCTCGTGCGACGCCTCGACGATTGCGCGGGCCAGATTCACGCTGCGCTTGGGCAAGATGATGGTCGCGCCGAACGATAGGTAAGCCACGATCGAAACCGCGAAGTGGTAGGCCATCGACAGCAGCCACGCGACGCGGTCGTCAGGTCCGACGTTCAAGACTTCGTTCGCGGCTCGAATGCGATCGAAGATCGTTTCGTGCGAGAGCACGACCCCTTTGGCGTCGCCGGTGGTGCCGGAGCTAAAGCGAATGAATGCCGGGTTGGTGGCTTGGAATCCCGCCGGCGGTGTCATCGACGGTTCGAGCGGGATGTAGTCGAGCGCTCCCACTCTGGTCGCCGCGCCACGTTGCCACGACTCCCAGAACGCGGCCGCATTGCCGCTTGAGAGCAGGGCGTTCATCGCGATCTTCGAACAGATCAAGTGCTTTTCCCGAAACGTCAGCTCCATGGGAATCGGAACGACGCACGCGCCGCATTGCCAAACGGCGTAGGTCGCGACAATGTACGCGCGGCCGCTGGCCACGTGCAGCCCGACGCAGTCGCCGGCGCGCACGCCGGCCTGCTCCAGAAGCGCGCCCAATTGCTCGACTTCCTGCAACAGTTGCAGATAGGTGTCGGATCGCCGCCGCTCGTAATCGATGGTGGCGGCGTGCTGGGGCTGGCGGAGCGCCGTGCTGCGGAAGATTTCGAACAAGTTGATCATGGCGCGAGTCGTCTACATACAGGAGCTGTGAACCAACGCTTCCGCGGCGGCGGTCCGGCCCACGGCCTCGCCCATCGACCAGCATTGGCCGACCACGCGTGCCGAGGCCTGGGCGTGATGGTCCGCCGAAAGACACTTGCCCGCCGCCCAAACGTTGGCCAGTCCGGCTACTTTTAACGCCCGCAGTGGGATCTCATAAGTCACCCCGGGCTCGAGATATTCCAATTGCAGGCCGGCACGAGGGTGCCAGTACTCGATCGGCCAACAGCAGCGGCAAGCGGCGTCGGCGAACCGGCGTCCGGCGCGAACGTCGTCGACCGTCAGGTAATAGTCGCCCTTGATCCGGCCGCCGTCGCGAACGCCCAGCGCGCCAGTTTGCGTGAGCCGGGCCCCGGCGAAATCGGGAAACTGTGCGAGATATTCGATGACGCGGCCTTGCAGGCCAGCCGCGTCGCGGACGATCTGGCTGTGGCGGTCCGGCTGGTTCCACTCGCCGGCCAACGGAACAAACAGTTTCACGAAGACTTCGTCCTCGAACACACCTTGATCGATCCACGCCTGGGCGCATAGCGGCGGCAATAGGCCGTCGCGGGCCGCCGTCCGCAGCCGTTGCACCAGAACCACGCCCTTGGGAAACGCGACGGCGCCCGGCCGCACTCCCCGCAGCCGAAATATCCACCCGCCGGCCGCGCGTTCTTCGTCGTCGTGGACCAGATCGCGGTCGATCATGCGCACGATTGCCGCAGCGCCGGTCGTGTCGACGAGAGTCGTCGGTCGCACGCGCTGGCGCGTAACCGGGCCCAGCAGCGCCAGCTCTTCAACGCGCCCGTGTCGGACCGCGATGTCAGCGATTCGCGTGAGGAACATTGTTTGTATCAACGGCTCTTCGGCAATCCATTGCGTGACGACTTTTTGGTACACGTCCGGGCAGACGTTCAGGCACCATGTCCTGCCGATTTTTCGGCGGCGCGTCGACGCGCTGGCGCGCTCGAGCCGGTCGACAAGTTCGCACACGATTCCGTCGTTGACGCATTGTTGGCGCTCGTCATAGATTCCGCCCAACGTGTGAATCAAGGCCCGCGCGACGGTGCCTCCCGCGGCGCTGTCGACGTCGACCAGTTGCACGTTGGCGCCCAGGCGAGCAGCGGTAATCGCCGTCGCCATACCAGCGGCGCCCGCCCCGACGACGACGACGTCGGCGGATCCTGGTTGCTGGGCAGCGTGGTGGGGCAATCGGGATTTCATCAAATTGCCTGTGGTCGCCGGTCAATTCCGCACTTCTGCGCGACAATCAAGTCGTACAAACCGCCGGTGGGCACGGATTCGAGTGAATCGAAGCCGCCTTGGACGATCATTTCCGACAGCTCGCCAAGTCGATACAAATCGCCGTCGGGATTCAGCAGCATATGCAGGTCGAAAAGCGAGGCCAGCTCGGGGCCGGCCACGTTGTCGTCGAGGATCCACTCTTGAATCAGCAGCCGCCCCTGATCGCCGAGGTGATCGGCCGCATTGCGCAGCATGGCCAGCGCGCCAGTCTTGCGGCACATGTGCAGCACGTTGGACAGCAAGACGACGTCGAACTGTCGAGAGAGTCGCTGCGTGCGAAAATCAAGATGGACGAATCGAATACGATCGTTCAGGTTGGCCTCGCGGACGAGCTTTCGGGCCACCATGCAGACTTCCGGCGCGTCGACAATCGTGGCCTGCAGGTCCGGATATTTCTGACACAAATAGATGCTGTAGGTGCCGGGACCGCCTCCCACGTCCAACAGGCTGGTGGCTCCGTCGAGCGGCACCGCCGCGGCCACAAGATCGGCATGGCCGGCAATGCCCATCTCGTGCATTCCCAGCACCCAATTGTGCAAAGGATCGCGCTTTGGGTCGAAGCGGAACGAACTGTCCGCCGGTTCGACGGCCCGGCCGGTGCGAACGCCCTCGTCGAGACGTTGCCAGTTGCCTTTGGCCAACATATCGGCCCAGTGCGCCATCCAGTCGCCCAGGTACAACGTCGACGCGCGATCCAAGTACAGCCTGCTCTCGTCGGACAGGTGGAAGCGATCACCTTCCCGTCTCAAAAGTTCGAGGCTCGCGCACGCGTCGAGCAGCTTTTCAGTACCGCGCGAGTCCAGTTGCAGTTCGGAGGCCAGTTGCTCCGCGGTGACCTTTCGCGACCCGACCGCGGTGAAAATCTCCAATTTGTTCGCGGCGAACAACACGCACGAGCGCCAATAACCCACAGCTTGGCTGGTCATCATGCGAGCGCCGCGGGCCCGCGCGGCGGCGCCGGCAAGTTGCTCGCGCGACCGGGCGTCGCCGTTGCCTCGCTCGGCGCTGCGCGCCAGCGTGCGTTCCCGACTGGCGGCGCTAATCCGCGCTTCAGCGGATGGAGCTACCGCCACTGCCGACGCCTCGACCCCAGCGCCGAGTCCGACCCAATCGGGCTCGGCGGCCGCCAAGGCGGGTTCGCCAGCGCTGGCAAAGGCCGGAATGACGCGCTCGGCAAACAGGTGCATTTGATCCCTGACGCGTTCGTGCGGCATGCCGCCGTAGTTGATGTGGAACATCCAGCCGGAAATGCCGCACGCTTCGGCCAGTTCGCCGATTCGATCGATGCACTGCTGCGGGGTACCGACGACGGCTCGATGCTCGCGCACTTCCTGGGCCCTGTTCGATGGTGCCTCGCGCGAGGCGTAAGCGGCATACTGCTTGCTGTCGAGCGCCGCGTGTTGATGCACGTCGGCCCAATCCAGAAACTTGAGATAGCGGTCGATATACTGCTCAACGCCGGCCAATTCTGCTTCTCGTTCAACGATGGCCAGATGGTAATTGGCAACGACCTGGAAGTTCGCCGGATCGTGGCCCGCGGTGGCCAATGACTCGCGGTACAAATCGAGATACTCGCGCTGCTCGTCGGTTGACTTGAGCAGGAACGGGGCGACTATCAGATGCATGCCGTTCTGGCCTGCCCACTGGTACGACTCGGGCGTGGCGATGCAGCCCACGAAGGACGGCGGCGTGGGCTTCTGCAGCGGCTTGGGCCGCAGCGTGTGGCCGACAAAGGACCAGAACTTGCCGCCGTACGTCACGCCGTCTTCCGTCCACAGCCGGCGGATGATTGTCCAGGCTTCCTCGAAGCGCGCCCGCGACTCGGCCGAATCCACTCCCACGGCGGCAAAATCGTAGGCGAAGATCCCCCGCCCAATGCCGAAGTTGAGGCGCCCGCCCGACAACAAATCCACGGCGGCCCAATCCTCGGCCGTCAACACCGGGTGGCGTTGGGGCAGCAAGGTCACGGCCGTGCCGATGCGGATTCGCCGGGTTCGGCTGGCGATCGCCTGAGCAATGACCGGCGTCGACCCGAAAGCGTATCCCGCCAATCGATGTTCCGCGATCCAAACGCAATCGAAGCCCAGCGAGTCGGCCAGCTCCCATTCATCCAGCAACCGTTCATACCACGCGCGGTAATCCCCATGACGGCTCTGATGGTAGTCGGGTATGTAGCAAAATCCGAACTGCATCCGTGACCCCATGGCGTTAAGCGACCGCGCCGAGTCCCACACAAAAGCGGGGCCAACCCTAGAGCATTGTGGAACCAAGGCCAAATCGACGAGGGTGTGCTCCGAAATATAGCCTAGATAACGAGATTGGAAAAAGCATCGCAAATCTTCCAGCCGACCCATGCGACGCAGTTTCACACCGCCTTCTGTCTATCGTTTCGATAGTTGACGTGTCAAGCGGCGCACTGCGAGAAACGCTTCATCTGCGGCCATGCACTGTCGTGCCTTTACGGTGCTGATTCGTCACTTACGGCGCTTGCTGCGCGGACGAAATCGCCGGGTCGGCTTGAAACAAGCTCTCGACGCGCCGGCGATCGGCGTCTTGGGGAACGGCGATGACGTCTCCGCCCGATTGCCATCCAACGAGCCGGTTTAAACGAGCCGAGCCCACGAACTGTCCAGACGGCTTGAAGCCGACCCACTCGTCGTCCCAATTCTGCTTCGGGTCGGCCGGCATCGCGATCCACGTGACCAGGCACTTGCCGGGGTTCAGGTCCCAGAGTTTGACCGTCCGTTCTTCGCCGCCGCTGATCAGTCTTCCATCGGGCAGAAAGGCAACCGCTGTCGCCGGGTGGGCATGTCCACTGAGCTCCTTATACAGCGCTCCGCTGGCCGCGTCGAAGACCGCGATATCCTTGCCGTGTCCCCCGCACACGACATAGTGGCCGTCTGGAGAAAAAGCCACAAAGCCCGGCATCGCGTCGAAATGATCGCCGGAAGCTTTGAGAGTGCGACTGGCTTTGTCGGCTCGCAAATCCCACAGTTCGAGTCCCGGGTCCCGAGTGCCCGCGGCCAGCAAGGTTGCGTCGGGCGAAAAGGCGAGCGATTCGATGTACGAGCGGCTTTTCAGGGTTCGCACGATCGTTCCGCTGGACGCATCGAATAGGTGCACGGTCCGATTGCCGTCGCCAGTTGCCAGAAGTTTTCCGTCGCCTGAAAAAGTGACCGCCTCGATGGGGTGATCGTGTTTATTGGATCGTGTCTTGGCACCCGATTGCACATCCCACAGATCGAGATTGCCCGCGGCGTCACCACTGGCCAGAGCTCGCCCGTCCGGTGAGACGGCGATCGAAAGCACTTCGGCCGTTTGCCTCGGAAAATCGCGCACTCGCTTACCGCCGTTCAAGTCCCAAATAGACAACATTCCGCCTTTCCCCTGCACCCAACCCGCCACGGCCAGTTGGTCGCTGTGGGGGATGAGTTCAATTGCGGTCACCTGGCCCGGCGGAAGCGGCAGCTTGGATTGCAGCCGGCCATCGACGGTCGACCAGATACGCACCTCACTGGGCTGCAACCGGCCGACGTTGGCATCATCCGAGAAGTATTTCTTGTATCGAGCGGCGAACGAAGTCTCACTGACCCCAACGCGATTCGTAAAATGGAGGTCAATCGTGGCGGTCGCGAATCGCTTTCCGTCGTTGGATGCAGCCACCGAGGAAAAGGTGTCCGTCAATCCGGGCAGACGATGAACCAGCTTGCCCGTTGCAAGTTCGACGATGTCGACGGTGCGGTCCGCTCCTCCGGAGGCTACTAGCCGGCGATCGGGTGAAACGGCCACTGCGAGCAGGTCCTCACTGTGCGTCCAGAGCTTGCGTGGACGGGTCGAGTCTTCCGCCTGCAAGTCCAGCGATACAAGCTCGCGGCCCGCTGCCAGGACGACGGTCGTCGGCCCGACGAACGCGACCTGGCGGACGTGTACATTTCCGATCTCGATTCTTCGAGCCGGGCCGCTCGGTCGATCCCATGACCACAGATAGCCAATGGGAGTCTCGTCGCGACTCAGTATCGATCGCTTGCCGCTGCCGGTGGCAACAATGCGCTTTCCGTCGGGTGAAATGGCGACGGCGGCCAGCGGCTGCGTCGGACCAGCGAGCGTTGCCTCCAGAGCGCCGGCGGGCACGCTCCACAACCTCACCTTCTTGTCGTCGGCGGCGGTCGCCAGCGTCTTGCCATCCGGCGAAAACGCGATTGCTTTAACGCCCTTGGCTGGTTGCTTGAGCGTGGCCAGGATGCTTCCCGACCGTGCATCTCGCAGAACGACGCCGTCAGGGGCCGTCGCCAAGATTTGCCCATCGGGAGAAAAGGCCACGGCATGCAGCACGCGGAAATCGATGGGCTTGCCCTTATAGATAAACGGGGCAGCATCGGGCCCCGCAGCATTCAACCCGCCGGCTTGCTCTTCGAATTCCCGAGCGATCCGGCCCGAGGCAGTGTCCCAAAGCTCTGCCTCTTTGCCGAACAGGCCTCCGACCGTGGCAACGAAACGCCCATCGGGCGAAAATGCGAGCCCGTGGATGCCCCGCGTCGCGTCTTCTCCATGAATCGACGTGAGCCGCCCCGTGGCGCAATCCCATAAGCGCAAGTAGCCGTCAGCGGCACCTGTCGCCAACGTCTTTCCGTCCGGAGAAAAAGCGATCGCCGCCACGGAGTG
>JBGQHN010000164.1:0-9527 GCA_041497975.1 Planctomycetia bacterium | reverse complement strand
GACATTACGGCCAGCCATGAAGGCCGCGACATCATGCTCGACGTCGTGCGGCGGACGGCCGAAATGGTCTTCATGCCCTTGTGCGTCGGCGGCGGCATTCGCACATTGGAGGATATTCGCGGGCTGCTGCTGGCGGGCAGCGACAAGGTTTCCATCAATTCGGCGGCCCCCCGCGATCCCGACTTCGTGCGCCAAGCGGCACGCCGCTTCGGCAGCCAGTGCATCGTGGTCAACATCGACCCGAAGCGCGTGCAGCGTGAAGGACGCGAGTTTTGGGAGGTGCATATCCATGGGGGACGCACCCCGACGGGCCTGGAGGCAGTCGCGTGGGCCCGCGAGGTAGAACGTTTGGGGGCCGGCGAAATCGTGTTGACCAGCATGGATGCCGACGGCACCAAGAACGGCTACGATCTGGAGATTACCCGCGCGGTCGCCGAGGCCGTGACGATTCCGGTGGTGGCTAGTGGAGGGGCGGGCAAGCCGGAGCACCTGGCCGATGCCATCTTGCTCGGCAAAGCCGACGCGGCGCTGGCCGCCAGCATCTTCCATTTTGGCGAGTATTCGATAGCGGAAACAAAACGAGTCATGCGCGAGCGAGGAATTCCCGTGCGCGAGGCCGCGTAGGTGCTCGCCAGGAACCCGGGAATTCTAACGACGCAGGGCGCACAACATGGAGAGGGGGCCGGATGGCTACCACTATTGATCCCAAGCGAAAACCGACCGTGAAAAAACGCGAGCTAGAAGTCGACAAGCTGTTTTCGGCCGTGGTGAAGCTCGAAGGGAGCGACCTGCACCTGAAGGTCGACGTTCCGCCGCACGTGCGCGTCAAGGGAAGCTTGCGCCCCTTGAGCCGCGGCCCCATCGACGATGAAGAGATGCAACGGTTGTTGTATCCCATGATGGATGATCGCAACCGGAAGATCTATGACGAGACCGGCGGAGCCGACTTCGCTCACGGCATCGAGGTCGACGGCGTCCGTTGGCGGTTCCGCGTCAACATGCTCAAGCAAATGGGGCACATGGGCCTGGTGGCCCGCCGCGTGAGCAACTGGATTCCCAATTTCGAGGGATTGAATTTGCCGCCGATCATGGAGGACCTGTGCAAGTTCGACCAGGGGATGGTTCTGCTGGCCGGCGTCACCGGTTCGGGCAAGACAACCACGATCGCCTCGATGCTCAACTGGATCAACGCCCACTATCGCAAGCACATTCTCACGCTCGAGGACCCGATCGAATTCATTTACACCGAAGACAAGTGCCTGATCAACCAGCGCGAGATCGGGCTGGACGTGATCGATTTCGAGACCGGCATGAAGCACGCAGTGCGCGAAGATCCCGACGTGATGCTGGTCGGCGAAATGCGCGATCGCGAAACGTTCATGACGGCCATTCACGCCGCCGAGACGGGCCACCTGGTGTTTGGCACGATCCACGCCTCGAGCGCCGCCACGACGATCGGGCGCATTCTCGACTTGTTTCCGCCGGACATGCACGCGGCGCTGCGCAGCGCCATCGCTTTCAACATGCGGGGCCTGGTGGCGCAAAAACTGCTGCCTTCGATCAAGCCGGGCGTCAGCCGCGTGCCGACCGTCGAGATCATGACGTTCAACTCGACGGTGCGGAAGTTGATCTTGGAGGAGAACGATTCGAAGCTGCCCGATGCCATTCGCATCGGGGCCGGGGAAGGGATGCAGGATTTCACGATGAGTTTGAGGGACCTGGTCAACCGCGATTTGATCGACCGCGCGGTGGCTTTGGAAGTGGCCCCCAATACGGAGGCGCTCAAGATGGCCCTCAAAGGCATCGCCGTTTCGCAACCCGGGATCCTCTAATGCTGCGATTGCTTGTGGTGTTGGCCGGCGCAATGGTCATCTGCGCCATCGACGTGCAGCCATTGTTCGCAGCCGAGGACGTTGCCTGGCCGTCGCTGGGGATCCGGTTTTTTCGCGGTAATGGCGCGTACCTGAGTCCCTGGAAAATCCTGGGCACGTGGTTCGTGTTCTTGCTCTGGGTGCGCACCACGGATTGGATCAGCCAGGACGCCCAGACGCTCAAGCTGCGCTGGACGGCTTGGGACCCCGTCGCGTTTTTCAGTTTCTTCATCGCTCTGTTGCTGTTGTGGATTGTGCCCTTGTTCGCCGTGGGCATGGTCTTGTTGCTGATTGCCTACGTGGCGCCGCTGGCGACCTACATTGTCCACCGCAACAGGCAGGTGACCTCCCGGTACGACAAGGTGTTGACGACCAGGCACACGCGCCGCTGGATGGCCCGCAAACTCAACTCGATGGGCATCAAGGTGGCGGGTGCCGACATCGATCCGCGCGAGCTGGGGCCCGACGTCAAGTTGACTTCGATGGGAGGGGCCGCGGATCGTGACGATAACGTCAACCTGCTTACGGCGCGGCAATCTCAGGGCTTTAGTCCCGCTCGCGTGCTCATCGACGACGCCATGCAGCAGCGGGCCTCGCACGTCATGCTCGACGATACGCCGGAAAGCGTGGGCGTGCGCTACCAGGTCGACGGCGTGTGGCACGACCGCTCGGCGGTGGAGCGCGCCGAGGGAGACCCGGTCCTGGAGGTGTTCAAGGGTCTGGCCGCGCTCAAGATCGAAGACCGTCGCTCGCGGCAGAGCGGCGAGTTCGGCATCGAAGCGGCCAAGGAAAAGATCGTTTGCCACATCACCAGCCAGGGCACGTCCACCGGCGAGCGCGTGCTGCTGCAATTCGAGAAAAAAAATCTCGCGTTCCGAACGCTGGACGACATCGGCATGCGAACCAAGATGCAAGAACAGTTGCTGGCGCTCTTGGCGGACAACGGCTTGTTCATTTTTTCGTCGATACCCAGCGGCGGGTTGACGACGACCATGGACGTCGTGCTTTCGAACACGGATCGCTTCATCCGCAATTTCGTGGCCGTCGTCGACGATCAGAAGTCCGAGCGCGAAGTCGAAAACGTGCACGTCACAAACTACTCGAGCGCCGCCGGGGAAACCCCCGCCACGGTGCTGCCCAAGCTGATCCGCACGTATCCAGACGTGATCGTCGTGCGCGACGTGGCCGACCTGGAAACACTGTCCATCCTGTGCGAGCAGGCGGGCGAGAGCCGGCTGGTGCTGACCAGCACGCGGGCCAAGGAAGCGGCTGAAGCGCTGTTGCGGATCATGATGCTCAAGATCCCAGCCGCCGAGTTTGCCCCGATGGTGACGGGCGTGCTCAACGTGCGATTGGTTCGCAAGTTGTGCGAAACCTGCAAAGAAGCCTACCCGCCGCCGGCTGAAGTTCTCAAGCAGTTGGGCCTGCCGGCCGGGCGCGTCGAATCGCTCTACCGCCCGCCGACCGAACCCATCGATCCGAAACACCCCGAGGTGGTTTGCGAGACGTGCGGCGGCATCGGATATTTTGGCCGCACCGGCATCTTCGAACTGCTGGTTGTCGACGAAAGCATCAAGCAAGTGCTCACCACGGCTCCGAAAATGGAGAACCTGCGAGCCGCGGCGCGAAAGGCCAAGCATCGCACGCTGCAGGAAGAAGGCGTGCTGATGGTCGCGCGCGGAGTCACCTCGATCCAAGAGCTGTTGCGAGTGCTCAAGCAATAGGACCAAGGCGATGTTTTTCAACATTCTGCTGATTCTGATCTTCTTCGCATGCTTCGCCTCGTTGATGAACAACGGGCTGTGGAGCAACACGTTGACCCTGGTGAATGTGATCACGGCCGCGCTCTTGGCGACGAACTACTTCGAGCCCTTGGCCGCCTACTTCGAGTATCAGGACTTCTCATTCACGTATGTCTGGGACTTTCTGACGATCTGGTTGATCTTCGGAATCTCCATGGCCGTCTTGCGCGCGATGACCGATTACATGTCCACCGTGAAGGTGCGGTTTTTCGTGCCGGTGGAAAAAGTCGGCGGAATCGTGATGGCATTGTGGGTGTCCTGGGTCGTGGTCTGCTTCACGACCATGACCTTGCACACGGCGCCCCTGGCCCGCAGCTTCCTGGGCGGATCGTTCCAGCCCGAGGCCGATTCCAAAATGCTCTTCGGCTTGGGGCCCGATCGGGTGTGGTTGGGTTGGGTGCATCGAGAATCGAAGGGCTCGCTGTGCCGTCTGGGGGAGCCCGCGATTTTTGACGACCGCGGTGATTTCATTCTGCGGTACGGAGACCGGCGCGCAGAATTCGAAAAGCAAACGGGGCTGACCAGCGAAAAGAAGGCTGGCCAGCTGCCCGTACCCGTTCAGTAATGCCAGCAGGCCGTTGGAAAAATGGGACTGGCTCCCAGCCAGATCGCGCGCTGGAAGCGTGAAAAACCATGTCCGCGAGGTGCCTGTCCCAATTTTTCAACGGGCAGCCCGGCCGCGCAGGCGTCATCGTGGCCGCGCCAGCCGGTCAGGCCTGGCAGCGCTCTGCTCTTCCGCCCGCAAGAGAACATTTGATAGCATGGCGCGCGAGAGGGCCGGCGTTGTCTCACGCGACGCCCGCCTCCGGCTCCCAATTGCGTTCTTGCCCGCGAGACGTGCGCGCCATGGAAAAACTCGTTAGCTTCCTCGGGTTGCTGGTCATGATGGGGCTGGCGTGGCTGATGAGCGCCCACAGGCGCAGGATCCAATGGCGGACGATCGGCGGCGGGCTGGCACTGCAGTTCGCCTTTGCGTTTTTGACGCTTGGCACGGCTCCGGGCCGCGAGTTGTTCGCCAGGCTGGGCGACGTCTTCACCGCGTTGCTGGCATTCGTGGACGAGGGCAGCGTGTTCGTCTTCGGGATCCCGACTGGTGGACCAACGGATCGGCTGCTGCTCGGGACTTTCGCCTTTGGCGTGCTGCCCAGCATCGTGTTCTTCTCCTCCTTGGTGTCGATCCTCTATCACTTCAATATCATGCAGCGCGTCGTGCGCCTGGCGGCGCTAGTGATGCGAAAGACGCTCCACCTGTCGGGCGCGGAAAGTTTGTCGGTGGCCGCCAATATCTTCTTGGGCCAGGTCGAGGCGCCGCTCGTCGTTCGTCCCTATCTGAACACAATGACGCGGTCGGAGCTGATGGCCGTCATGATGGCCGGCTTCGCCACGGTGGCCGGCGGCGTGCTGGCGGCCTACGTGCAGATGGGCATCGACGCCGGACACCTGGTGACCGCCTCGGTCATCGCCGCGCCCGCCTCGATCGTGATCGCCAAGATCATGCAGCCGGAAGTGGACGAACCGCAAACGCGCGGACAACTGGCCGTCGACGTGCAAACCGGCACGATCAACGCCATCGAGGCGGCGGCAACCGGCGCCCTCGATGGACTCAAACTGGCCATTCAAGTCGCCGGCATCATCATTGCCTTCCTGGCCTTGATCGCCATGCTTAAGTTTGCCGTGGCCTGGACCTTGGGACTATTGGGGTATCAATGGACGCTGGAAGACTTGCTGGGCACGCTGTTTGCGCCCTTCGCCTGGGTGATGGGCATCGAAGCGGCCGATTGCCGCAAAGCCGGCGAACTGCTCGGCCTGCGCATGATCAGCAACGAATTCATCGCCTACAAGGGATTGGCCGACATGATGAAAACCGGCGGCCAGCTCAGTCCCCGCAGCGAGGTCCTGCTCACCTATGCGCTGTGCGGCTTTGCGAATTTCGGCTCGATCGGCGTGCAACTGGGCGGCATTGGCGCCGTGGCCCCCGACCGGCAAACCGACCTGGCGCGCCTCGGCCTGCGGGCCATGCTGGGAGGCACGCTGGCCTGCTTCATGACGGCTTGCGTCGTGGGCATGTTGCTATAACAGGCCGTTGAAAAACGGGACTGGCTCCGAGCCAAAACGCTTGAAAAACACGACCGACGGTGTCCGCGAGGTGCCTGTCCCGGTTTTTCAACAAGCAGCTAAACCGCGCGTGGCCCTTCAGCCGTGCCGACGCGCGACTCTTGCTCGATAATCCCCAAGACAATGGCGCGCACGTTCGGTTCCGCTGCCGCCGCCACGGCGACTACTTCGTTAGCGTCGGTCGCCTGCAATCGATCGGGTAGCGCGACATTGGTCACCACCGAGAGGGCCAGCACGCGCAGCCCGCGCTCGACGGCCACGATCAGCTCCGGCACGGTCGACATGCCCACGGCGTCGCCGCCGATCCGCCGCAGAAAACGGTATTCGGCCCGGGTCTCATAGTTCGGGCCCATCACGCCCACGTAAACGCCACGGTGGGCCGTGAAGCCGCGACGCCGGGCGATGGCCAACGCCGACTCGATCAAGCGCGGATCGTAGGGCCGGCTCATGTCGGGATAGCCCGGCTCCGCAGGCGCGTCGTGCGGCCCGACCAGCGGATTGTCCCACGTCAGGTTGACGTGATCTTCGACGATCATGATGTCGCCGGGGCGAAAGTCAGGATTCACGCCGCCGCAGGCGTTCGAAAGGATCAGCAGATCGACGCCCAGCGCGCTCATGATCCGCACCGACAGCGCGACTTGTGCCGCACAGTGCCCCTCGTAAGCATGCAGGCGTCCGTCCATGGCCACCACGCGCGCGCCGGCCAGCGTTCCACAAACACAGCGGCCGCGATGCCCCAGGGCGGTCGCCCGGGGAAAGTGCGGGATCGATGCGAAGTCGGTGCTGGCTTCGACCGAGATGTGCTCGGCCAGGCCGCCCAGTCCGGTGCCCAGGATGATGCCCACGCGGGGCCGCGCGGGCCATTGTCGGCGAATGGCGTCGGCCGCTTCCACCTCGTCGATACGGCCTGGCATGTGCGACCCTCTACTAGCGGTTTCGAAACCGTCGGGGACTGTCCCAATTTTGGGTACTGGGTGCCTCGTGTGTTGCTACGGCGGCTGAATCAGCGGTGCTTAGGGGCGGTCATGGGCTTAGGCAATTAAGTAGCCACGTAAACAGCGGGGTCAGGACAACCAGCGTCACAACGAAGGCGAGGCAGTTGCTCCAGCCCCAGGACTGGCGTTTTGATCGGTCGCTTATTCCTGGATTGTAGCAGGGGGCGGAAACTCCAGACTCCGCAGCGATTTCCCTTGAGCGCGCGAAGGGCAAACTGTCCGGCTTTTAAGAATTATTTGACTATTTTGACCCCGACGTTTAAGGTGACGTATGGTAAAGTAGTGGCCCCACTTTTTTGGATTTCGAGTGGCCAAGAATGACAAAGCGCAAAAGAAAATCACTGGGCGACGCCAGCGAACATATGAAGTCTGTTCGTGTCGAATACGTGCCCGCCGATGGCTCGATTCCGCCAATATTCGCCAATCAATTGGTGGTCCAAAACGATGGGCAATCAACGTATTTGCAGTTCTATTTTTCACAGCCACCGTTAATGTTGGGACCACCGGAAGAGCGAAAGAAGAAGTTGGCCGATTTGGAATCAGTCAAGGCCCATGCAGTTTCGCGGGTCATCGTTCCAAACTCGAGAATGCCAGCATTTATCAAGGTCATCACCGATAACTTCAATTCAATAGCTGCTGTCCTTCAAGATCAGTCCCTAGCGGATGCAATTCGACTCGACCCCGACAGCACTCCCAAGCTAGGCGGGTTGCAATGAAAAGTGTTCGAGCCATGACGACTGCGACGGCGATCCCAGTCAGTCTGTTTTCGTTTGCGCACGCGGCACAAGGTCTTGATCAGTGCTTGATCGATGCTGCGCGCCATACTCGCAATACCCAATGCGATGTTCAAGCTGTCGATGATGAACGCGCCTTCGCGCTTCGCGTCATTCGTGACTCAATGGAGCCACGCGTGATGACGCAAGAAGAGGCGGGCTTTTACAGAGACCTTTTGGCTGCCGAATTCGTCCCCCTCCCGCCGGAACAAACGAAGATTCTACCCATTCGGAAGCACTCGCCTACGACATGATTTGGACATGTCCGACATTCTTAGTGCGGCCGAATTCCTGCCAGCCCATCTTCATCTGGTGGCGGGGTTTGATTGCGGCACTGAGATGTGGCAATTGGCCCAGGCCGACTGGATAAAAAATCCCCCAACCAGGAAGTTTTCGACTGCCACGCACGATACGGATATTTGGCTGTATTACCGATCCGACGGCAGTCTAGTGGGATTTGGGTCGCTTGGAACCGCGCAATGGAGCAATCCGTATCCTGACGGCCCCCGCACGTTGCTTGCCCTTATTCCTTCGCTGGCTTTGCAGAGACCCTATTGGGGAAAGCCAAAGAATGACCCACCGAAGTATTCCCACCAAATACTCGCCGATCTTGTAGGGAAGGCGGTATTGCTGGGGCCATCATTGCTTGGCCTTCGAGTGCACGAGGACAACAAGGCCGCAATTGCGTTGTACAAGTCGTTTAGGTTTGTGGATGTCCCGAACAGTAAAGATCGCGGATATGTGAGGATGGTCCTCCGGCTGCGGTAACAACGAATCTTTGCGACCGAACGGTGTCGTGACGATACTAGGCACCCAGTGCCCAACGTCGCGACGTCCTCGGAGCGGGCACCATGGTCACGCGCTAGCGTGATCCATGGTCGGGGCTGCCCCCTTCTCCCAGACGGTTTTGAAACCAGTTCTAGCGCCCGAACTGGTGCGCCAGGATGCCCACGATGATCTTGCGCAATTTCGGCTCGGCCGCATTGGCCACGGCGATGATCTGCGCCACGTCGACCGGCGCAAGCGCGTCGGGCAGGCACAAGTCCGTGACGATCGACAAGCCCAACACGCGCAATCCGCAGTGCACGGCCACGATGACCTCCGGCACGGTCGACATGCCCACCACGTCGGCGCCGATCATGCGCAGAAACCGGTATTCGGCCCGGGTCTCCAGGTTCGGTCCCAGCACGCCGACAAACACGCCCTTGTGCGCCGCGAAATCTTCGCGCCTGGCGATTTCCAAACCTTTCTCGATAAGCGCCGCGTCGTACGGCCGCGACATGTCGGGAAAGCGCGGACCCAGCGCGTCGTCGTTGATGCCGACCAGCGGGCTGCTGCCCATCAGGTTGATATGGTCGTCGATGAGCATGATGTCGCCCGACGCATAATTCGGATTCATTCCGCCGCAGGCGTTGGTGACGATCAACAATTCGGCCCCCAGGGCCTTCATCACGCGCACCGGCAGCGTGATTTGCTGCATGCTGTAACCTTCGTACGCATGGAACCGGCCCTCCATCGCCATCACCGGCGCGCCGGCCAACAGGCCGCACACCAGCCGGCCGCGATGCCCCGTGACCGTCGAGCGCAGAAAGTGCGGAATGGTTTCGTAATCGATCGAGGCTTCCGTTTCGATTTCCTGCGCCAAGGGACCGATGCCGGTGCCCAGCACGATGCCGACGCGCGGGCGGCGTTTCCAGTGCCGTCCGATCATGACGGCGGCGTCTGCGATTTGCGCGGCCAAATGAAGCATGATCGGTTCTCACAGCCACCGCGGCCCGGTTCGTCGCGGCGGCACAGTTTACCCTGCAGGCCAAGACGCTGCCAAGGGACTGCTCGAGTTGCGCGGCAGCGACCAACCTTGCATTCTCGCACCAGCCGCCTAGACTACCAAGAGACTGTTTTTGCGACACGTCACCGCCGCGAAAAGACCCCTTATGGCTCTATCGAACATCGTGCAAAAACAGCGGGAGT
>JBGQHN010000163.1:0-9537 GCA_041497975.1 Planctomycetia bacterium | reverse complement strand
GTTTTGAAACCGCTTGTGTGCGTTTCGACGAGGATCTGTTTGAACCGGAGCGCTACGAGCTCTACGAAGCACCGCGTTACCAATTCGAGCCGGACCGCCGCGAGTTCTTCCGGCTGCTCGGAGGCGGCATCGTCGTGTGCCTGATGGTCAACGAAGCTCTCGCCCAGGAAGAGGGCCAGCCGACGCGCGGCCGGCGCGCGGGCGGTAGCACCCCGCAAGAGCTCGGCGCCTGGCTGCACATCGACGAAGCGGGCCAGGTCACCGTCTATACCGGCAAGGTCGAAGTCGGCCAGAATATCCGCACGTCGCTGGCACAAGCGGTCGCCGAAGAATTGCGCGCGCCCCTCGACTCGATCCGGCTGGTGATGGCCGATACCGAGCTGACGCCGTTTGACTCGGGCACGTCCGGCAGCCGCACGACGCCGGGCATGGCGCCGCAATTGCGCAAAGTTGCCGCCACGACCCGCGAGCTGCTGGTCGATCTGGCCGCCGAACAATTCGGCGCCCCGCGCGGTTCGCTGGCCGTGGCCGACGGCAAAGTGAGCGACTCCGCCACAGGGCGCTCGTTGGGTTTCGGCGAGCTGGCCAAGGGGAAGACGCTCACGAAGACCGTGGCCTCGAATGCCGCCGTAACGCCGCCCGCCGATTGGAAAGTCGCCGGCACGTCCGCTCCCAAGGTCGACGGCCGGGCCATCGTCACCGGAAAACACCAGTACGCCTCGGACATCAAGCGGCCCGGGCTGCTGTTCGGAAAGATTCTGCGGCCGATCGGGCTGAACGCCTCGCTCGTTTCGGCGGACCTCGAAGAGGCCCAGGCGATGAGCGACGTCATCGTGGTCCGCGACGGTGACTTTATCGGCGTGGCGGCGCCCACCCAGCGCCGCGCCGAACGCGCGATCGCGGCCATTAAGGCCGAATGGAAGACGTCTGCGCAACCCTCGGACGCCCAGCTTTTCGACGAACTGACAAAGTCCCAGAGCGGCGGTCAAGGATTCAGCGGCAGATCGAACCATACGCAAGGTTCCATCGAATCGGGCCTGGCCGCCGCAGACCACAAGCTCAGCGCCACGTACAAGATCTCGTATATCGCTCACGCGCCGCTCGAACCGCGCGCCGCGGTGGCCGAGTGGACCGATGGCAAGTTGACCGTCTGGACTGGCACGCAGCGCCCCTTTGGCGTAAAGGGCGATTTGGCCCGAGCACTGGGCGTACCGCCTGAGCGCGTCCGCGTGATCGTGCCCGACACGGGCTCCGGCTATGGCGGCAAGCACTCGGGCGAGGCCGCGATCGAAGCGGCGCGCCTGGCAAAGGCCGCCGGCAAGCCGGTCAAGCTCGTTTGGACGCGCGAGGAAGAGTTCACCTGGGCCTACTTCCGTCCTGCCGGTGTCATCGAGTTGACCAGCGGCGTGCGCGGCGACGGCAAGCTCACCGCCTGGGAATTTCATAATTACAATTCCGGGGCGTCCTCCATCCGCACGCTGTACGACGTTCCCAATCAGCGCATCGCGTTTCATAGCGCGCGTTCGCCGCTCAGGCAAGGCTCGTATCGCGCGCTGGCGTCGACGGCCAATACGTTCGCCCGCGAGTCCCACATGGACGACCTGGCCCACGCCGTCGGCAAGGACCCGCTCGAATTTCGGTTGAACAACCTGAAAGACCCGCGGTTGCGGGCCGTGCTCGAAGCGGCGGCGGCGCAGTTTGGCTGGGGCACGGCCAAGCTCGCCGCGGATCACGGCTGCGGTATCGCCGGCGGCTCGGACAAGGGCAGCTACGTGGCGACTTGCGCGGAGGTTGCGGTCGATCGTGCCCAAGGCAAGCTGCGAGTCGTGCGACTGGTAACCGCCTTCGAATGCGGCGCGATCGTGAATCCCGATCACTTGAAGAACCAGGTCGAGGGGGCGGTCGTCATGGGCCTGGGGGGTGCGTTGTTCGAGGCGATCCGCTTCGAGGACGACAAGATTCTCAACGCCCGCTTCTCTCGCTACCGGGTGCCGCGCTTCAGCGACGCGCCGGTTCTCGAGACCGTTCTTTTGGACCGCAAGGACCTGCCTTCCGCCGGAGCGGGCGAAACGCCGATCGTGGCGGTCGCGCCGGCCATTGGAAACGCGATCTTTCGCGCCGTGGGCGTTCGGCTCGTCACGTTGCCCATGGCGCCAAACGGCTTGACGCTATGAATCGCCGCTTCGTCGTACTACAAGCGGTTTCAAAACCGTCGGGGAGAGGGGGACAGTCCCATTTTGCTCCGAGGACTGCGCAAAATTGGGACAGTCCCCGACGGTTTTGAAACCAGTTCTCATCAGCCCCAGGGGAGCAAGTCATGCTGCGAGCAAGCAGAATTGGAATCTGTCTGGTGATCGGTTTGAGTGGGGTTGTTTGTGCCCGATCGTGCCTTGGCCAGGTGACCTTGAAGCACAAGTTTCACGAAGGCACGAGCAGCACGGTCGAGACTTCGGGGCGCATCGCACAAAATCTGACCATTGCCGGCACGGAAATCGACACGGCGTCCGATACCAAATCCCTCGCCAAGGCGACAGTCGGCAAGCGGGACGTGGAGGGCAAGCTGCGCGTCAACGAGAAAGTCGAATCGTTGCAGATCTCGACCACGGTGATGGGCCAAAACTACACGTTTGATTCGGCCAACCCCGACAACAAGGGCTCGTCGCCGTTCGAAGTGGTTCGCGACGTGCATAAGGCGATCGCGCGGCGCACGACGACCACGGTCTTCGACAAGAACGATCGGGCCGTCGCCATCGAGACCGATGAGGACACGCTGGGTTCGCTTCCCACCGAAGTCCAGACTCTGGTGAAGAGCCAGTTGGACCCCGAAAGCTTGAAGAACGCGGCCAACGACGAGATGGACCAGATCAAGCGGGAACCGCTCAACAAGGGCGACACCTGGGAACGGGTAAGAACCACCAACTTCGGCGCCGGACAGGTAATGGACTTCAAAAACCAATTCACCTATGAGGGCACCATCGAGCGTGACGGCAAGACGCTCGACAAGATTACCAGCAGAGTCCTGTCCGTCACCTTCGCGCTCGACAAGTCGCCGTTGCCCTTCTCGCTCAAGAGCAGCGATCTCAAAGCCGCTGAGTCCGACGGCGTGATCCTCTTTGATCGCGAGCGAGGTCAGACGATCGAATCGACTTCGAAGATTCGGGTCACCGGCGATATCGTGTTCGTGGCCAACAACATGGACCTGCCGGCGAAGCTCGATCTGAAAATGGAACAAGCGACGACGGTCAAGCCGTAGAAACGCTCGAACTTAGGCATCGGTCGACAAGCCACTCTACGCGGTGGCACTGGCATCTTGCCAGTGCTTCATTAGGCAGCGCATTAGCGCATTGGCAGAATGCCAGTGCCACCCACGAGGTATCCTTCAAGCGCCGTCACATCGGGAGTGACTACCTTAAGCTTTCAAAAGGCAGCTACGCGGTGCGACGCGGCGCGCGGCCGCGCTTGGCCGTCTTGAGGCGGCGGGCCGCGGACGGTTTCGTCGGCGGGATCTTTTTGTGCCCCTTGGCCTGGGCCACGCTCTTGCGCAAGGCATCCATCAGGTTGATCACCGGCGCTTCTTCCTGCTGCGGCGCGCCGACGATCTCGCGATCCTCGACCTTCGATTCGATCAAGGCCTTGAGCTTGTTCGTATACGCGTCCTCATAGGCCTTGATGTCAAACTTGCCTTGGGTCGAAGCCTCGATCAACTTGTTCGCCAGCCGCAGCTCTTCCTTCTTCACCGCCGGCAGCGACAGGTCACCTGTGAATTCCCGCGGCGCGCGAAGCTGGTCGTGGTAATGCAACATTTCCAGGCACAGGATGTCGTCCATCGAGCGCAGCATGACAAGCTGCTCGCGTCCGAAGAGAGTCGCCTGCCCGACCGCCCAGCGTTTTTGCTCCCGCAGCGCTTTGACCAGCACCGCATAGGGCTGGTGTCCCATCGGTCCGTCGGGCAGCAAGTAATACGTGCGGCCTTCGAAGTACACCGGATCGATCGCGCCCTGCGGCACAAAGGTATCAATGTTGACGACCCGATCGGAGTCGCCGTTGCGCGTCTTGACCTCTTGATCGTCGACGACCACATACTTGCCCTTCTCGTGCTCGTAGCCCATCACGATTTCGTCGTTCGACACCTCGCCGTGCACGGGGCAAACTTTCTGATAGCGGATGCGGCTGTGGCAAAGCGAATGGAGTTGGTGAAAGTGAACTTCCCCGCCGCCGCTGGCCGCCGCATTGAACGCCTGCACCGGCACCGAGACGAGACTCAACCGCAAGTAACCCTTCCAACTCGAGCGCGGAGGCATCGTGGTATCGCCCCAAGAAAAAAGACCGTTCGTGCGGCCAAAATCCGTGCCATTCCAGCAGCATCCACTCGTGTGAACGTCATTATTACACCACCCAAAAGAACCGCTAGCAATGCTAGCACATGATATGCCGGGTGGCGCGGCTGGCGACGGCCTGGGGGCCCTGGTTAGGATAGACAGCCAGCCGGCTGCCATGCCCCCTCGAAATCCCACCATCCCCCCATGCCGGCACGATCCGCCAAGCCGGACTGTACGATGCGTAACACCGCGAGAATGCCGCTTCCGGGCCCGCAAGGGAATTGGGTCTGCGCCTCCTTGCTGGCCGCGGCATTTGTCGTTGGCGCGATGCACCGGGCCGAGGGCGAACCGGCGCCGGACCACCCCGGTCCGCTCTCGCCCGCCGAATCGCTCAAGCAGTTCACGGTGGCCGATGGGCTCGAGATCAGCCTGGTCGTCGCCGAGCCCGAGGTGACCCAACCGCTGTCGATCAGTTTTGACGATCGCGGCCGCATGTGGGTGCTGCAGTATCGGCAATACCCGAATCCCAACGGCCTGAAGGCGGTGGCAATGGACAATTGGCTGCGCACGAAATACGACCGTGTGCCCGAGCCGCCGCCCAAGGGTCCCAAGGGGCAGGATCGCATTTCGATCTACCAAGACACCGACGGCGACGGCCGCGCGGAACGCGTGAAAGACTTCCTCTCGGATTTGAACCTGGCCTCGGGCATGGCGCTGGGCTACGACGGCGTGTTCGTCGTGCAACCGCCGTATTTGCTGTATTACGCCGACCGCGATCGCAACGACGTGCCCGACGGCCCGCCGGACGTGCTGCTCAAGGGCTTTGGCATGGAGGACGCGCACGCGTTTGCCAACTCGCTGACCTTTGGACCCGACGGCTGGCTGTACGGCGTGCAGGGCAGCACGTCGACCGCCGAAATTCGCGGCATCGGCTTTCAGCAAGGCGCCTGGCGTTATCATCCGCGCACCAAGCAGTTCGAACTGTTCGCCGAGGGCGGCGGAAATTCTTTCGGACTTGATTTCGATCGTTTCGGCAACCTGTTTGCCGCGGGCAACACGGTCGAGCCGCTGGTCCATCACGTGCAAGGCGCCTATTACGTCAAGGGTTTTGGCAAGCACGGGCCGCTGCACAATCCCCATGCTTACGGCTACTTTCAGCCGGTGCTGCATCATGGTTACGTCGGCGACAGCCTGACCGGCGGCGCCGTGGTGTATCAGGGCGGCGCGTTTCCCGCGCGCTTTGAGAACGCTTGTATTGCTCCCAACACGCGACACAACGCGTGCCGCTTTAGCACGATCGAGACGCGGGGCTCGACGTTTGCCACACGCGCCGCCGGCGATTTCGTCACTAGCGGCGACATTTGGTTTCGCCCGGTCGATATGACCGTCGGCCCCGACGGCGCGGTGTATATCGCCGACTGGTACGACTACAACATTTCCCACTCCTCGCCGACCAACCGCAGCCAGTGGTATCAGCCGAGCCGCCTGGATGGACGCGTATGGCGCGTGGCCCCGAAGGCGGTCAAGCCGATTCGGGCCGGATCGTTCGACCTGAGCAAGAAGTCTTCGGCTGAACTGATCAAGCTGTTGTCGCATGCGAACTATTGGTATGCCCGCGCGGCGCGCCGCATCCTGGCCGAACGGCGCGACGCCTCGCTTGTGCCCGCGCTTGCGAAGTTGGCGCTCGAAAGCCCGGACCAGCGGCAGGCGCTGCAGGGTCTCTGGTCGGAGTATGTCAGCGCCGCCCTGGACGACGCGCTTGCGCTAGCGGCGCTCGACAGCCCCCACCAGTACGTCCGCGCGTGGACGGTGCGACTGATCGGCGACGCGAAAGTTGTTTCTTTGCCACTCGAACGCAAGTTCGTTGAGCTGGCCCAGAACGACCCCAGCGTCGTCGTCCGTAGCCAATTGGCGTGTACCGCCAAGCGATTGCCGGCGGACCCCGCCCTGGCCATCGTCGGCAAATTGCTGGCTCACGATGAAGACGTCGACGACCCACACATTGGGCTGCTTATATGGTGGGCCATCGAAGACAAGGCGATTTCCGATGCGAGCGTCGTGCTGGAGCTGATCGAGTCGAGCGACGCCTGGCGGCGACCGTTGGTCGAGCGCATCGTGATCGAGCGTCTCGCCCGGCGGTTTGTCGACGAAAACGACGATACCGCGTTCGCGGCTTGCGCCAAGCTGCTGACGATGGCGCCCAATGACGACAGTGTCGAACGCGTCGTGTCCGGCATGCTGCAGGCGCTTTCCGGGCGCAAGCTCGATCACGTGCCGTGGCCGCTCGAGGCGCCATTGGCGCAACTGTTGTCCAAACCAGGCGCCAAATCGAGCGCCCTCGAACTGGCGCTGCGCGTGAACGTCGCCGATGCTTCAACAGCCGCCATGACCGTCGTCGCCGATCGCAAGAGGGCTACCGAGGATCGCGTCGCGCTGGTCAAGGCCCTGGGCGAAACGCGCGTCACCGCGGCCATCGATTGCCTGGCGTCGTTGCTCGGCCCAAACGAAGCTGAGAGCTTGCAGATCGCGGTGCTCTCGGCCCTTGGCTATTTTCAAGATGACCGCATCGCCGACGCTGTGCTCGCCGCTTACCCGCGGCTCGCGTTAAGTTCTCAAGCTCGAGCCGTTGAGCTATTGTGCAGCCGGCGCGCGTGGGCCCGCCGGCTGCTGGCGGCCGTGGACGCGCAGGAAATTCCAACTAAGGCGGTTTCGGTCGATCAGCTCAAGCCGCTAGCGGACCAAGGCGACGAGCAAATCGCCAAGCTGATCGCCAGGCACTGGGGTCGCATACAATCGGCCACCCCGCTGGAAATGCAAGGGCGCATCACCGCCGTGCAACAGCTTTTGGCTCGCGCTGCCGGCGACGCCGGCCGTGGACGCGAGCACTTTGAAAAAGTGTGCGCGACGTGCCACAAGCTGCACGGCAACGGAAACGCGGTGGGGCCCGATTTGACCGGCGCCGATCGCAAGAACCGCGACACGCTCACCCGCAACATCGTCGATCCCAGCGCCGTGCTGCGCGAGGAATTTTTGACGCACGTGGCCGTAACGACCGACGGGCGCGTGGTAAGCGGCCTGCTGGCCGAATCGACCGCCGAGACCATTACGCTGCTCGACGCCAAGAACAAACGCACGCTCATCAACCGCCACGACCTGGAAGAGCTGCGGGAGTCGGCCGTTTCGCTGATGCCCGAAAAACTGCTCGACGACTTGAGCGACGGGCAGCTTCGCGACTTGTTCGCGTATCTGCAGTCCGATCCGGCCGGGCCATGACACACGCGACGCCGACAGCGATTGCCGCCCAACGCTCCCTGGCCCATACTGGCCCTGTGCGTATTGGCGTGATCCGGCTCTTCACGAAGGGGAACTTCGATGCGAACGGGTCTCTTGCTTCTTGGGTGTTTGCTGGCAATCCTGCCGCCGCAAGCTTGCGCGGCGCGCGGCGCCGAGCCGTTTTCACTCGATGACCTGTTCGCGCTGCGGCGAATTTCCGATCCGCAAATCAGCGCCGACGGCCGAATGGTGGCCTATGTCGTGGCGACGGTCGACATGGCCAAGAACGCAACCGTGTCGACAATTTGGGTTGTGCCGACCGACGGCGGCGGGCCCCGACAGCTCACGGCCGGACCAAAGCATGACCGCCACCCGCGCTTCAGTCCCGACGGTCACCGGCTGTTGTTTGAGTCGGATCGCTCCGGCGAAACGCAACTATGGGTCATTGATCTGGCCGGCGGCGAAGCCCGCCAATTGACGACGATCGCCAGCGAGGCCCGCTCGGCCGTGTGGTCGCCCGACGGCAAGTGGATTACCTTCGTATCGGCCGTCTATCCCGAGTACTCCCACCAACCGTACGCCGAGAGCAACGCTTCCAACAAAAAGCGGAAGGAAGACGCGCAGAACAACCCGGTCAAGGCCCGCGTCTTTGAACGGTTGTTCTATCGGCATTGGGACTCGTGGGTCGACGCCAAACGTCAACATTTGTTCGTCATGCCGGCCGAAGGAGGAGAGCCGCGCGATGTCACGCCGGGCGATCGCGACGCCTATCCCACCTCGTCGACGTTCTCCTCGGGCGAAGACCTCACGTTTGCTCCCGACAGCGGTTCGCTTGTGTATGCCGCGCCGCCGGCGCGCGACGAGGCCTGGAACACGAACTATGACCTGTATCGGGTGGCAATCAGCGGCGGCGCGCCGGAGAATCTCACGGCCGGCAATCCGGCCGCCGACAGCGGCCCGCGGTTCAGTCCTGACGGCAAATGGCTGGCCTATCGCGCGCAACGGCGAGCCGGCTATGAGGCGGATCGCTGGGAGCTGATGGTCATGCCCTCGGCCGGCGGTTCCGCGCGCAGCATAACGAAGAAAATCGACCGCTCGGTCGCGGCGTTCGTCTGGACTGGTGACGGAGAGACGATCTATTGCACCGCGGACCAGGACGCGTCGGTGCCGATTTTCAAGCTTTCGGTCAAAGATGCGAGCATGGACCCGCTGGTCACTGGCGGCATGTACGCTTCGATCAGCGCGAGCGCCGACGGCCGCCGGCTGGCTTGCACGCGGGCCACCCTCGATCAGCCTGCCGAAGTTCTTGTCGTCGACGCCCAGGGCCAGACTCGCAACCTGAGCCAGGTCAACAAGAATCAGTTGGCGCAACTGAAATTGCCCCGGCCCGAGAGCGTGACCGTTAAAGGCGCCGGCGGCACGCCGATGCAGATGTGGATTCTCAAGCCTCTGGGGTTCGATGCGGCCAAGAAATGGCCTTTGGCCTTTCTGGTGCACGGTGGGCCGCAAGGGGCTTGGGAAGACGCTTGGAGCTATCGCTGGAACCCGCAGCTCTGGGCGGCGCAAGGCTACGTGGTCGCGCTGCCCAACCCGCGCGGCAGCACGGGCTTTGGCCAGGCCTATGTCGACGGCATCAGCGGCGATTGGGGCGGCAAGTGCTTCGACGATCTCATGGCCGGACTTGCGCATCTCGAAAAACTGCCCTACATCGACACGGCCCGCATGGGCGCCGCCGGCGCTTCGTTTGGCGGCTACATGATGAACTGGTTCGCCGGGCATACTACGAAATTCAAGACGCTCATCACGCATTGCGGCGTCTACAACTTCGACAGCATGTACGCCACGACCGACGAACTGTGGTTCGACGAATGGGAACATGGCGGGCCGCCCTGGGGGAACCGCGCGTCGTACGAGAAACATTCGCCGCACCGTTTTGCCCAGAACT
>JBGQHN010000162.1:0-9574 GCA_041497975.1 Planctomycetia bacterium | reverse complement strand
CTGCTTTGTCAATCATCCCCATGCCGAGATACACATTTCCCATTGTGTCTTTGAGCGCGGCTCGAACGACAGGTTGATCCTGTAATTCTATGGTCACTCGTTCCGCTCCGCGGTCGAGAATCTCGCGCGCTGTCAAGTTCGCGGCGGCCAGAGCTTGTCCGGTGCCCACGACGCGAAGGCCGAGCATCTCAATAGGTGCGGATTCTTCAAACATTTTGGCGAGGAACCGCGCGACGTGCCTGGCCTTCTCGGCTTCGATCTCCGCTTCCGCGGCCTTGACGTCGGCCCGCGACTTTTGAGCTATCGCTTCAGCCGCCTGAGCGTCCGCGCGCTCCATTTCGCTCAACGCCAGGTTGGCCTCCGCCCGGGCGCGAATGCCGAAATAGGATGAAACAATCGTTCCGGTAGCCAAGAGAACCAATACCGCGACGGCCAGCGATGCCACCGCGCGATTCCGCGCGGCCCAGCGCCAGGCTCGCTCCACGCGTCCCACCGGGCGAGCATTAATCGGCTGGCCCCGCAAATAGCGGTCGAGATCGTCGGCCAGTGCCTGCGCCGTTTGATAACGCCGGCCGGGCTCCTTCGCCAGGCATTTGAGCGTTATGGTCTCCAAGTCGCGCGGTATGCGGGCATTCAACTTGCGCGGGCTCGGCGGCTCGTCGCGCAAAATCTGCACGACCAGCATCCGCGCCTCGCCGCGAAAGGGTGTTTCTCCAGTCAGCAGCTCATAAAGAATCACGCCCAATGAGTAGATGTCGCTGCGGCGGTCCGCGCGGTGCGCTTCGCCGCGAGCTTGCTCGGGCGACATGTAGGCTGGCGTGCCCAATACTTGCCCAGCCACGGTCATCGTCACGTCGTCGGCCGTGCGCCGCGCCAGTCCAAAATCGATGATGTGTGGCTGGCCTTCCATGTCCATCATGATGTTGCCGGGCTTGAGATCGCGGTGGACGACCCCAGCCTCGTGGGCGTGATCGAGCGCCCGGGAGATCTTGATGACCAGCTCGGTGGCTTCGCGAACCGTAAGTCGCTGTCCGGAGAGCCACTCCCGTAGATTGGCGCCCTGGATATAGTCGCTGACGATGTACAGCGTGTCGGCTTCGAGCCCCACCTCGTGCACGCCCACGATGTGCGGGTGTTTCAGTTGGGCCGCGGCCCGCGCGTCGCGCAGGAAGAATTCTGCTTGTTGCGGATCGAGCTGTCCTTGCCGCGGAATCTTGATCGCCACCTGGCGCTCGAGCTTGGTGTCGCGCGCTTTCCAAACGCTGCCGAACTGGCCGACGCCCACTTCTTCCAAGAGCTCGAAATGCCCTAGCATGCGGGTGCGGACCTGGTAGGTAGCGGTCGTATCGGAGCCGATGAGGCTGAAGCTGCTGCCGCAGGCAGGGCAAAGAATTTCGGTCCAAGAAGTGTCGGGGACGGAATCGAAAGGAGCGTGACAGCGCGGACAGCGAACCTGCATGACGACCCTCGGGGTGTAAGAGAGCGAACCGAGCCCAACCCCTTCCACCGGAGATTATCCAGTCCCGCGGAAGGCGTGTCCAGCAGATGCGGTCGAACGCAGCCGAACCTGATCGCTACCGCTACTCGGACAACACTTCGTCCGAATCCAAAAGTTCCACGGTGGTTCGGCACTCGGGCAGCGATTCGAGAAACAGCCGGCCGTACGACTTAGTGCGCACGCGCGGATCGAGGATCACCACCGTGCCGCGGTCGCGCTGCGTGCGAATCAGGCGGCCGAAGCCCTGCTTCAGCTTGAGCACGGCTTCGGGCAACTGGTAATCCGTAAACGGATTGCCGCCGGCCGCGCGGATCGCCTCCAGCCGCGCCGCCAACAGCGGGCGATCGGGCACGCTAAAAGGCAACTTCGTGATGATCACGGTCTGCAACGCGTCGCCCGGCACGTCGACGCCCTGCCAAAAGCTATCGGTCCCCAACAGCACGGCCCGCGGATTGGCGCGAAATCGCTCGAGCATTTGGCTGCGTGGCAGACCGCCCGCCTGGCAATAGAGCCCTAAGTCGCGCTCGGCCAGCCACGGGGTGAGCTCGGCCGCCGCGTGATTCATCATGTCGTAGCTGGTGAACAACACGAACGCGTGCCCATCGCTGCGGGCCACGTAGCGGCGAATCATCTTGATGGCCGCGCGCTCGTAGAGGGCCATGTCGCTGGCGGGGTCGGGCATGCCGTCGACGAGCACCAGCTCGGCCTGGCGGGGATAATCGAACGGGCTGCCCCAGCGACGGCATGCGGCCTGCGTCAATCCAATGCGCGACTTGAAGAAATCGAACGAGCCGGATTGTCCCACGGTCAGCGTCGCGCTGGTCATCACCACGGTCGAAATCTTGTCGAACAACTGCTCGCGCAAGGCCGGTCCGACGTCGAGGGGAGCGGCCGACAAGATGAGGCGGCGACGCCCGCGGCGGCTGCGCGCCGAGTCGATCCAGTACACGGTGTCGGCGTCGCGCTGGCAGAGCCAATCGTCCACCAGCGCCGACAACGATTGCAGGCGTTCGGACGCCGAAACGAAGTCGGGCCGCTCGTCGTCGGGTACCTGCGCGGCGCACGCTTTGAGCGAGCGAGCCAGGTTCGCCAGCGCCGGGCTGAGCGGGTTGGCAACCAACCCCGGCTCGGCGACGCGCAACGCCGTTTGGCCGTGAACTTCCGACCGCTCGGCGATCGAATCGAAGAATTCTTCGGCGCGATACCGGCACTTCTGCACTTCCTGCTGGGCCTCGGCCAGGTGATGGTGCACCAGCAGTCCACGGCCGGTGCGCTCGTTGTACAGCTTGTTCAGCACGTAGTCGACGTGTCCGGACGAAAAGTTCGCGCCCAAATGGTCGCTGGCTACGCGTTCGAGAGAATGGGCCTCGTCAAAGATCACGACGTCGAAATCGGGCAGGATGCTCGCGCCCGCGCGCCGCAGCGCCAGGTCGCTGAAAAACAGGGCGTGATTGACGATCAGGATTTGCGCGTTTTGAGCGCGGCGGCGGGCTCGATAGTAAAAGCATTCCTGGAACGTCGGACATTGCCGCCCCAGACAGTTGACGCTGTCGCTTTCGACTTCGTCCCAAACGTGCGCCAGCGGCCGGTAGTCCAGGTCGGCCAATGAACCGTCGGACGTTTTGCGCGACCAATCGGTAAGCGCCCGCAGCTCGGCAAATTCTTCGTCATGTCGAAACAAGCTGCTGGCACGGGCCGCTGCCAGTCGCAAGCGACGAAGGCTCAGGTAATTCTGTCGTCCCTTGACCAGCACCGCCGCAAACTCCAGCGGGATCACGCTGTTCAAAAGCGGCAGGTCCTTGTGGAGCAATTGTTCTTGCAAGCTGATCGTTTGCGTGGAGACGATCACGCGCCGCGGCGAATGTGCGCCGTCGACCTCGCTCGGCTGGGCGACGGCCAAAATGGCGGGCACCAGGTAGGCGAAGCTCTTGCCCACGCCCGTGCCGGCTTCGGCAATCAGGTGGTGCTTGTCGCGAATTGCCCGGGCCACGGCATCGGCCATGGCCATCTGCTGGGGTCGAGTTTCGTAGCTATCGATCCGGCAAGCGATTCGGCCCTGGGGACCCAAGATTTCGGCCGGCGTGAGCATAGGAGCGGGCGGACAAGACCTGGTCGGACCAGTTTGCCGCGACGAGTGGCAAGCGGCCGCGCGGTGCCGCTCGTGTGGGTCAACCGTCGGGAATGTCCGTTTTTCCTTCAATATTCGCGAGCGGAGAACGAAAACAGTGTCAGGCTAGCACGTTGCTGCCCAGACGCCTAGCCGAAGGTGCGCATTGGGCGATCCGGCCCGGCTGTGGTATCCTTGTTCAACGCCTTCGTGCGGAAAGGACTGTCGTGTCCACTCTTGAGGACCCCGGCATGGCAATCGAGTTTCGCTGCACGCAGTGCCAAAAGTTGCTGCGCACGCCGAGTGGCACTTCGGGCAAAGATGCCCGCTGCCCGCAGTGCGGCGCGATCGTCAAGATTCCCGAGCTGACCCAGATCGGTAACCTGCCGGCCGAGGCTTCGGCACTCGCCTCGACGGGGGGCGGCAACCCGTACGCCGCTCCCGCTCCTTTTCGCTCGCCATCCGGGGCCGACGAACCGCGGCACGAGCTGCGGCCGACCCGCATCGAAATCGGCGACGTTCTCAGTCGCACGTGGGACGTTTTCAAGGTGCGGTGGCTGGCCTGCCTGGGAGCCACTTGGGGTGTGCCGCTGATCGTCGCGCTCGCGATACTGCCACTGGTTGGCATTTATGTCCTCGTGGGCCTGCAGAACGAGGATGACCCGCTGCCCTGGGTTTTCGGCGGCATTGGTTTGGGCGTGGCGGCGCTGGGGATTGGCACGTTCATGGCATTGGGGCTACACGCGTTCATGCTGAGAGTCGCGCGCGGCCAGGATCTCGCGGCCCGCGATTTATTCGGCGAAGGCGCGCTGGTGGTTTCCGCGATCCTGACCGTGCTGATCGTGGCGGTGGCCGTCAGCGTCGGAGTAGCCCTGTTCGTGGTTCCGGGGGTCATTGTCGCTTTGATGTTCTCGCAGTTCATGAACGTCATGGTTGACGAGCGAGTCGGCGTCGTCGAATCGCTGCGGCTGTCGATGCGATTCACCGAAGGCAACAAGGTCACCCTGTTTTTGCTCTGGTTATTGATGGCGGCGATCAATTCGATCGCGGGCTCCCTGACCTGCGGTCTATCAACCGTCGTCGTTGCCCCGTTTACTTCCTTGTTGGGCAGCGTCACCTACCTGGCCATGACCGGCCAGAATACGGCCTCGCCGGAGCCTGTCGAGCGGGAGCGTCCACTCAGCAGCGTGCCTTAAGTCCTCTTGCCCCCCTTGGCCCTCACGGATTTTTTTGATCATCCGTTGGACCGGTCGTTGCGGCGCGGTATCTTGTAGAACTGGAACAGGCCGAGGCGATTCCCATAGCGCAACTGCACGCGCGGGTTTTGCCATGACCATCGAATTCGATTGCACTGGCTGCAAGACACGCTTGCACTTGCCCGACGAAATGGCGGGCACGCGCGCCAAGTGCGTGCGCTGCGGCACCATCTTGACGATTCCCAGTCCAAGCGACGCCTTCTGGCCCCCCGGCGCCCGCCCGGCATCCAACGCCCCCCAGCAATCGGCTGACGCGGCGGGACGATCGCGCAGCGGCCATGGTGAATCTTGGGTCTTCGCGTCGCCTCCGAACTCCTCGGTTTCGGACACGCGCATCGCGCCTTTGACCGCGACGCAAACCGTGGTGGTGCCGCGAGCCGAGCCTGGTGGCACAAGCGATGGCCACGCTGCCGATCGAAGCCAGGCCGAAGCCAGTCACAGCGGTTCGCACGCGCCGCCAATTCGCGCTTCGCGGCCGATCCTGATTCCCGAAACGGTTGACGATTCGCCCGCGGATGACCGGCCCCATACGTCAGCGCGTCTCGAAATCGGCGACGTCATGCGGCGCGCTTGGGGAATTTACAAAACCAATTTCCGCATGCTCGTTGTTGCCGGCGTGGTGCTGTGTGTCGTGGCGGGCGCGGCGAGCTTTGCCCTGGTCTGGGGTTTGCGGCGGGTCGGCGCGCCGGGAGCGATTCAATCGTTCGTGCCGCAGGCCGTGCTCCTGTGGCTCATGCTGGGAGCGATGGAGTTTACGATCAAGACCGCGCGCGGCCGCGCAAGGCTCGCCGACTTGTTCGGCGGAATGCCGCTGTTTGTTCCCGGCCTGACGGTGTGGGCGATTTGTTTCCTGCCCCTGCTGCTGGCAGCGCTTGTTTGCAGCCTGGCCGGCGTGCCAGCGATGATCGTCGCCGCGGTGTTTTCGCTGCTGTGGATGTTCGTGAGCTTCATGATCCACCTGCCGTCGCTGCTGGTCCTGGTCGATCGCGAGCCCAAACCCATCGAGGCCTTGTTCAAGGCCGTGAGATATGCGCGGCGAAATTGCGCGGCGTTGACGGGAGTGTTTGTCATCTCCATCTGCGTCCTGGCGGCCAGTTGCATTCCGCTGGGGCTGGGGTTGCCTGTGGGAATTCCGTTTGTCCTTTTGGTGTCGAGCGTGGCCTATCTCAGAGACCGGTCAGCACGGGAATAGTGCTGTCCGGCCGGGGAAAATAAAGGACGCGAGCGCTGGGCGGGAAGTGCCGGGGTTCGTGTGCCTTGCCGACCCCCGGCGCGAGTCGCTAGCGCGGCTTGGGCGCAATTGTGCCCGTCTCGGGGCTGCTGGCGGTGGCGTAGAGCTTTTTCGGAATGCGGCCGGACAAGTAGGCCAGCCGGCCGGCTTCGATGCCGGCTTTCATCGCCAGCGCCATTTGCAGCGGATCGGCCGCGTGGGCGATGCCCGTGTTCAATAGCACGCCGTCGACGCCCAATTCCATGGCGATCGTCACGTCGCTGGCGGTGCCGACGCCCGCATCGACAATGACCGGATAGTCGGGATCGCCTTCCTTGAGATACTCCAGGCAAATGCGAATGTTGTTGGGGTTCAAGATTCCCTGGCCCGAGCCGATCGGACTGCCGGCCGGCATGACGCTCACGGCGCCGGCTTGCTTGAGGCGTCTGGCCACGATCGGGTCGTCGCTGGTGTAGCAGAGCACTTGGAATCCGTCGGCCACGAGCAATCCGGTGGCTTCGAGCGTCGCCACGGGGTCGGGCAAGAGAGTTTTCGCGTCGCCCAGGACTTCGAGCTTTACCCAGTCGGCGCCGGGGTTTTCCAGGCTCAAGAGGATTTCGCGTCCCAGGCGCGCCACGCGAACCGCGTCCGCGGCCGAAAAGCAGCCGGCCGTATTCGGCAGGAGCGTGTAACGGCTGGTGTCGATGAAGTCCAAGATGTTTTGGCCCCGGCTGTCGACGAGCCGTTCGCGCCGCACGGCGACCGTGATGCAGTCGCTGCCCGACAGCGCGAGGGCCTCACCCATCAGTTCGTAGCTTGCATATTTGCCCGTGCCGACGATCAACCGGCTGGCCAGGCTATGCGTGCCAATCTGCAAGCGGTCGCCTAGTTGGGCGCCGGGGCTGTGCGTGCTGGTGGCCATGGATCAGCCTCCTCCCACTAAGGTTACGACTTCCATGCGATCGTCCTCGCGCAACAAATGCTCCGCGTGGCGCGCTTTGGGCACAAGCTGCAAGTTGACTTCGACGGCGACGTGCCTGGCGGTTATTTCGAGCTCGCGAAGCAGCGCGGCGATCGTGATTCCGTCGGGCACTTCGCGGCGAGTGCCATTGACGAGAATGTTCACGGCTGGTTCCGGTGGGAGGGGTTCAATAAAAGCACGAAAATATCGAAGCGATTCGTCGGCAAGTGCTTCGCGACTTGCCTGCCTTGGGTACGAGGTGTGCTCCACTGGTCGTGTGGACCTATTTAGTTGTCACGAACGGCGGTAGTGCGATATTGCCAGCGATCCAACGGGATCAACGTGCCCTTGTACGGCACCACGGCTGCCGCGCGGCCGGGCAGCCAAGGCACGCCATAGGCCACGATCTGTCCGCTGGCAGCTTCGGCCACGTACACGATTCCCCGTGCCAACTGGCCGGCCGTCACGATCTGGCGCATGTTGGCCACGCCGCTCACGATGCGGTAGTGGGGATTCTTGGCATTCGGGCCCTGGAAGTCGCGCACCACATTGTACTCAAAGAGCGTGTTGAAACGGCGCGTCTGCACGTTGAGCACGGCCGCCTTCAAATCGCCGGTAACCGAGTCCAGCACGAACACGGCTTCAACATCCTCGTCCATGGGGGTCGTGCAGATGGCGAAGTTGTCCTGACCGTGAGTCGCCACGGCATGCAGCGGCACTTGCGGCCACAGGCCCGCGACGTTCAGCCCCACGACCAGGCCGGCCACCAGGCCCAAGAGCAACCAGGCCAATCTCGATTTCGCCATGTTTTGGTCCGCTTCCGTGTCCGTCTACGAGCCGCGCGCCGTCGCCCCCAGAAGGCGGAAATGTCCGCGAAAACTGCCCTCCGACGCGCATGTTGGATCGTACCGCTTCGCCCCGCCAAATGCCAGTCGAAGTTGCGCCGCGCGGCGCCGCGCCAGTGGCGCCATGAGCTCCAGCGGGTCGCGGGCCAGCGACGTTCTTGCCGGCTCGATATTTTTGCCCGGCACGGCTGGCGGGTCGATGCGCATTTGTTAAAACTGAGGTTCTTTCGCGGAAAAGTACAAATCCCGCCGTCGCGCGACGGGGCGCAACGAGGAGCATCGCGACCCATGTCCACCAATGGTCCCTTGAATCGAAAACTTCGCATGGCGCTGGTCGGCGGCGGCCAGGGCGCATTCATCGGCCGCGTGCACGCGACCGCCGCCGTGCTCGACAACCGCGCGGCGCTGGTCGCCGGAGCGCTTTCGTCCGATCCCGCCAAGGCCAAGGCCTCGGCCGCCGATTACGATATCGCGCCCTCGCGCGCCTACGGCTCCTACGCCGAGATGTTGTCCGCGGAATTGAAGCTGCCGGAGAATCAGCGGGTCGATTTCGTCACCGTGGCGACGCCCAACCACACGCATTTCGAAATCGCCAAGGCGGCGATCGAAGCCGGGTTCAACGTGATGTGCGACAAGCCGCTGACCTTGAATCTGGAACAAGCCGAGCAACTGGCCGCGATCGTCGACAAATCGGGAGCCGTGTTCGCCGTCACGCACAACTACACCGGCTATCCGCTGGTGCGCCAGGCGCGACAAATGATCCTCTCCGGCGAGCTGGGCGAAATCAACGCCGTGCGCGCCAGCTACCTGCAGGGCTGGCTCCGCACGCGGTTGGAGAAAGAGAACCAGAAACAGGCCTCGTGGCGCACCGATCCGGCCAAGAGCGGCGCGGCCGGCTGCTTCGGCGATATCGGCACGCATGCCTACAACCTGGCCCGTTATATGACTGGGCTGCTAAGCGACACGGTCAGCGCCAACCTGAAGACATTCGAGAGCGGGCGGAAGCTTGACGACTATGGGCAGGCCGTGATTCGTTTCGATAACGGCGCGCTGGGCAGCATTACGGCTTCGCAAATCAGCCATGGCCGCGAAAATGACCTGTCGATCGAGATCGACGGCACCAAGGGCTCGCTCTCGTGGCGGCAGGAAGAGCCGAACCATATGATCGTGCGCCGCAACGGCCAGCCACACGCCATCTACACGCGCGATCCCAACGCGCCCTATATGAACGAAGCCGGCAAGGCTGCCTGCCGGCTGCCCAGCGGCCACCCCGAAGCTTTCTTCGAGGCCTTCGCCAACATCTATCGGGCCGCTTTCGACAACATGGCGCTGCGCGCCAGCGGACAGAAGTTCGAGACCCTCGACACGATCTATCCGAACGTGAACGACGGCGTCGAGGGGATGTATTTCATCCAGCAGTGCGTCGCCAGCAGCGCCGCGGGGGGCGGTTGGGTCTCGCTGCGCCATCCGCGGGCCCGGCAGTAAGCCCTGCCGTGCTGGCGCGGTGCGGTACGTTGCGTTCCGCTCGGGCCGCGATTAGTTGTCCGTAACGCCAAGGTCTGCCGTGAGAGCTAAGACGTATGTTTTTCGCCGATCTAGGAGAACC
The DNA here is from genome assembly GCA_041497975.1 of Planctomycetia bacterium. GTDB lineage: Bacteria > Planctomycetota > Planctomycetia > Pirellulales > PALSA-1355 > PALSA-1355. The sequence goes on along the minus strand of JBGQHN010000162.1, from coordinate 91 downwards.
CTGGGGACGGATCGCTGCATTCGTCATTGTGCTTGCTTTTCTCGCCTCGTCGGTTTTTTTTCTTGTTAAAGGCCACCGCTGGTTCGGGTCG
>JBGQHN010000161.1:0-9578 GCA_041497975.1 Planctomycetia bacterium | reverse complement strand
ATAGTTGAACGCGCCCTGCTGCATGGCCGTCACGGCCGAAGGGATCGTGCCGTGGCCGGTGACGAGAATCACCTCGGCGTCGGACAGTTTTTCCTTGGTGTGTGCCAGGATCTGCAAGCCGTCGACTTCATTCATCACCAGGTCCGTGATCACGATGTCGAATGCGTCCTGATCGATGCGCTTCAAACCTTGCGGTCCGCTGGTGGCCACGGTGCATTCGTAGCCGACTCGCTCCAGGCTCTCGGCCACGGCCTGGGCGTGAGGCGCCTCATTGTCGACGATGAGCACGCGAATCGGGGCGCTCTCGGCGGCCCCACGTTTGATCGCTTCACCGGTCACCATGAGCGCCGATGATACCGCATGGCGGCACCAACGGGCTAGGGGTTGGCGCTCGGCGCGGCGGTCAGTCTCGGCGGCAGCGGCAGTTCGATCGTGAATTTCGTCCCGCGGCCGACTTCGCTCTCGGCGGAAATGCGCCCACCGTGGGCTTCCACGACTTTGCGCGTGGTGGGAAGTCCCAGGCCCGAGCCGCCCGGCTTGGTGGAGAAGAACGCGTCGAACACCTGGCTGGCCGTCTTGGCGTCCATGCCGCAGCCCGTGTCGATCAGCTCCAGGGCCACTCCGGCGGCCGTGGTCTTGGTGCGCACGACAAGCTGGCCACCGTCAGGCATGGCCTGTAGCGCATTGAGCAGCAGGTTAATCAGCGCGCCGTGGAACGATTCGCGATCCAAGACCACGCTGGGCAAATCCGGATCGAGATAACGCAAGATCTCGATGTTCGACTCCCGCGCCTGGGGCGCGAAGAACTCGAGCACCTGTTCGACCTGCTGGTTAAGGTCCGAGGCCTCGAATCGCACGGTGCGGACCTTGGCGAAACTCAAGAAGTTATCCAGCAAGTTTTGCAGCCGCTGACATTCTTGCTGCACCACGGCGATTTTTGCCGCGGCTCGCCGATCGCGGAGCGATTCGCCCTGGCCGAAGTCCTCGGCCAACAGTTCCATGTTCAGGCAAATCGTAGACAGCGGGTTCTTGATCTCATGCGCCAAGCCGCCGGCCAGCGCCGCAATCTCGGTATATTGCGCGACAAGTTGCTTGTTGACCTCTTCGGCCGAGGGTGGGTGCGGCTGGTTCATGATCACGGGATAGGCGCACGAGGCGGAAACAAAAACGCCCGCCGACCGCTGCCGGCCAGGGGCGCTCGTTGACTCTGGTTGTGCCGCGAGCGAGGCCGCGCACCAACACTCGCGCGCCGCGCCGACGGCAATTATTCGCCGTCGCCGTTGCCGCCCGCGGTCTTGTTCAACTCGCGCAACGCTTGCTTGCGGCTCAGTTTTACGCGATCCTGCTCGTCGATGGCGATCACCTTGACGGTCATCTCATCGCCCACGCTGCAGACGTCGGCCACGCTGTTGACGTAGTCGTCGGCCAATTCACTGATGTGGCACAAGCCGTCCTTGCCGGGGATGATCTCCACGAACGCGCCAAAATCCTTGACGCTCGTCACGCGGCCGTAGTAAATGCGGCCCACCTGGACCGACGCAGTCAGGGCTTCGACCTTCGCCAGCGCGGCCTTGGCCGATTCGCCGTCGCTGCTGGCAATCGTCACCGTGCCGTCGTCTTCCACTTCCAGCACGGCGCCGGTCGATTCCTGAATCGAACGGATCGTTTTGCCGCCCGGACCGATCAACGCGCCGATCTTGTCGGGCGGAATGTGCGTTCGCAGCAAGCGCGGGGCCCACATCGAAATATCCGATTTAGGCCTGGGAATCGCCGTTAGCATTTTCCGCAAGATTTCGATGCGGGCGTCGCGGCTTTGGGCCAGGGTCGCCTTGATGATCTCCTCGCTGATGCCCTTGACCTTTAGATCGAGCTGGATGCCCGTGATGCCGTTCTGCGTTCCGGCGATCTTGAAATCCATGTCGCCGAAATGGTCTTCATCCCCGAGGATATCGGTCAACAAGGTCCAACCGTCTTCTTCCTTGACTAGACCTATGGAGATGCCGGCGACGGGATTCGTGATCGGCACGCCGGCCGCCATCAAGCCCAGCGTGGCGCCGCAGACCGAGGCCATCGAGCTGGAGCCGTTCGACTCCAGAATGTCGGAGATGACGCGCACCGTGTACGGAAAGGTTTCGGGATCGGGCAACACGGGCTTGACGCTGCGCTCGGCCAGGGCGCCGTGACCTATCTCGCGGCGACCGGGACCACGGATCGGTCGCACTTCGCCGACCGAAAACGGCGGAAAATTGTAGTCGAGCATGAATTTCTTGGAGTACTCGTCGATCAGGCCATCGACGCGCTGTTCGTCGCGGCCGGTGCCCAAGGTAACGGTGACCAGGGCCTGCGTTTCCCCACGCTGAAACACGGCCGAACCGTGCACGCGCGGCAATACGTCGATCTCGCACTCGATCGACCGCAACGTCTTGGCGTCGCGACCATCGGCGCGGGTCCCCGCCAGGATCAGATCGCGAACCACTTTTTCTTCGAGGGCATGCCACGCATGGGCAAACGACGTCGGCGACAAAGCGTCGGGGGCAGTCGGATCGGGAATCAATTCCGCTAGGGCGCGAGCCTTCAAGTCGGCAACCGCGTTGGCCCGGGCCTGTTTGCCCGAGGTCTGCTTCGCCGCGCGCAAGGCATCGAAGTACCGCGCCTTGACTCGATCGCACATCCCATCGTCGGGCGGAACCTCGTAGTGCTTCTTCTCCACCTTGACCTTGGCCGCCAACTCCAACTGCAATTCGCAGATCAACTTGACGATCCGGTGCGCCTCGCGCAAGGCTTCCAGCATGCGAGCTTCGGGCATTTCGCGGGCGAACCCCTCGATCATCAAGATCGCGTCCCTGCTGCCGGATACGATCAAGTCGAGATCGCTTACTTCAAGCTCGTCTTGGGTGGGAAACGGGACGAACCGGCCGTCGATGTGGCCCAGGCGGAGCGAGCCAATCGGGCCCTCAAACGGCAAGGGCGAAATCCCCAGGGCAGCCGAGGCGCCGATCATGGCCAACACGTCGGCGTCATTTTGCCGATCGCTGGCCAAAACGAAGCTCTGGATTTGGACTTCGTCGTGGTACCACGATGGGAATAGCGGCCGAATCGGACGGTCCATGAGTCGGCTGGTAAGCGTTTCCTTCATCGTCGGGCGGCCTTCCCGCTTGAGGAAGCCGCCGGGAAACTTGCCGGCCGCGGCCGTGCGCTCTCGATAATCGCAAGTTAATGGGAAGAAATCCGAGACCCCGGGGCGCGGCGGGCCGTCAGCCACGGCGGCCAGCACGACCGTCTCGCCGAACTGCACCAGGCAACTGCCCACGGCCTGCTTGGCCAAGTAACCGGTTTCAATGGATAGGACGCCCGAACCGATTTGTTTCTCTACACGTGCTTTCAATTTTTGTCCCTACCTTGTTTGCAAGTTCTCAGACGGCTTCTTGGCTTGGTCGAATCAGTGCCCGATCTGCATATCAACTGCGCGGCCCTTTGCCAGGAACCAGTTCGGCAGATCAAACGAGAGAAGAAGGGCCGCTTGTTTGCTCTCGAGCTCGCTGAAAGAAGTCCGGGCGAGCACCCCGAAGAGCAATCTCGATACCCTTACGCCCGCCGGAGCGCGTATGCCCGAACAGCCGTCAGCGCTGGACTCGACTTGTGCCGCCGTCCTGAGAGCTCCCACAGCAGCGGGAGCGCGGAGGAGGCGTGGTCGCCCCTACGCCAAAGAAGCCGTCCGCCTGACGCTTGGTCACTTGCGGATGTCGAGACGGCGAATGACGTCGAGATATCGCTGCGGATCCACCTCTTTCAGGTAATCCAGCAATCGACGCCGGCGACTCACCATCATCAACAAACCCCGCCGACTGGCGTAATCCTTCTTGTGCGTTCGCAGATGCTCCGTCAGATCGCCAACACGGGTTGTCAAGATGGCGATTTGCACCTCGGGCGAGCCGGTGTCCTTGTCCGCCCGCTTAAAATCGCCGATCAAAACCGCTTTACGTTCTTTCGTGATTGGCATCTGCTACCGCGACTTCTCTACGTTGGCCCGTCCTCGATGCTTCTTTCCGTTGTCTGTGAAGCACCGAAACCGCCAAGGTGGCTGGAACTTTCCCTACGTTTCAATGGGTTACCAAAACTTAAGGAAGATAGTCTACCACTGGCAGTTGGCCTTGCAACTCCAAATTTCAACGGATCTCCTTGCCGAATTATAGGCGCGCTGGCGCGACCAGACGGTCTGGCGGCGAGCAATCGCGAGATCCGAAGATGCCCCGGCGACGGACGTTTCCTCGCCTATTTACGCGGGCTTGGTGTGCTGGGGCACTTCCTTGACTACGTTCCAGGCCAGTCCCACTTTTTCCAAGAGCAAGATGGACCAATAGGTCGCGTCGACTTCCCACCACTTGTGTCCCTGACGGGCCATCCGCTGATAGGCGTGGTGATTGTTGTGCCAGCCCTCGCCAAAAGCTAAAACGGCAACCCACCAAAGGTTGCGGCTGTCATCGCTGGTTTCGTAGTTGCGATAGCCCCACAGATGCGTCGCCGAGTTGACGAACCAGGTCACGTGCAGCACGTACACCAACCGCACGAACATCCCCCAGACGACGAATGACCAGGCCGTGTACGTGCCCCAGCCGAAATAGCCGATGGCAAACAGCACGGCCCCCAAAATCACGTGGGACGGCAGGAAGAACTTGTGCAAGAAATGCATCATCGGATCTTTGGACATGTCGGGCGCATAGCGGGCGATGAGCGTGTCGTAGTGCTTGCGGCCAAAATCGGGCATGAACCAAAACATGTGGCTCCACCAGCGACCGTCGCGCGGGCTGTGCGGATCGCCTTCCTGGTCGCTGTACAGGTGATGCTTGCGATGATTGGCGACCCAGGTCAGAGCCGAACCTTCGCCCGACAGGCCGCCCAATAGCGCCAGCAGCCAGCGGATCGGCCGATACGTGGCAAAGCTGCCATGCGTCAGTTGCCGGTGATAGCCCATGCAGACGCCGATGCTGCCGGTCAACCATGCCAGAAACGCGCACACTCCGAGGGCCTTCCAAGTGAAGAAAAATGGCGCCGCCAAAGCCCCGACGTGCACCAGCGCGATCCAGATCACAACCGGCCAGTCATAGCCCAGCTCCCAAGGATTCTCCACGGTAAGTGAGTCTTGCTCGCGTTTGGGTTGCGGGGCGGTCGCCAGCAGGCGCGGGGCCTCATCCTCGACCTCGCACGTCAAAAAAACATCGGCTTCGGCCTGGGTTGCTTCCAACTGGGTTGCCATGCTGCGGGGCTCCTTGAATCTGGACGTGGGTTACGCCGCGACCCATATGCAATCGCGACTGGACCCCACTGTTGTCTCAATTCGACAGATTCTAGGAAGATTCAAAACCGGCTGTGTCACGGCCGAGTCGCCGGAGTGTAAAAAACACGTAAAAAGTGCTTGATAGCCTGCATTTGGCCGCACAAATTAGCCAACCCGGAAAGCGCCGTCTGGCATTAAGTCCTGTTCAGCCGGACCGTTAGACGCGCCAGCAAGCGTATGGGAGCTGCGGGAATTAACCTGCTGCTGGCCGGGGCGAGCAATTCGACGCAAGGTCGCTTGCAATCCCTCGGTCACACCCCGGGACCACTGCCGCCCGAGTGTCCTCGACTACTCGGGCACGATGAAACTCAGGTGCATCGCCGAGTGCAGCAGCTGGAGCCGGTCCCACTCTTCATGGGTCAGATGACCAAAGATAACGTGTCGCTTGCGTTCGCGGGTTTGCTGTAGCCGCTGGATGGCTTTCTCCAGGGCGGCGACGCCTTCCGCGGTGTTGGAGTCGCCGGGCAACAGCGTTCCGGCGTTGCGCGGCAGTTGGAAACCGGGCGTCATGGGCCGTGACAGGAACCGTTTTTTGAGCAGCGGGCCTACGGTCCGAATGTACCATGCCGGCCTGAATGGTGGACCATCGATGGCCATGTTCATGGCAGCGGCCAGGTGCGTGCAGATTTTTCCCAGCGACCAGTTGCCCAGCTGCCGAGTGGGCCGGCTGGCCAGCCTGTGCACGTCATCGAGAATCTCCTGGTAGCTCGAAAAGTGCAGCTCGCGCCGGCCCGCGACTTGTTTCGTGTTGACGGCCATTCGAGCGACTCCATTGGCCAAATAAAACGCGGCGGATTTACCGCTGATGCTGGGGAACGACGCCGGACAACTCGGTCGCGATTCGGCGAAAAACCTCGCTCCAGTCCCTGGCGCGCGATTGCCGGAACAAACGCAAGGTAGGATACCAGGGGCTGTCCGCACGGTCCAGCAACCAGCGCCAGTCCGGCGAAAAAGGAATCGCAACCCACACGGCGGCGCCCAAGGCGCCGGCCAGGTGCGCCAGCGCCGTGTCGGATGTGACCACCAGATCCAGGTTCTTGACCACCGCCGCGGTTTCGCAAAACGCCCGGTCGCCTTCGTCCAGCGTGCTTCCCAAGTCCTCGACTGCGAACGGGGCGGTCGCCAACTGTTCGATGCCGGCTCCCTGCTGCAGGCTCAGCAGGCGCACTCCCTCGATGGCGGCCAACGGCGCAAATTCGGCAAGCGGCATCGAGCGGTATCGATCGTCGCGATAGGTTGGATTGCCTTGCCAATTGATGCCCACGCGCAGGCGAGCGTCGACGTCGAGCGCCGCGTGCCAATGTGCTACGCGCTCTTCGGCAGCCGACAGATAGGGTACGTCGGCGGGGATCGAGCTGAGGTCGGTCTTGAAGATGCCCGGCAAGCTCAAGAGCGGAACCCGCACGTCGCAAAGTGGCGGCGTCTCGTCCTCGCAGACGAATCGATCGACGCCGGCGCAAGTGCTCAAGATCGCGCGCATTTTCTTGGGACAAGCCACGACGACCGTGCCGCCGCGTGCCTTGACCAGCGGTGCATAGCGAATGAACTGCAACGAGTCACCCAGCCCCTGTTCGGGATGCAATAGGATGGTGCGCCCGTCGAGGGGCGAACCGTCCCAGAGCGGTTGCGGCCAGGTTTGGCCGGGAGCGTCGGGCAACTTCCAGCGCCACTCGTATTCGGGCCAACCGGCCGCGAAGTCGCCGGTCAGCAACAGCGTCAAGGCCCGATTATTGCGCACCGACGCCATGGTCGGCTGCAGGCGCAGCGCTTCGTCATAGCGCGACATCGCCGACGTGTAATTTCCCTGTTCGCCCATCAGCCGGCCGATGTTGCCGTGGGCCTCCGCGTAGTCGGGTTTCAGCTCGAGGGCTTGCTCATATTCGGCCAGAGCTTCGTCGGGGTCCTCGCTCATTTGCAAAGCGGCGCCCAGGGCGTTGTGGGCTTCGGGAAAGTTCGCGTTCAGCCGCAGCGCTTCTTCGAAGCACACGATCGCCTCGCCGTATTTGCCCTGCGATTTGAGCACGCTGCCGAGATTGTTGAAGGCCTCGGACAAACCCGGCCGCAGGCGAATCGCCTGGCGAAAACAGGCCAGCGCTTCATCGTAGGCGCCCTGACGCTCCAGCGCCGTTCCCAGGGCATTGTGCGCCGCCGCCAGATCCCCGTTCAGTCGCAGGGCTTCCCTGTGACACGCGATCGCTTCGGCCGTGCGGTCCTGGTCCAGCAGAACCAGCCCCAAATTGCTGTGAGCCTCGGCGCAGTCGGGCTCGAGGTCCAGCGCTTGCCGGAAACACTGCTCTGCCTCGTCAAGTCGCTTGAGGCGGTGAAGCGCTGTGCCGAGATTATTGCGTGCCTCGACGAATTTTGGATTGTGGCGCAGGGCCTCGCGATAGCAGTCGATCGCCGCCTCGGCTTGACCTTGCTCCTTGAGCAAGTTGCCCAGGGCATGATGCGCCTCGGCCAGCGTGGGTTTCAATCGAATGCTCTCCTGCAATGCCGTGCGTGCCCGGGCAAACTCACCCTGTGCCTTGAGCGCGCCGCTCCACTGGTAATACGCCTCGGCAAAGTTGGGACGCTGCGAGACGACCGTCTCGAAGGCTTCGGCCGCCTCGCTATACAGAGCTTGCGACTTCAACAGGTTGCCCAGATTGAACCGCGCTTCGACGAAGTTCGGGCGAATTTCGAGCGCCTGGCGGTATGCCGCGATCGCCTCGTCGGGTTTTTTCTGGTCGTTGAGCGTCAACGCCAGGTTGTAATATCCCTCGACGTAGTTCGGGTCGATGCGCAAGGCGTCGCGATATTGTTCGACCGCCTCGTCCGTCCGTCCCAGGCCCTTCAGCGCGTTGCCCAGGTTGTTGTAGGCCTGCACCATGTCCGGCTGGAGGCGGATCGCCTCGCGAAAACACTCGATGGCTTCGTCGGTGCGGCCCTGCTGACTCAAAATGTTGCCCAGGTTGTTGTGCGCCGGACCGTAATTGGGCTGAATCCTCAACACCTGCCGCAGGCACTCGGTCGCCTCGTCGAACCGTCCCTGGTTCGCCAACAGAACGCCCAAGTCATTGTGCGTCTTGGCGTGATCGGGCTGCAGACGAATCACTTCTCGCATGGCGGCGATGGCCGGCTCGCTGCGTCCCAGCGCCAAATTCGAGGCGGCCAGGTTCATATAGAACACGAATTGGCTGCCGTCTTCGGCAATCGCCCGCGTGATCAGATCGACGGCCAGGGCGTGTTGGCCGCGTTGATGCGCGACGGCGCCCAAGAGGTGCAGCGCGTGGGCATTCCGCGGCTCGGCGGCCAGGATTTGTCGGTACATCCGTTCTGCTTCGTCGAGCCGTCCGCCACGATGGTGCTCGTACGCTTGCTGCAAGGATTCAAGAGTCGGACTCATGCGACGCTGCCCCTTTCCATTCCGCCGACAATACTCAGGAAGTGATCCGTCTCAACTCGCTGGCCATACGATGAAACACGCTGGGCCAATCGCCGGGGGCTGGCTGGCGAAACAATCGCATGTTCGGATACCAAAGGGTAGTCTCGCCGCGCTGCTCCCAGCGCCAGTCACACGTAGAAGACAGTGCCAACCACACGTTGGCCCCCAGCGCGCCGGCCACATGCGCGACCGACGTATCGGACGTGATCACCAGATCCATGTTCTTGACGATCGCCGCCGTATCCATAAACGCGCCCTCCTGGCGATCCAGGTCGTCTGCGAAATCGACGACGTGAAATCGATCGGCGATCGCGGAGAGTTGCTGGCGGCCTTCGCCCACTTGCAGCGAGACCAGACACACGCCCGGCAACTCGCCGAGCGGGGCCATTTCCGCGAGTGGCACCGAACGGGTTTCGCTCCAGATAAAATCCCGGCTTCCCTGCCAGCAGATGCCGATCTTGAATCCATCGAGTTGGGCCAGTCGGCTTCGCCACCGCTCGACAAGCTCGCCCGCGGCGCGCAAATACGGTTCGCTGGCGCCGATCGACCGCTCCTGAGCATAAAACAATGCCGGCAACATCACCGTCGCGGCGTGCGTGTCAAACTGCAGGGGCCCCTCGTCGAGTGAAACCAATTCGCCGAACCCTGACACTTTCAAGAGCCTGTGCAAGGCCGGTTGCGCCGCCAACAGAATGCGCCCGGCTCCGCGGCGGCGCAACCAGGGCAAATAGCGCACAAACTGCAGCGTATCGCCCAGCCCATGGTCGCAGACGATCAAGATCGTGCGGCCCGCAAGCGGCGAGCCGTCCCAGGCCGGCT
>JBGQHN010000160.1:0-9580 GCA_041497975.1 Planctomycetia bacterium | reverse complement strand
CTGGTTCGGGTCGATCGCAAATCGGGCCATTATGCGATCTTTCGAGGGCGCCGCCGCTTCACCAACTCCGGGCCCAGGCCTAGTGCACGTCATCTTCCACACTTATTACGGAATTCTGGTATTCACACACCAGGTCGAGCACGAGTTTTGGGCCACGCCGGACGACGCACGGCTCGTTTTCTCGCGACTGAATCGTTTCAATCTGAAGTGGGGCTTCTTTGCATATGGTGCGGTCATAATCCCCATTTTATCGTTAGGAAATTACTGGGTGCAGTTGGCGCGAATCAGGAAGCAGTGTGCGCGAACTCCCCACGACTGAGCCAACGTCCGCTCGCGATTCATCGGGCTTCCGATGACGCGGGTCGGCACCGGCAACCACCCTGTGGCACCCAACACTTGCACAATAAGCGCAGCGAATGCGCTCTTAATCGCGGCGAGTCGCGGGCCCAAGGAGGCGAAACCATGAAATAATGAAGAAATCCACCGTTTTCGAGCAGGTCGCGATTGCCAGTTGCCGCCGGGGGGCTAAAATCGGCACAAATCACCCCACTTGCCTAGATGGCCAGCCAGGGTGTTTGCCGCCTGAATCAAAGCGGTGCGATGCGCTCGAAATGACGAGGAGTTGCCAAGCATGATTCGCCGCGCGTTTACGATGCGGCTCAAGCTCGACGCGCTGGTCGAGTACAAATATCATCACGACCACATCTGGCCGGAGTTGGTCGAGGAGATCGAGCGGGCCGGCATCGCAAGGATCACCACGTTCCAGCGCGATCTGGATTTGTTCCTGGTTTCCGAGATCGAGGACGAAGCGGCGTGGGACAAATTGTGGAACTCGGAGGTGCACAGGCGCTGGGCCGAAGTGATGCAACCGCTCATGCACTTGCGCGATGACGGTATCGTCGAGTCCGGAGAACTGACCGAAGTATTTCATCTCACGACAGCTGGCCGGTGCAACGAGCAAAGTTCGTCGCCGGCCGGTGCCGTGACCGAACCCACAAGCGAGGGAAACATGCAATTCGATGCCGAAGCAATCGCCGAGTCGAGTCCCGTGGAACCGCAGCCCGATGCGCCGGTGCTGATCGAGGCCGACATCCTGTTGATTTCCGAATACGAGCCGGCGCCTTCGAGCGCGGCCGAGACCAGCGAGCCCCCGTCGAGCGCCGCGCCCGACGAGCCCGCGACGTTGCCGGCGCCAGGCCGCAAGCCGGCGCCGCGCCGCGTGAAGAAGTCGGTCGCCAAGAAGCGACCCGCCAAGAAGGCGGCGAAAAAGAAACTGGCCGGCAAGAAAAAATCGGCCAAGAAGAAAGCGAAAACTCGCTCGGCCAAGAAGCCCAAGGCGCGCGCCGCGACGAAGGCGACCAAGAAAGCCGCCAAGAAGTCCGCGGGCAAGAAATCGGCCAAGAAGAAAGCCGCGCCCAAGAAAGCCAAGAAGGCCGTGAAAAAGAAAGCCGCCAAGAAGGCGGCCAAAAAAAAGCCCGCCAAAAAACGCCGCAAATAACCCGCGCGGCCCCCAGCCCAAAGCGCGCCATGCTCGAACTCGAGGGCAAAACCGCGGTCGTGACCGGGGCGGGCCGCGGCTTGGGCCGGCACGTCGCGATCGGTTTGGCGCGGCGGGGAGCCAAGTTGGCGCTGGTGGGCCGCAACATCGACGCCTTGCGCAGCGCCGCGGACGAAATTCGCCAGGCGGGCGGCGTGGCGATTGCCCTGGCCGCCGACGTGGCGCAGATCGACGACGTCGAGCGGGCGAAAGGGCAAGTCAGCGGCGAGCTCGGCGCGGCGCAGATTCTGATCAATGCCGCGGGCGTCTTCGGACCCATCGCGCTAGTGCACGACAGCGATCCGAAACGTTGGATCGAAACGCTGGCCACGAACACCGTCGGACCCTATCTCACCTGCCGGGCATTCGTCCCAGACATGATCGCGCGGGGCTGGGGGCGAATCATCAATTTCAGCTCCGCCGCGTCGCTGCACCCGCCGGCAAAGCTCAATAGCGCCTATGGCACGAGCAAAGCGGCGCTCAATCAGTTGACGCGCCACCTGGCCGCCGAGCTGGCCGGCACGGGCGTGACGGCCAATGTCATCCATCCTGGAGAAGTGAAAACCGACATGTGGGCCGCGATTCGCCAGGAGTCGCAAACCACCGGACCGCAGGGCGAAGACTATCGCGCCTGGGCCGAGCACGTGGCGCGCACCGGCGGCGACGATCCGGAGCGGGCGCTCGATCTGGTTGTGAAGCTCATCGGCAACGAGTCGGCCGACACGAGCGGCCAGTTCTTGTGGATTACTGACGGACTGCAAAAGCCGATCCCCAGCTGGTGACTGCATGCTGGACCGCGGACGTCGCAAGACGGCCGCGCGCTTAGCTCGCCGGGGCGGCGCGCCGACTGAACCGCGCGAGCTCTTCGGCCATGCGGGCGAACACCGGCGGCCAATCGTCAAAACGCGTCTGGCGAAACAGCCGCATGCTGGGATACCAGGGGCTGTCCTCGCGCTCGCGCAGCCAGCGCCAATCGGGCGAAAGCGGCAACGCGACCCATACCTTGACGGCCAGGGCGCCGGCCAGGTGCGCGATGGCGGTGTCCGAGGTCACCACGAGATCGAGACATTGCATGATGGCGGCCGTGTCCATGAACGCCCCCTGCGCTCGGTCGAGGCGCTCGCCCAGGTCGAGCACCGGAAATCTGCCGGCGATCTCGGAAAGCTGTTCGCTGCCCCGGCCGATTTGCAGGCTCACAAGCTCGACGCCCTCCTGCGCCAAGGGCGCGAAGTGGGCCAGCGGAATCGAACGGAAGTGGTCGGCGGCATAGGTCGTGCTGCCTTGCCAGGCGATGCCGACTTTCAACCCGCTTGTCGGGGCCAGCGCGCCTCGCCACTGGTCCACCAACCGTGGATCGGCCGACAAATAGGGCACGCGATTGGGAATCGTTTCCAACGTCGTGCCCAAGATGCCCGGCAGGCTCAGCAGCGAGACTTGGACGTCGAACCGTGGCAGCGCGGCGCCTTTGGGGACCAGTCGGGCCGAGCGGGCCAGGCCGGACTGCTGCAACAGCGGCACGAGCGGCGCGGCGACCTCGACGATGAGCGTTCCGCCCAGTCGCTCCAACAGCGGGACGTAGCGAATGAATTGCAAGGTGTCGCCCAGTCCCTGCTCGGCATAGACCAACAGCGTGCGGCCGGCCAGCGGCTCGCCCTGCCACTTGGGCTCGGCGAACGTTCGCTTGGGAAAATCGGGAAACTCACAGCGCCACTCATAGTCGGGCCAGCCGGCGGCAAAATCGCCCGCGGCCAGGTCCATCAGCGCGCGATTGCAGCGCGCCTGCAAAAAGTCGGGCTTGATGCGCAACGTCTGGTCGTAGCAGATCGCGGCCTCGGCGATCCGGCCTTGCACCTTGAAGACGTTGCCCAGGTTGTTGAGCACTTCCGCGAAATCGGGCCTGAACTCCAAGGCCCGCTCGTAACAGCCGATCGCTTCCTCCAGTTTGTTTTGCCGTTTGTAGAGCGTGCCCAGATTGTTATGGGCCGGCACGCAATCGGGTTTGGCGCGGATCGCGTTTTGGTAGCACTCGGTCGCTTCGGCCAGTTGGCCCTGGCCTTGAAAGATCACGCCCAGGTTGAAATGCGCTTCGGCCAGGTTGCGATCGGCTTCGATCGCGCGGCGAAAGCATTCTATCGCCTGGGACGTCTGGCCTATTTCCACGAGCGCGCCGCCGAGATTGCAATGCGCTTTGGCGTCGCCAGGTTCGATGGCCAACGCGCGCCGGTAGCAGGCGATGGCTTCGGGCAGTTTAGACTGCGCATGCAGGATTCGGCCGAGGTTGTTCTCGACCAACGCCTGGCGCGGATTGATGCGCAGCGCCTCGCGGTAAGCGACAATCGCGTCGTCAGCGCTTCCCATTTCACACAGCACGGCGCCCAGGTTGTTGTAGGCCATCGCAAAACCCCGATCGCACTCGATGGCTCGCCGGTAACAGTCCACGGCTTGGGCGCATTGTCCGAGCGAGTGCAAAGCGGCGCCCAGGTTGAATTGGGCCTGCGTGAAGTTTTGCTGCTGGGCCAATGCCCGCCGGTAGCTGGCGGCGGCCTCGTGGAACCGGCCTTGCTCGGCCAGAATCATTCCCAGCCTGTTGTGGGCGCCGGCAAAATCCTCCTGCAAGCTGATCGCCCGACGGGAGCAGGCCTCGGCGTCGGAAAGCTGGCCCAGCGCGCGGTAGACTTCGGCCAGGTGATCGTGGAAACTGGGTTCCGTGCCGTCCAACTGCACCGCGCGGCCGATATACTCGAGTGCGCATGCGAACTGGCGCTTGGCCTGGGCCACGAGGCCCAGCAAGTGCCAGGCGTCGGCGTTGCGAGCGTCGGCGTGGACGACTTCCCAGTACAGGCGTTCGGCCCGCTCCAGATCGCCGTCCCTGTGAAACTTTACGGCGGCGTCGAGCGCTTCGGCGATAGTAGGCATGCCAGTAGCAGATGAGGGGACTACAACAAGGTTGGAAAGATCGCTAAGCCGCGCGGGAACGCCGCCCAACTTCAGTTTACTGCCGCCCGCGAAGAAAGCGATTGCAACTCGTCCGCGATCCGCGCAAACACGTCGTCCCACTGGGCGAAGCGCGACTGCCGAAACAAACGCATGGTGGGATACCAGGGGCTGTCGTCACGATTCACCAGCCAGCGCCAATCCGGCGCATACTGCAGCGCTACCCACACCCGTACGCCCAGCGCTCCGGCCAAATGGGCGATGGAGGTGTCCGAGGTGATCACCAGATCGAGATTCATCATCACGGCCGCCGTGTCGACAAAGGCTCCGGCGGCTTCATCCAGAGAAGGACCCAGGTCGACAATCCGCAGACGCTCGGCCAGGGCCGGCAATTGTTCGCTGCCAGGGCCCTTTTGCAGGCTGAACAGCCGCACGTTGTCGCAATTCGCCAAGGGCGCGAAGCACTCCAAAGGCATCGAGCGATATTTGTCGCCCTTGAAGTTCGGATTGCCTTGCCAGGCGATGCCCACTTTGAACGCGCTGGTGCCGCTCAGCTCGCGTCGCCACCGCGCTACGACCTCGGGGTCGGCGAAGAGGTAAGGGATAGCCGCGGGAATCGAGTCCAGGGTGGTGCCGCACGCGACCGGCAGGCCCAAGAGCGGAACCTGGTAATCGAAAGGCTCCCCGCCGGCGTCTCCTTCCACGACTCGATCGACACCCGGCGTGCTCTTCAACAGCGCATGCAAGGAAGCCGGAGCCCCGAGCAGCACGCGGCCTGCGGCTTGCTTCACCAGCGGCGCGTAACGAACAAACTGCATCACGTCGCCGATGCCCTGTTCGGCCCACAGCAAAACCGTTCGGCCCGCAAGCGGCTGGCCCTCCCAGCGGGGCTCGCTGTAATTCGGCGAGGCGACGTCTGGCATGCGCCAACGCCATTCGTATTCCGGCCAGCCTTGGGCAAAGTCACCCAACAACAGTCGCAGCAGCGCCCGATTGCGATGAGCTTGCGGCGAGCTCGGTTGGCACGCGAGCGCCGCTTCATAGCAAGCCATGGCCTCGGGAAAATTGCCTTGCAGCTCCAGCAGCGTGCCGAGGTTGTTCTGCGCTTCGAAATCGGCAGGCGCCAATTGAATCGTCGAGCGGTAAGCGCTCGTGGCCTCCTCGAGCTTGTCGAGCGCGGCCAGCGTTCTGGCCAGATTGTAGTGCGCTTCGGCTTGCCCGGCGTTGCGAGCGATCGAGTCTCGAAAACTCGCGGCGGCCTCTTCGATCAGGCCGGCCTCCTGCAAGGCAACGCCCAGCGCGTTGCGTAGCGCGCCCGAACCGGGATCCAACTCCACGGCCTTGCGGCAGCACTCGACCGCCTCTTGATGACGCCCCAGTTGACGATAAATCAGGTTGAGATTGTTGTGAAAGGCCGGATTGCGCGGCCAGGCGGCGATCGCGCGGCGCACGTGGCTTTCGGCGGCGGCCAGTTGGCCCGCCTCGAAAAAAAGCATTCCCAGGCCATCCAGGGCGCGCGGCTCGTCCGGCACGATCTGCAAGATCTGCCGGTAAGTGTCTTCCGCCGCGGAGCGGTCGCCCGATTCCAGCGCTTGCTGGGCAAGACTCAGAGCTTCGGGGAGGGTTGGCACGAAAGATCTCTCAAGATTCCGGCGCGGCAGCGCCACCTAGGAAGTTTCGTCGGCCGCCGCCGACGACACAATGCGCAGCGCGTCGGCGATCCGTGCAAACACTTCTCCCCAATCGCCCAAACGTGATTGTCGGAACAGCCGCATGCTGGGATACCAGGGACTGTCCGTGCGATCCATCAGCCAGCGCCAGTTCGGGGTCTGCTGCAACGCGACCCACACGCCCACACCCAGCGCTCCGGCCAGGTGGGCAACCGACGTGTCGGAGGTAATCACCAGGTCCAGGTTCTTTATCACCGCCGCGGTATCGACAAATGCTCCGGCGCCCACGTCCAACGACGCATCCAGATCGGCAATCCTTAGCGGCTCGACCAAGGGCGGCAACTGTTCGCGGCCGTGACCTTTCTGCAGGCTGAACAACCGAACGCCGCTCGACGCGGCCAAGGGTGCAAAGTGCGCCAGCGGCACCGAACGATAATAGTCGCCCGTAAACCCGCGGCTGCCTTGCCACGCGATCCCCACCTTGAACTCTTTGTACGTGGACAGCACGCGTCGCCAATGCTCGACCCGGTCTGGCTCGGCATGCAGATAGGGCACCTCGGCGGGAATCGTTGCCATCGTCGTGTGGCAGGCGGCCGGCAGGCTTAACAGCGGAATATAGTAATCGAAGGCTTCCTGCTCGGCATCGCCCGCCACAATAGCGTCGATGCCCGGCGCGCTTGCCAACAGGGTCCGCAACGACACGGGACAGTCGATCAGCACGCGGGCGCCCATCCGCTGCAGCAGCGGCGCATAGCGAATGAATTGAATCGTGTCGCCCAGACCCTGTTCGGACCACAGCAGAATCGTGCGGCCCGCCAGCGTCTCGCCTTGCCAGCGAGGCCGTGACAAACGGGGACGCGGAGCATCGTCCATGCGCCAGCGCCATTCGTACTCCGGCCACCCTTGGTCGAATTCGCCCAACAACAACCGCAGCGAGGCGCGATTACGATGGGCCTCGGCAAAATCCGCTCGGCACGCGAGCGCGGTCTCGTAGCACTGCGCCGCTTCCGCGAGCCTGCCGGTCAGGCGCAGCAATGTCCCCAAGTTGTTGTGCACGTCGCCATCGCCAGGAGCCAGTTGCACGGCGCGCCGATATTCGGTCTCGGCTTCGTCCAGGCGGCGCAGCATGACTAGCGCGTTGGCCAGATTGTAATGCGCGTCGGCGTAAGGGGGCGCCAGTTCGATCGCGACGCGAAAGCTGCTGACGGCGGCCTCCAGGTCCGCGTTGGCTTTCAGGGCCGTTCCCAGATTGTTGTGCAGCTCGGGCGATTGGGGGTTTAGCTTCAATGCATCGCGACAGGACGCGACGGCTTCGGCCGCGCGGCCCTGGTCGCGCAGCACGAGGTACAGGTTGTTGTGAAAGGCCGCCTCGCCGGGAAATCCGGCAATCGCCCGGCGAATGTGGCTTTCGGCCAGCTCGGGCTGACCGGCCTCGCGCAGCACCATGCCCAGGCCGTTGAGAGCGTTGGGTTCGTCGGGAACGGTCTTCAAAATCTGCTCGTAAATGAAGCGAGCACGCGTGCGATCTCCTGTTCGGGCGGCCTCGTGAGCAAGAGTCAACGCTTCGTGAAGGGTCGGCACGGAAGGGATTTCACCTCGGCACTCGCGGCCTGGCAGGCCGTTGAAAAATGGGACTGGCTCCGAGCCAGATTGTCCACAACGCGTGAAAAACGACGTCCGCGAGGTGCCTGTCCCAATTTTTCAACAGGCAACTACGGCGAGCTTGTCGACGGCTCGTCAGACGCCGCAGGGGTTTCGTCATTCGCTTTCCAGCATCGCCCGAGCGGCCAACGATCGGTGTCCATGGACTGGATTCTGCGATTATAAATGACGTGCGAGCCCGCCGCCTCGATCGGGGGCCTCGATTTTTCTGCCCGCCGGACCCGCCAAAGGCCGGTAGTGGGATACTTTCAATCCGCCGCGCGCCGGGTTTGGCACGAGAATCGAAACGAATGGCGCGCAGATCATGGTTTCCACTTCTCGATGACGTATTCAGAGTCGATATTCTCCAAGCCGTTGCTTATCTTGATGACGCTAGGCAATGTGATGGCCATCGCTGGAGCCATTGCCTTAGTGTCAATGCCGTGCAGCACCGCGGGATATTTGACTCGACTTCCGCCCATCACGTAAAAAGAATCAGGGCCGTCATCTCCGCGTTCTTTTCTCGGCTTGCTTGACACCGTAAATTGAATCTCGATCCAAACGTCTTCTGGTCCGATAATTTTGGTTACGGTGGCCTTGGCGTTAATTAGCCTGCCAACGCCGTATTCTCCAATATGGCCTAGCTCCGGGACGGTTGTGTCAGTCCTCTTGAGCGTCGCGATTGCTCTGCGCAAGGAAGCCGCGCGCTTTGCCCGTTCGGCCGACGAGATAAGCGAATCGGTGCCGACCATCTTGATTGCGGATTCGAGCTTCTTAACTTCGCCGGCAACCTCCGCCTTTTTCCATTTCGTGTACTCTTCCGATTCCCTGTCAGCGGCCATAATGGCTGGAACAAGTGAGACCATTAGAGAAAATATAAAGACCGGGACTTCCGTCACGCCAATAGCTCGTCTCATGGTTCCCCGCTCCATTTCTTCTGGTGCCATGCGGTCCTCACCAGTCGCCGCCGTTTATTCCAGGATTGTAGCAGAGAGCGGGCTATTTGCTAAAATGCGCTTACTCGCCTGGCAATGCGGCTGATCCCCGCATCGCGGCCTTGGGCGCGGCTTGTGGACTTCTCCTAACCTTTGTCACGAGTGCGCCCCTGGCCCGCCAGCGGCAAAGGTTGGGGCAATGGACTCTCTCTGGCGCACTAGCCTTGAGCGCATTCAAGAACGATTTAGTGGCATGATGCTGGCCGCTGGGCCGCTCTCCTGTTATCTCGTACAAACCGTTGAGCTTCGGCAGACAGACATTGATCCAGGAGAGCCATACGAATTAAATCGCCCGCCTCGCGTCGGCGGGTGGGGCAAAAGTGGTGCATCGCTCGAAGCGACGCCACTTGTCTCTGAAGATGGCTACATACTTACTGGGGACACACCCATTAAGGGTCCAGATGGCACGCCATATTTGGCGCCATCTGGGGAGCCAGTTGCGTGGGAGCTGGGATTCCGCCGCGATCATAGCTTTTACTCGCACAAGCCGACATCGTTCCAAAGCTACGAGCCTAGCGCGCGCGAAGCGGGGCAGACTTTGCGCGGGATTCCAGCGTCAGTTCGTGGCGTCCTTTGGAAGAATCTGCCACCACGATGTCACTGCGCGAGCGATCCAGTCAATCTATGGACCGATGCGATATTCGAGTTGGCATGGCAAGGCTTTCCGGGAACGGCATTGACTGCAACAACAAAATCCACGTGGTTTGCAAATTGGTCTATCCCGTTGGACTTGCTGCCGCTGGTGCGCACACAGATGCCGCAACAAATGCCAAGCGAGATATCAGATTGTCCAGAATATTGGT
>JBGQHN010000159.1:0-9596 GCA_041497975.1 Planctomycetia bacterium | reverse complement strand
GCGCCCGCGCGGACGGTCGAGCAAGCTGCGATCGTGGGCGGCGGCGATGATTTCGAGTCATTCCTGCGCGCAATTGCACCGCAACTGGCCGCTTGCCGCGCGCCGGTCGACGCGGTGATGCGTGCGCGTTGGCAGCGTACTTTTTCCGCGCTCGACGAGGTTGTGGTGAGCTGCCGCAAGCAACAGGTCCCCCTGGGCCTGGTGCTGGTTCCGGGCCAGTTCCAAGTGAATCGAAACTTGTGCGAGACGCTCATTCGCCGCATGGGGCACACGGCCGAGCAAATCGACGTCGACTTGCCGCAGCGGAGCCTGGCCGGTTTCGCCGAGCATCGCAAGTTGCCGGTGCTCGACTTGCTGCCGCATTTGCGGCTCTCGCAGCACCCGCTTTACCAGCCCAACGCCACGACCTGGAACGAGCGTGGCAACACGGCGGCGGCCGCCGCCATCGGCGGCTGGCTGGAGAGCTGCTACGGCGGGCAGCTGGCGTTGGCCGCCCAGTTGAGCAGTGCCCCGTAGAAGCGGTTTTCATCCGCGGCTCGCGTGTTTTCGAGCGGTTGTCAAACCCCGCGCAAAAAAATGGGCCGCCTGTAGCGTGCCAGGCGGCCCGACCGGGGAGGGATGATTCGTTTCGCCGCGGGGGGGCGGCATTTCAGGCTTCTTGGGCCAGTTCGATCGGTGGCAGTTCGCCCTTGTCGAGAAAACCCAGCAAACCCCGGCAGCGATAGGGCTGCTGCAGTTTGCGAACGGCCTTGGCTTCGATTTGCCGCACGCGTTCGCGGGTGACCGAAAAAATCTTGCCGACTTCTTCCAACGTGTAGGCGTAGCCGTCGGTCAGCCCATACCGCATGCGCAGGATCTCACGCTCCCGGTGATTCAGGCTTTGCATGACGTCGGCCAACCGATCTTTCAGCAATTCCTGGTTGAAGCCGTAGAGCGGATCGTCCTCGCGATGGTCCTGCAAGAACTCGCCGAAATAACTGTCATCGTGGTCGCCAACCGGTTGATCGAGCGACAGCGGTTGGCGAGCCATTTTCATGATGCAGCGGGTGTCATCGAGCGACAGTCCGGCCGCCGCCGCCGTTTGTTCCACGCTGGGCTCGCAGCCGTTCTTCTGCACCAATTCTCGAGTGACCGTTCGCACGCGCGTCATGGCGTCGATCATGTGCACCGGCACGCGAATCGTACGGCTTTGATCCGCGATGGCGCGCGTGATGGCCTGGCGTATCCACCACGTGGCATAGGTTGAGAACTTGTACCCGCGAGCGCACTCGAACTTGTCGACAGCCCGCATCAGGCCCGTGTTGCCTTCTTGAATCAGGTCCAGAAAGCTCAAGCCTCGATTGCGATATCGCTTGGCGATCGACACGACCAGCCGTAAATTCCCCGCCGAAAGCTCGCGCTTCGCGGCATCATATAGGGTTTGCAGTTCGTCAGTGCGTGTCACTCGCTTGAGCAAGGTGGTTGGGCTCTCTGCCGCGACGCGCATCAAATAGTGCAATTCGGATCGCAACTCGTTTTGATCGCCGCCGCCAGCGCGTTTGTTCAGCTCGGCCAACTGTGCCCGAAGCGTCTGCATGCGCTGGGCAATTTCCGCCAGCTTGTCCAACAAGGGCTGCAAACGCTGCGTGCGCAAGTTCAGTTCTTCCACCAGGCGCACGGCCCGATTGCGTCGGCGGATCAACCGGCGCCACGCTTCGTGACGCTGGGCCATGGGGCGCTTCTTGGAGATGGCGAATCGAAAGTCGCGCTGGTTCTCTTCCAGCAATTTGGCGAGCGTTGCCAGATTCGGGCCCAGGCGGCGCAATATTCGCTTCTTTTCCACGGTGTTGGTGACGGAAACCTCGATCGTCCGATCGAGACGCAAGGAACCATCGCGCACCTTCTCCAGCAAGCTGACCGCGCCCTGCAAGACAAAGTCGCTGGCCAGCATGTTGTGGCGGAAACGGGTGCGGGTCTTCTCGATGGCGCGTGCGGCGCTCAGTTCCTCGGCGCGCGAGAGCAGCGGGATCTCGCCCATCTGCATCAGGTACATGCGCACGGGATCGTCGATGCACGCTCCCGATCCGGTCGTGTCGTCCTCTTCGATGAGGGGCTCTTCCGCCGCGGCGTCGAGCTCCAGTTCGGCTTCTTCGTCGTCCAACGCGCCGAGCGCGCCATCGGCGACTCTCTCGACGGCTGCGGTCTCTTCGACAAGTTCGAGATCGGCCACGGGCGCGGACGATTTCTTGCCCTTGCGTGCAGGGCTCTTTGGCCCGGCGGCGCGCTGGCGGGAATTCTGTGTTTGGCCGGCGGCGTTCTTGCGCGTCGCGGTCTTACGAGCGTTCTTGGCCAAAGGCAGACTCCTCGGTGTCAGACATGGTTGCGGGGGGGTGGGCATCGCTGCGGAAGGCTGAAAAAGCAGATCGAATGCCAAGATGCGGGACGAATCTGCGCACATCGAAGCAAACCCTGATTATCTAATGACTTAGGTAATGCTGAAGGGCGGCCGATCGGCCCTGAAAAGCCCGAGCTTGTTGTTTCCGGGCATCTATGGCTGCCGTCAGACGTGGCGTTTTGGCAGCAGCCCTATACTGTTCTGGCGCCTCGCGATGTGCCTCAATGTTGCCGCGCGAACTCATCAATACGTTCGTGCCGTGAAGCTTGGACTATTGCGTTTGCCTAGGGCAAGTCCCTCTTTTGCACTCGTCCGCGATCTAGTTCCCAGATACATTCGGTTCGGGAGTTCCATCGCGGTGCGCCTTACCGTCCGGCGGCCGCATCGCCCACCAACTCGAATGGGGGGATGCGATCGGGCGTCGACCCTCGGCGCGCCTCGGTCGCGCTCTCCTACCGCCCACCCACCGCGTTTTAGTACCGCCAGCAGCACCAGAAAGTCCGCATGTCGCTCGATACCTCCGCCACGCTTAGCCAACTGGTCCGGCAGTTGGCTGCCGATGAAGACAAGCTTGCGCAAGGCGGCGGCACGCAGGCAATCGAGCGGCAACTCGCCAAGGGACGCCTGTTCGTTCGCGATCGACTAAAGCTGTTGTTGGATGAAAACTCTCCTTGGCTCGAGCTAGGTTTGTGGGCCGGTTGGGAAATGTACTCGCAATGGGGCGGGGCGCCAGCCGCCGGGGTCGTGTGTGGCATCGGCGTCGTCGCGGGCCGTCGCCATATGGTGATCGCCAACGATGCGACGGTGAAAGCCGGCGCGTTCTTCCCGGCGACCACCAAGAAAGTGCTCCGCGCCCAGCGCATCGCGATGCAAAACCGTCTGCCGCTCATCTACCTGGTCGATTCGGCCGGCGTGTTTTTGCCGCTGCAGGAGGATGTCTTTCCGGACGAAGATGACTTCGGCCGCATCTTTCGCAATAACGCCGTGATGTCGGCCGCGGGGCTGGGGCAGATCGCCGCGATTATGGGCAATTGCGTCGCCGGAGGCGGCTATCTGCCGGTGCTCTGCGATAAGCTGTTGATGACCGACGGTTCCGGCTTGTACCTGGCCGGGCCCGCTCTGGTGAAAAGCGCGATCGGCCAGGAAGTGTCGAGCGAAGCGCTGGGCGGAGCTGAAATGCACGCCCAGGTCAGCGGCACGATCGACTATCGCGACGCCACCGATGAGGAGTGCTTGGCGCGGCTGCGCCGCCTGGTGGCCGCGTTGCGGCCCGACCCGTCCGAGCCCCCGCCTCCGTTTACGCGTTCGGCGTCGTCGCCGCCGGCGCGTCCCGGGACCGATTTGTACGATCTGGTCAGCCCCAATCCGCGCGACGAATACGAAATGCGCGACGTTCTCAATTGCCTCGTCGATGCGGGCAGTTTCGACGAATACAAGGCGGAATACGGCCAGACGGTCGTCTGCGGCACGGCGCGCATCGGCGGCTTTCCCGTGGGCATCGTCGCCAATCAGCATCGCCGCGTGCGGCCGGCCGATGGGCCGATCCAGTTTGGCGGCGTGCTGTATGTCGACAGCGCCGACAAGGCGGCCCGTTTCGTCATGAATTGCAACCAGGATTGGTTACCGATCATCTTTCTGCAAGATGTCAATGGATTCATGGTCGGGCGCGACAGCGAGCGATCCGGCATCATCAAAGCCGGCGCTAAACTGGTCAACGCCATCAGCAATAGCCGTGTGCCGAAGCTGACGGTGCTCGTCGGCGGCTCGTACGGGGCCGGCAATTATGCCTTGTGCGGAAAGGCCTTCGATCCGCGGTTCATATTCTCGTGGCCCACGGCCCGCTGCGCCGTGATGGGCGGCGAACAGGCCACCAGCACGCTGCTCGACGTGACCGTGAAAAGCCTCGAGCGGCAGGGTCACGCCGTCGATGCCAAAGAACTGGCCGAGCTGCGCGACCAGGTCAAGGGCAACTACGATCGGGCCACGGATGTTCGCTATAGTGCGGCCCGGGGCTGGGTCGACGCCATTCTCGATCCGGCAAAAACCCGCGACACACTGATTTTTTGTCTGGAAGCTGCAACGCGGCACGCGGAAAATGAACCGTTCAAGCTGGGTGTGTTCCAGGTTTGAAGCGCGTCGAGGGGTTCAACCTGCCGCGGCTCTGCGCCTTCAACTTCCTGCTGTACAATGCCCCTGGGCGGTGGAGCGATCGCAACTCTTTAGGAACCTAGCAACTTGTACCGCAGCGCTCGGGCCATGGAACCACTCGTTAAAATACAAGCTCACGAGCACACCGCCACGGTCACGCTGAACCGGCCCGAGAAGCGAAACGCGCTGTCGCGCGCCGTGCTGGCCGAGTTGCACCAGGCACTGGACGATCTGCGCCAGGAGCGCAAGATCCGCGGCGTGATCCTTACCGGAGCGGGCAGAGTTTTTTGCGCCGGCATGGATTTGTCGGAGATGCTCGAGGCCGGTGACCAGGCCGATCGCCAGGCGCTATGGCATGCCGACGCCGTGGTTTATCACGACCTGGTCGAGGCGATGCTGCGATTTCCCAAGCCGTTGGTCGCGGCCGTCAACGGCGCGGCGGTGGCGGGCGGGGCCGGGTTGGTAATGGCCTGCGACCTGGTGGTGGCATGCGAAAGCGCCACCTTCGGTTTTCCCGAACCGCGCCGCGGCGTCGTGGCTGGCATGGTCGCGCCGCTGTTGGCGTTTCGCGTCGGAGGCGCGCAAGCCGCCTACTTGCTGCTGACCGCGCAGTTGATCGGCGCCCGCGAGGCCCACCGCTATGGCTTGTTTCACGAACTCGTGGCCGACGACAAGATTTGGGCTCGGGCCAACGAACTCATCGGCGAAGTCGCCAAAAGTGCGCCCGAATCAGTGCAGATGACCAAGCGGCTGTTGAACGAGACCATTGGCGAACAACTGCTCTCGCAACTGACGGCCGGCGCCGCCGTCAGCGCCGCCTCGCGCACGACTGAAGCCGCGGCCGAGGGCCTCAAGGCCTTTTCTGAAAAGCGCGAACCGAAGTGGTGGTGAGACGGGACTGGATCGCTATCTCGTTGCGCGGGCGCACTCGCGCGCGTCGAGCCGGCCGTCGTGCAGCGCCGAGGCCACCAGCGCCGCATCGCACCCGGCCTTGGCCAGTGAACACAAATCCTCCGGGCCGCGAACTCCGCCGCCGGCGATGATCTGTAGTTGGGAGTCGATCGAGCGCAAATCGCGACATAAGCTCTGTGTGCCCGCGCCCAGGCCCATTCCGACCGCGGCCAGATCGAGCACGATCATGCGTCGCACGCCGACGCGCAGGGCAATCGCGGCGATCTGGAGGGCGCCTAAGCCTTTCCAAGCCGGCGCGCCGATGAGCGGTATTCCCGCTTTGAGATCCAGACTGAAAATCAACCGCTCAGTCCCGAGCAAGGCGCACATATCGGCCAGTGACTGCGGGCCGCACAGCGATTCCAGGCCGGCAACGACGCCCGAAATGCCTCGGCCGTCGACCTCGAAGTCGCCGATCCGGCGCGCTTGCTCGGCGTTCGTTAATCCGGCGTCGATCCACGGATCGAGACCCGCGCGGATCAATGCTTCATAAGTCGACCACGCCGGTTGCCATGCATGCGTGGCGTCGCCCTGTTCGATGGCGTCGAGGTCGGCGACGTAGGTTGGGCGAAATCCGTTGGTCGCCAGGGCGCGAGCCACGCTTTCCGGCCGCGGGTCGTCGGTGAGCATGCTTTCGATCGGCCGATACTGGTCACGTTGACCGCCCATGCCGCGCACGACCAGCCCCCGCATCAGATCGATCACGGGAATGACCTGCACGGCGCCAAGCTCCCTTTGGCAAATTCGCGGCGGCTCGCGCATCGAACGCCGCCGCCCGGTCTTCACTCGGCGGACTGCGTGCTCTGTTGGCGATACAGAGGCATGTAGCGGTAGTAGACCTCGAGGGTCATGGCGGCCAGAGCCGTGCAATACAGCCGGCCACCGGCGTGGCTGCCGTCGTCCGACCCGTCGAGATACCAGCTGCCCTCTTCGTGTCCTTCGTGGGACTGGGTTTGGATCAGATACTCGCGCATCACCGCGTTCCAACGCTGCCACGGATATCCACCGTAGTGGTGCATGACCTGCGTGGCGTAATAATTGTAGTACATGTTGTTTCTGGAGCGGGTCGTATCGGTCGATGGACCCAATTGACCCAAGATCTGCACGCCGCGCTGCAACGGCGCGTGGTCGTGTTTCCAGCCCAGATACATGCGGCACAGCAAGCCGATGGCCGTGGTCGCCGGACGGCCGGACTCGGGTCGCTGGTAGCCGTAGACGGCGCCGTGATCGCTTTGCACGTAGTCCAAAAAGTAGCCGGCCTTGCGCATGGTCGCCGGGGGCACGCGGAGATAGGCCATTTGCGCGCTCTTCAGCGCCATCAATTGCCATCCAACCACCGAGGTGTCGCCGGGCGATTGCGGATGGTAGCGCCAACCGCCGCCCAGCGGATCTTGCGCGTAGACGATGAAATTAACGGCCGCTTGAGCCGAGGCTTGCAAGGCCTGATCGTGCGTCATGCCATAGGCTTCACAAAGCACGATCGAGGCCAGCCCATGGCCGTACATGGTTCCGGCCGGATCCCACAAGCTGCCGTCGCGCTGCGATTGCATCACGCGGACCAGGTACTTGAGCCCCAGGTCGATGTTGCGTTTGTACTGTCCTTCGCGATGTGTTTGCCCCGTGCCCAGAAACGGGAGCAGCGCCATGGCCGTGGCTGCCGTTTTGCTGGCGTTGTAGCCGTCGTCGGCGCACTTGCCGTGACATCGTGGATTCGTGCGAGTGGCGAAGGACCAACTGCCGTCATAATTCTGGTGTTCGGCCAACCACGCCAGGGCCAGCGTGACCGCTTTTTCGCTTTGGGGCGTGCCGCCGCCGCTGCGCAGCCGGGCGGCGCGGCTGGCTCCGTCGAGCCGCAACTCCAGACCATTGCCGTCGCCACCGCCCGCGCCGATGCCGATCGCGTCTTCATCGCCCGTGCCTCCACCGGCAAGTTTCGGCTGCAAGTCACCGTCGCCCAGCCGGGCGCTGATGGGGCCGATGGCGTCGTCGATCGACGGCGCAGGCGCCGGCAGTTCGCTCAATTGGCCGGGACTCAGTGCTTGTGCCGTTTCGAGACCTGAGGCCAATTGCATCGCGTCGCCTTCCAGATCTCCCTCGGGGTCGTCGCCCTCGCCCTCGGTCGAAACCGAGATTGGCGATCCTCCATTGGGCAGGCTGTGAGCGTTGGTGATAAGTGCCAGCAAAAGCACGATCAGCAAATGCACCACGGTGCTCGTCAACCAGCTAGGCACTTGCAGCCACACGTCGCGCCAAGCCGATTCTTCCTTTTCGAGCGCGTCGGTCGCGGCATGGTCTTGGTGGGAGGACGACGATGGCACGGATGTTGGTGCCGCGACGACTATCTGCGCCAAGCGGGCCGACGCAGGCGCCGGCGGAAGCATGGCGGCAGGCGGCAGTGCCGGGACCGGCGGCACGGCGGGATCTGGTGGAACCACCGCCGAGGGTGGAAGCCGGGGATCGGGTCGATCCGCCAGCGTCTCCTGCGCGCTGGCCGATAAGCTCGCATCGGCTGCTGGCGAGCGCTTTGTCATAGCCGACCCCAAGTTCGTGCAGCCAGCTCATCACCGCCGAGCCGCGGCGAATTGACGCGTGTCGGCTACCCCAAGCCGGCCTGGCCTCTCGTTCGAGGCGAGCGGCCCCCTGGTAGATCGGGACCGCTGCCATTTCTCTGATAAATCTAGTCTAAGCGATAACCGGTTCATTGAGTACTAACGGCATTGCGAAAAATGGCACGAACCGAGGGCGAATCCACGATTCTGCCCGCGATTGCGACTGTCCGACTGATCTTGCCGTTTTGCGAGTCGCTTCCGTCCGGCTCGGCTGCGAATCCTCAGGGATCGTTTATCGGGATTTATCGGTAGAATTGGGCCCTGGCCAGAACCCGCCGGATCGTTGTACAATCGCCAATCGAGCGGCGGACGCGCAGGCTTTGTTCGGTTCGATGCGAGGAGTTGCAGTCGGATGGCCAAAAGCAAGAAGAAGGTCGAAACCGTGTTTCTCGTCTGTGATGAGACGGGAGACTACAACTACACCCTGCGCCGCAAAACGGGAGGCGAAAAACTCAAGCTCAAGAAGTACAGCCCGCGATTGCGCAAGCACACGCCGCACACTGAGAAGAAGAAGTAGCGGCCGTTGGCTGGTTAAGGTTCTTTGGCAAGCGCGGATCTGCCTGGCAACTTGCTTGCCGGCGGCCAAAGGGATGCATTGTCCGCGAGCTGGAGTCCTTCGGGTCGCTTGTGCATGCTCGAAATCAGGGACGATATGGCCAAGCACTGGCGGATTTACCCCCACGACGCGGCCCGTATTGCGGCCCTGGAACATGCGGCGGGGGTTCCCGCCGTCGTGGCCCAATTGCTCGTTTGCCGCGGCATCCACGATGGCCGCGTCGCGCAAGCGTTTCTCGACGCCAGGCTCACCAGCCTCCGCGATCCCGAAGAGCTGCCAGGCGTCCGTGAAGCGACCGACCGCATCATGGCGGCCGTTGCCGCCGGACGCCGGATCGTCATTTATGGCGACTACGACGTGGACGGAATGAGCGGCACGGCCTTGCTGTTTTTGTGCCTGCGCATGCTCTCGGCCGAAGTCAGCTATTACGTGCCGCATCGCATCGACGAGGGCTATGGGCTCAATTGCGATTCGCTGACGGCGCTGGCCGGCCGCGGAGCGCAGATGATCATCACCGTCGATTGCGGCAGCGCCAGCGTCGTCGAAGCCCACTTGGCCCGGCAGTTGGGTTTGGAACTGGTAATCACGGATCATCACGAATTCTCGGACACGCTGCCCGAGGCTGATTGCATCGTTCATCCCGGCTTGCCTGGAACCAGCTATCCGTTTACCGGATTGTGCGGCGCGGGCGTGGCTTTCAAACTCGCCTGGTCGCTGTGCCAACGCGCCAGCCAATCGAAAAAGGTCGGCCCGCGGATGCAGAATTTCCTGATGCAGGCGATTGGCCTGGTCGCGTTGGGGACCGTGGCCGACGTGGTGCCGCTGGTCGATGAAAATCGGGTGTTGGTGCGCCACGGGCTGAAAAGTTTGCGCGAGCGACCCAGCCTGGGTATCGCGGCGTTAATGCGCGTAACCGGCATTGACCAGCAGGCGACCATGTCGAGCGAAGAAATTGCCT
>JBGQHN010000158.1:0-9607 GCA_041497975.1 Planctomycetia bacterium | reverse complement strand
CCACCATTGCGCCATGCCGCTGCACAAGCGATTGCGGATCAGCGCCAGCACGCGGGCAAGCTTCTACTTCTACAATACTCCGGCCGAGGTCGACCGACTTGCCGCGGCCCTCGACGAAATTAAGCGCATCTTCCGGCGAAAGTAATGCCCGACGCAATCGCGTGAGTTTCTTTCGCGTCATTGAATGACCGTCAACGCCGCCAGGCCAGCCACGTCCGCAACAGTCGGGCCACGCGCGGAGTCAATCGGGCCCGCTGATACTTGTCCGCGATCCGCTTGAGCACTTCGACTTGCGTGGGATAACAGTGGATCGTTTGCGCCAGGGCCCCGAGCGGCAGCTTTTCGTTCATCATTAGCGTCAGTTCGCCGATCATTTCTCCGGCGTGCGCGGCGACGATCGTTCCGCCCACGATGCGAGGGGTGCCTTGCCGCGTGTGGACCACGGCGAAGCCCTGCGTTTGGCCGTCCAGCAGGGCGCGGTCGACTTCTTCCAGCCCCACGCGGTAGCTGTCGATGGCGACGCCTTGGCGGCGTGCTTCGGCCGCGGTCAGGCCGACGTGGGCCACTTCCGGATCGGTGAACGTGCATCGCGGAATATTCAACCGACTGAATTTCTTGCGGCCGAGAAACAGGGCGTTTTGCAGCACGATTCTGGCCATCGCGTCGGCCGCGTGCGTGAATCTTTGCGTCGTGCAAACGTCGCCTGCCGCGTACACGCGGCGATTCGTGGTCTGCAAATAGTCGTTCACGACCGGTCCGTCGTCGTTGGCCTCGATCCTCGCGGCCGCCAGGTCCAATCCGTCAAAGATCGGCCGCCGCCCGGCAGCTAGCAGGATTTCATCGCCGATCAATTCCTGTTTCTGGTCGCCGCGCTGAATGATCAGCGCCTTGGCACCTCCCAAACGATCGGCGCGAACGGCTTGCCAGCCCAGATGCAAATGGATCCCTTCGGCGGCGAAGCGGGCTTGCAGCAGTTCGCCGACTTCGGGATCTTCTTTCCCCAACAGGCCGCTGCGGTCATTGACCAAATGCACTTCGCTGCCCAACCTGGCAAAGGCCTGGCCCAGCTCGCAGCCGATCGGTCCGGCCCCCAGCACGACGAGCGTACGGGGCAATTGCGTCAGTGAAAAAATCGTCTCGTTCGTCAGATATCCCAGCTCGGCCAGACCGGCGACCTGGGGTGCGAACGCGCGCGAACCGGTGGTGATGACGGCTCGACGAAAGCGGATCGTCTGGCCGCCCACGTCCAGCGTCGAGCGACTGGTGAACCTGGCGGCCCCAAAGAAAACGTCAACGCCCAGTGAGCGAAGCCGCTGGGCCGAATCCTGATGACTGATTTCCGCCCGCACGCGACGCAGCCGCTCCATGACGGCGGCGAAATCCCACGTTCCGTCCCGCGGCCCGCGAAATCCCAGTCCATGGGCGATTGTCATCTCGTGCGCCGAGCGGGCCGAACGAATGATGGCCTTGCTGGGAACACAGCCGAAATTGAGACAGTCGCCGCCCAGGGCCCGCTGCTCGACGATCGCCGCCTTGCCGCCCAAACCGGCGGCGCCGACCGCCGCGACCAAACCCGCGGTGCCGCCACCGATCGCCACCAGGTTGTAGCGCGCGGCGGGCCGCGGATTGCTCCAATCGGCCGGAGCAACCTGGCCCAGCAGGGCTTCGTCGTGCGGATCGCGCGGCGTGAGTTGCATGGCAAACAGGGGGCATGCGGCTGGCGGATCTTGTGCGGCTGAAGGCCGACGTGGCAATCAACCGGCGCGCCAAGATACCACGGATCGATCGCGACGGGGATCCGCGACGGCTCGTCGAAAGCGGCGCCCGCACGGGCCGGCTGCGCCCCTAGGACACTCCTGGGAGTCGCAGCCGCGGCTTGGGGCGCGCGGTCAGTGGGCCGAAAGCTTTTCGTGCCGGGAGGCCAGCTCGGAGAACTTTTGCGCCTCTTGGGCGTCTCCCAATTGCTCGTGCATGCTCGCCAGGTTGCTGTAGGGAACGGCCAGGGCCCCCTTTTCGAGCAAGCCGTCGCGGACCGCCTGCTCCATCAGCTTCGCGCCCTGATCGGTGAGCCGCAGGGCCTCGCGGCGATTGCCGGTTTCCCAATAGGACACGGCCATGCTGACAAACGTCTCGCCCTGTTTGCCGCAATCGACCGCGTCGGCCGGCACGGGACTTTCGAGCAATGGCACGGCCCGATCGTACCAGGCAAGCGCTTGCGCGTGGTCGGACTTTTGGATGGCGAACACCGCGCCGAGTCGATAACACAGCCGGCCGCGCAGATAACTGTGCGCGGGCAATTGTTTGCCGGCCGGCTCGCCCGTCTCGAACAGTTCGAGCCCCGTTTTGCCCAAGGCCAGCGCCTTGTCCAGTTTGTTTCGCGAGGCCTCGACTTCCACGGCGTCATTGAGCGCCACGCCGAGTCGCCAGGCCAGGTGCGCCTTGTAGGCCGCGTCGTCGGCTTCGTCGAACATTTTTTTGCCCAGCTCCGTGAGGCCACGGATCCACACGGTCGCGTCAGGCGGCTGGGTGATGCCGGCCAAGGCCGCCAAAGCTTGCTCGCACACGCGCAGGCGCACGTCGAGCGAACCTCGCTCTTTGGCGATCAGGTCGTCGGCAAATGCCGTCGCGCGGTTGATCCATAACGGAACCACTTTCGGTTTTTGCTGCCAACGCCCCCAGCCGACGTCGTGAGCAACCGCCAGATGGGCGTCGACCATCAGTTCCTTGGCCGCTTTGCGAATCGCGGCGTTCGGGCTGGCGACAAACGGCTCCGCCAGCTTGATGGCCCTCAGGTGATGCTTGATCGCCTGCGGATAATCGCGTTTTGCCGAGGCGGCCAGGTAATCGCCCCACTGGCAATAGGCCCGTGCTTTCACAACCCCGGCAGAGGCGCTCGAACCGGCAACGTCGCTGGCGTGCTTGATCGCCAGCGGGTAGTCGCCACTTGCCGCCAGAACCTTGGCCAGCGTCAGGCGATATTCGAGATTGCCCGATTCGAGCTCGACGATTTTTTGGGCAGAATAACGCGCCTGCTCCAGATCGCCGGCCCGCAAGGTCAACTCGGCGTGGAGCCACTGGGCCCGGACCGCGTCAGGCGATAGCTCCAAGGCCTGCTTTAGATCGGCCAGACAGTCGGCGAAGCGGGTTTCGAGCCGCTTGGCTGCTCGATCCAAAAACGGCTGCGCGTCGATCGGCTCGACGACGATTTGGAAAACCTGCGGCGGGTTCGATTTTTGATTCAGGCCGAGCATCACGCCCCGTTCGGGATAAGCCAGCCCGATCAGCCGCCCCTGGTCGTTGAACAGCTCTACCGGTTCGACGCCATCGATTTGCAACAGTTCGACAGCCGTCTCGCGCGACAGCGGCTTTTCGAGATATACCGCCAGCGAGTCGACGACGTCGTCGTTGATCGTGATGCGGACGCGATCGAACGGCTTGACTTCATAGGTCTCGCGCACTCCGTCCTTGATCTTGTCCACCTGTATCGGCGGGCCCCACTGGGAGTGCAATGCCTCGCGCGTCGTGTGTCCGGGACGCACGCCCTTCAAGCTGGCCGCGTCCAGGGCCTGGCCGTGGGGTGCGTGGGGCTCGGCGCCCTTGATAGGCGCCGGCTTGCCTCGCTCGGCGGCCGTCGGCAGTTGCGCCGGCGGCGCGTCGGGGCTGTCGCTGGGCTCGCTTGAGGGTTCGTCAGCAGGGGTGCTCTCCGGATCGCCCGCTGAAGTCGGCGGGTCATCATCACTCATGGCCGGCGCGGGCGACGTTTCGCCACTCGACTCGGTTTCATCATCCCCTTGCTGGGGCTCATCCGATGACTGAGGGCCGGCAGGCGGTTCGGCCATTGGCGCGGGCTCGTCGTCGGGCACCAGCGGCGCCGGCGCAGGATCTTCGCTCTGGGGCGCGGGGGTTTCTTCCTGCTTCACGGTGAGCGGCTGGGCCATGACCGCGATCGTCCACAGCGCCGTAACGGCCGAGATGGCCAGCCATACGCAGATGACACGGCGGCGCGCGTCGAACACCATGGCTTGGGTCCCTCCAATACGCAATCAATGACCGGTCGGGCGGCTCTCGCCAACCGCACATGCGGTGCAGGCTCCGAGGCAAAGCCGCCCCCGGAGAAAATAGCGGCAAAGTATGACGAGAGTACCCGGGTGCGCCTAGGCCAAGCTGCCAGCTAGCGGGGCGTTGACATGCGGGATTCTGGCTTGCGCCGCCAGGCGGCCGGCCGTGTTCAATGCGCCCGCCGAGACGGCGGCGCGAACTTGCCGCAGCATCGCGACCTGGTCGGCGGTAAACGGCAGCGGCTGACCCGGCGACGGGGCGATCGGCACCAATCGCCCCGCGATTTCCCGTTGCAGACCATCGATCCCCTCGCCTCGGGTGGCGCTGGTGCAAATGCCGCCAGCGCGCCACCAGCCGTTGGCAACTTCGGGGTCCACCAAATCGCACTTGTTGAGCACTCGCAATGCCGTCGGCCAGCGCTCGACGAGCGATTCGACGGAGCCCGCCGGGCAATTGCATTCATCGAACACCAATACGACCAGGTCGGCCGTGGCCAGGCGATCGTGAGCCAGGCAAATCCCCGCGGCTTCCAGCGGCTCGCTGGTCGCGTGCAAGCCGGCCGTATCGGCCAGTTCGATCGGCCAGCCATCAATCGCGCTGGCGGTGGCAACCACGTCGCGCGTTGTGCCGGGGGTGTCATGAACGATGGCTCGCTGGTATCCCAAAAGGGCATTGATCAGGCTGCTCTTGCCGACGTTGGGGGGCCCGGCGAAAACGACCCGCCAGGGCTCGACCAAATGGCATCCCACGGCCGACCACTCGATCAATGCGTCCAGACGGCTGGCGGCCACTTGTGCGTTGCCCGCATGGATCTCGGCGGCAACCTCTTCCAGCGCGCGGCCCAGAGCGCCGGTGTATTGATCCCACAAGATGGCCGCCGCGCGTTCCGTGGGAGCGACCGCCAGCGCGATGCGGGCAGCGCTGGCGATGGCGTCGCCCTCCGACTGTTGGGCCCACTGGCGCCAGTCGATTTCCTGGCAGCCTCGCTCGGCCAGCGAGGCGATGATTGCCGCGGCCGCGGCATGGCCGCCGTGACAATGAATTTCGATGCGCTCGACATCGCGGCGGCAAACGACGACCTCCTCGCCAACTGCGGGAGACTGCCAGCGTCCATAGACGATGCGATCGCACGCTCGGTCCGCGAGCGCGGGTCCCGTCGCGGGGTGAAACAATCCCTCGACGGCGGCCAATGCCAGCGGACCTTCGACGAGTAAACTGGCCACGGCCCCGCGACCCAGGGGTGTTAGCATCACAACGCAAGTCGGCGGCCGAGTCGTCACCGCTGTCCCTTCGCACTAGCCTGGCCGAGCGTCGCCAGCGCGATGCCCGCCAGCGTAAGGTGGGGCACGAACCTCTCGCCTCGATCTTCGCGAGCCAGGTGAGCCGCGAACGTCGAGGCCGCGCCACCGGTCAGAAATATCTCGACCGTGGCGCGCTCATCGGCCAGACGCGACACCAGTTCGCGCACCGCGCCGACGGCGCCCCAATACAGCCCGGATTCGATGGCCGATTGTGTCGACGTGCCAAGGGGCGCCGGCGGTTGGCGCACCTCGACAAGCGGTAAAAGATCCGTACGTTCGTGCAGTGCGCGGGCGGCCATGGAAATGCCCGGCAGAATCGCACCGCCGGCGAAGGCGCCCGTCGCCGACACGAAATCAACCTTGATCGCGCTGCCCATGTCGATCACGATGGCCGCGCGGTCGGGTGCTCGCAATCGATTGGCCGCCACGGCATTGGCCAGGCGATCGAGCCCAACCCGCTCGGGCCGGGGCAAGTCAATCGCCAGCGGCAGATCCGTGTGCGCCAACTGCTGCACGCGCTCGACCTTGTTGGCTGCGAGCCATTCAAAAAGCCGCTTGGCCGCGGGACGATTGACGCTGGCGATGGCCCAGGCGTGGGCGGCTGGATCGTGTGGCAAGAATTCCTCCAGATCCGCGTCGCTCCAGTCCAGCGGCAGCCTCGCAAAGCGCGCTGGTTCGGGCAATGGCTCGCCCAGGGGATGCGCGAATTGGCCGAACTTGATGCGGCTGTTGCCGACGTCGACGGCCATGAGCGGGGGAAGCGTGTTGCTTGGCATGGGCTAGGCGCGCCAAGGGGCAGGGGACCAGGCAAACGAAGCCATGACAGCGCCAGGGGAATTCATTTTTCGTTCCGCTCGTCGAGCAATCGCGCGATCGCGCGCAACAACTGGTCCAAACCTTGGCCGGTAACGGCCGAAATCGCCAACACGTCCTGATTCAATGCTTGGGCCAGTCGATCGCGCGTTTGGGCAGCGCCGGGCAACTCGGCCTTGCTCACGGCGACGATCTCCTTCCGGCGCCCCAACTGTACATCATACTGCTCCAATTCGCCGCGAACGACCCTGTAGTTTTCGAGCGGATCGCTGCCGTCGGCCGGATCTGGCTCAACCAGGTGGACGAGGATTCCGGCGCGTTCCACGTGCCTTAAGAATTCGTGCCCCAGGCCGGTACCCAGATGAGCGCCTTCGATCAGCCCGGGAATGTCGGCCATGACGAACGAGCGATCGGCGCCGAGCGCCACGATCCCCAAGTTGGGAAACTTGGTGGTGAACGGATAGTCGGCAATTTCCGGGCGGGCCCGCGAAAGACGGCTCAAGAGGGTGCTCTTGCCGGCGTTGGGTTTTCCGACCAGTCCGACGTCGGCGATGACCTTCAGTTCCAAGACGAGCAATCGCGATTCGGCTTCGCCGCCGGGCGTGCTCTGGCGCGGAGCGCGATTCGTAGCGCTTTTGAAGCGCAAGTTGCCTTTGCCGCCTTTGCCGCCTCGGGCAGCCACGACGCTGTCGCCCGCGCGGGCGAGATCTTTCAGCACGTGCCGGGTGTGGGCATCCGTGACCATGGTTCCCGGGGGCACCTGCATGATCAAGTCCTCGCCGTTGCGGCCGTGGCAATTCGCGCTGCCGCCGCGTTGGCCGGATTCGGCGCTCCAATGCTTTTTTTGCGAGAGCGCCGCCAGGCTGTCGATGCCCGGCGCCGCGACAATGATCACGCTGCCGCCGTCGCCCCCGTCGCCGCCATCGGGTCCGCCGCGCGGAACGTATTTCTCGCGGCGAAAGCTCGCGCAGCCGTCGCCGCCGCGCCCGGCCTCGAGTTGTATGGTGACCCGATCGACAAACATGTCAACGACATCCGATCGCGGGTCCACGCCCGCGTGCTGTGTGGTCGAAGCTCTTGGTCTTCGGCAAGGCAATCGCCCCGCGCACAGCGTAAAAAAAGGGGGTGACCGGCATTGGGCCACCCCCTGCTGTCATACGGGTTGGTTTGTCGCGCTCCCGCGCCCCGCGCGGTCACCCTGGAACAATGCGGCATCAGAAAAACGTGGCGCCCGCTCAAGCGGCGCCCACCACGTTGACCCGCCGCCCCTCGCGGTCGAACTCGACGACGCCGTCTACCAGCGCGAAGAGCGTATAGTCCGAGCCTTGTCCGACGCCGCGGCCGGCGTGAAACTTCGTGCCCACCTGGCGCACCAGGATGTTTCCCGCGACGACTTTCTCGCCGGCGTATTTCTTGACTCCGCGCCGCTGCCCGTTCGAGTCGCGGCCGTTGCGGCTGGAGCCTTGTCCCTTCTTATGTGCCATTTCAGGAATCTCCGCCAGGCGGCAAGCGAAACCGCGCCGGCAACCGTTGAGCTACTTGTAGTTAGTGTTCGACAAACTCAAAAGTTTATCGGTACACCCAACTATAGTCAACCTTGCCTGGGATTCCGTAGCGGATGATCCGCTGGTCCTCGACGAATTCGTCGCCGGGACGCCAGAAGTTTAGCTGCAGCGTTTTCTGCAACAGCTCGCGGCCCTTGGCCGGCGAATCGCCCGGTTTGTATCCTCCGGCCGGGTCGACCCATTTGTACGCGTTGGTCAAACCTTGCACCAAGACCGAGAAGGTATCGACCCGCGGATCGACGTCCTCCCAGGTGGCGACGCCCCACACGCTCTTGTCGACCAGGTCGTCGCTGACGGGAATCGGCTTGCGGCCCATTTCAACGCTGCTGTACAGCTTTCGGGCAGGATCTTCCTTCTGCCGGATCGCTGCAATCGCGACTGGAATAATTCGATCCAGATACGACTTGCCGTATTCATGGGAACCCAGCACGAGCTGCGGAAAAAATCGCAGCTCGCGGTCGACGGCCTGCATCGTGTAGGTGCCGTCGTCCTGCTTGACCGGCTTGAGATGCCGGCCGGTGTTCTTGACATGATACACCATGTACCAGATCAATTTTCGCTGCATCGCGCCGCTGGCTTGCGGCACGTCGACCCACAGCATGCGCACCGGTTTGAACGTAAACTCGAGACACCAGATGCTGCGGCGAAATACTGTTTGCGTCGCCATCTCGCGCAGCGTCTGCGTATCGGGCGACAACTTCGGCTCCCACTTCAGATCGGGAATGCCCTGCAGGATTTCGATGACGTCGTGCGTCGCGACGGTTTCTTCTTCTTGACGCTCCGGCGCAATGGTTATTTCGACGCCGGGCACCAGGGCCCGAAAGGGCCTGGGGGTCGTCGAGACGGCCGTCGACACGGTTGTCCCCTGGGCCGGTTCGGCGGCCGCGACGAGCCCGGCCGCAAACGTGCACGAAAGACAGCCGAAGACCAGGCTGGCAAGGACCAATCTGCTTTGCCCAAACGACGCTAAGCCCATGAAATGCTTCTTTGTCCCGGCCGTGATGTGGGGGAAAGGTGGAGACGGGGGCTGGGAACTATTGAGTATAGTTGGGGTTAGACTTTAGCGTCAACTTTTTCGCCGGGCCCCTGCAAGTGCCAGTGCAATCGTAGCGGTTGTGACGGGGCGGCGGCCAACTCGCCGGCCGTGGCGTACTGTCCGGCTGCCAGCACGCGGCACTGAACTTCGAGATTCAAACTCGCCACGCCGAGCGGCCAAGGACGCAGAACCACCCGCTCTCGACCGAGCGGGTCGAGCGTCAATACCGGGCCGCCGGGGGTTTCTACCTGTTCGGGCTCGCTGGCCGGTGCACAACAAAACCACAAGCTCAAGGCGTCGAAGAACTGCAAATAGCCGAGCGCCAGGGCCGCGCGCTGGGACGAATTATCGTCGGGATTTTGCGCTTTCCAGTCGGCCAGCCAGGAGGCCATCCGCGTCTCGTGCTCGGCCAGGAACTGCTGGACGTGCTGCTTGCCGAGCGGGTCGTTGATCCAAGGACTCACGCGCCGCGCCAAGGCACAAAAATGACCGGCCACGAGATAGGCCTCGAGCGGCCCGGCGCGGCGGGCCATCTCGATCGACGCGGACCAGATCGCGAGCGAATCCACCGGGTCCATTTCCGTGAACGAACGGGGTTGCCCTCGCACGGGATCGACCTGGGGAGCCTCGTCCCAAGCGCGCCAACCGTCGTCGTGGTGGGCAATAGCCCACAGCAGTTCACTGCGCGGCAGCAGCGGGCCAAAGTCGCCTCGGCCCCAATGTTCGGCCAGTGCCGCGGCCGCGCGAGCGTGCTCGATTTGCGGAATCAAAATCCATTGCGGCGGCGCGGCGCCGGTCGCGGGAACTTCACGGCGAATCATGGCAGTGCGATG
>JBGQHN010000157.1:0-9708 GCA_041497975.1 Planctomycetia bacterium | reverse complement strand
CGCCACGAAATCATCGTCGAAAATCGTCGACACCGGGATTCGCTCGCGGAGCTTGGCAAGATAATCGGCCTGCCTTTTTTCCTTGCTTCCGTCTTTCAAGGTTTTCTTGATTTCGCTTTGGACTTCCGTAAACGGAGCCCGCTTGGCCGCCTCGCGCTCGACGACCCGGATGATGTGAAAGCCGTCTTCGTCCTCGAGGATCTGGCTCAAATGTCCTTCGGGCAGCGCGAACAGAGCCGTGTCCAGGACGGAGGAGCGGAGGCTGTCCTGGCTGGCCCAATCGTGCACCCCTCCCTCGTCGGCGGCGACGTCCTGCGAATGGGCCTTGGCCACGGCGGCAAACGGTGCGCCGCGCATCACTTCGTTGCCCCAACGCGCCAGGTTGCTGTAGGCCTCTTGCTTGGAATTGAAGTTGGCGAACTTGGCGGTCAGTTGTTCCCAGCGGGCCCGCGCCGGCGAGTCCCAGTTGGACGCGTGCAGCTTGTAATAGGTCAGCATTTCTTCGTGCGTGGCCGGCTGGGGCTCGTTCTTGGTGTGCTCGTTCAACCAGCTTCCGGCCAACTGGCGTTCGACGAACACGCTTCGCTGCGATTCGAGCGAACTGCCCAGCGCTCGCAGCTTGATTTCCAGGTCGGGAACGCTCGCCGCTTTGTGTTCTTCCATCAGCCGCTTGATTTCGCGGGAGTTGAAATGCTCGCGCATTTGCTTTTCATGCTTGGCCAAACCGTCGGCCGGAATTTTGCGACGCAGCTCCGTCAGCAGCAGCTTTACCTTCACCACGTCATCCAGCGAGCGTTTCATCAATTCGCGGCGGGCCGGCTTGAGCTGTTCTTCGCGTTCTTGCGGAGAAAGCTTCGCCAGTTCCTCGGCGTGCTGTGCGGCAAGCATCGCCAGGTATTGATTGACGCTCACCAGGACTTCGCTGGCCTGAATTACCTCGGATCCGACATGCGCCACGATCACCGCGGGATCGTCGGGGGCATCGGCAGGCGACTTCTTCGCGGGCATCGGAGGCGCGCCGACTGCCGGCGGCGGCTGCCGCGTGGCGCCTGAATATCCGGCCGCGGGGCCTGGCGGGCCGCCTCCAGGGTAGCCTGCCGGCCCAACGCTGGCGCCGTTAGGGTCCGCCGCGCCACCAGGCCAGGTGGCTGGACGAGTGGGCGACGTCGGAATGGCAGGCGCCGTCGGGCCAAAATTCAGCGGTACTTGCGGTGGCAACACGCCGCTGCGAGGCGGTTCGACGCGCGCGTCGCCATACCCGCCTGTCGCGTACGGGTCGCCGAAGCCCGGGTCGGGAATGACTTGTGCCTGCGCGCATGCACTTCCAACGGGCCAACCGGCTTCGTCGAGCGCGAAGCGCAGTTGCTCAACTGCAACTGTCAGAAGAATCGCGGTCAGAAAGCGAGAATACGTTCGCGCCACGCTGCTGCCTTTAGGCCGACCCTGGTTAACAGGGCGCGGCTTGTCGCACGAAAGTGTTTTGGGAGAAGACCCAACAACCGATGGGAAAACGTGTTACCGAGCGGCGAAACCCTAGAACTGGTTTCAAAACTGTCGGGGACTGTCCCAATTTTGCGCAGTCCTCGGAGCAAAATGGGACTGTCCCACTCTCCGAGACGGATTTGAAACCAGTTCTCGCTCGGCGGGGCGGGATTATAGGCAGCCATGCCTAGGGCTGCAACAGCGATTGCACGGCGGAAATCACCTGGTCTGAGTCCGTAAGACCTTTATCAATAGGAAGATAAGCACTCTTGTCGTCCACAACCCGCAGCTTCCCGCCGCTCTTTTTGGCCAGTTGTTCGACCCGCCGCCGCACGCCGTAGCCGAAGACGATGAATCCTTCTTCCAGGTGAATCGACTCGATTTGCCAGCCGTAGGCCCAGATGCGCAACTTCGCCAGCAACAGCATGCGATCGACCTCGGCCGGCCGCGGACCAAAGCGATCGATCAATTCGGCCGACAGGTCTTCCCATTCCTGGACGCTCGCCAACCGGGCCACGCGGCGATACAGATCGATCTTCAACCGCATGTCGGGCACATAAGATCGCGGGATATACGCTTCGCACGGCAAGTCGACGCTTACATCCACGGACACCTTGGGCGGCAAGTGCTTGAGCTTGCGAACGGCCTGTTCCAGCAGCTCGCAATACAGCTCGTAGCCGACCGTCGCGATGTGACCGCTCTGCTGCGTGCCCAGAATATTGCCGGCGCCGCGCAATTCGAGATCGCGCATCGCGATGGCAAAGCCCGAGCCCATCTGGCTGAACTCCTCGATCGCCCGCAGCCGCCGGGCCGCGGTGGTCGAAAGATGCTTGTGCGGATCGACGAGCAGGTAGCAGTACGCTCGATGTTTGTACCGCCCTACCCTGCCCCGCAACTGGTGCAAGTCGGCCAGTCCGTAGCGATCGGCTTCGTCAATGAAGATCGTGTTGGCGTTGGGAATATCCAGGCCGCTTTCGACGATCGTCGTGGCCAGCAGCACGTCGAATTGATGGTCGACGAAATCGATCATGACTTTTTCCAATTGTCCTTCGGGCATTTGCCCGTGCCCGATCGCGATGCGGGCTTCAGGCACGATCTGCTCCAGCTGGTGCCGAACTTTTTCGATGTCTTGCACGCGGTTATGGACGAAGAAGATCTGGCCGCCGCGATTGAGCTCGCGCATGATGGCGTGGCGCACCATTTCACCTTCGAAGCGCGTAACGCGCGTTTCGATGGCCAGGCGGTCGCTGGGGGGCGTTTCCAGGTTTGAGATATCGCGAACCCCCAACAGCGACAGGTGCAGCGTGCGGGGAATGGGCGTGGCGGTCATCGTCAGCACGTCGACCGTTTGTCGCAGCGCTTTCAAGCGCTCTTTCACTTCGACGCCGAATCGTTGCTCCTCGTCGATGATTACCAGGCCCAGGTTTTGGAACGTGACGTCGTGCTGCGCCAAACGGTGCGTGCCGATCACGACGTCGATCGAGCCGGTGGCCAGGCCCTCGATAATGTCGCGCGTCTCTTTGGGCGTGCAGAAGCGCGACAGCGAGGCCACGGTAATGGGGAACTCCGCCATCCGTGCGCGAAAGGTGCGCAAGTGCTGTTCGGCCAGGATCGTGGTCGGCACCAGCAGGGCAACCTGATACCCGTGATCGACAACTTTGAACGCGGCCCGCATCGCCAGCTCGGTCTTGCCGAAGCCCACGTCGCCGCATAGCAGACGGTCCATGGGACGCGGCTGTTGCATGTCGGCCTTGATCGCGGTCATCGACGTCAGTTGGTCGCTGGTTTCCATGTACGGAAACGAGGCGTCGAACTCCCGCTGCCAGGCCGTATCGCCGGGAAACCGGATGCCAGGCCGCAGGGCCCGCGCCGCTTGCAGCTCCAGCATATCGGCCGCCAGGTCGGTGACGGCTTCGCGCGCGGCCTCCTTTTGCCGGCCCCACATTCGCCCGCCGACGTGCGCCAGCGTGGGCCGGGTTTTCTTGTTGCCGCCGACGTATTTCTGCACCAGCTCGATCTTGGAGGCCGGCACGAAAATCTTGGTGTCGCCGTGAAATTCGATCACCAGGTGCTCTTCCGCCTGGTGGGCCTTTTCCAGCAGTTGCAGCCCACGATAACGGCCGATGCCGTGCGACAAGTGGACGACGTAGTCGCCTTCGCGCAGCTCGAGAAAACTGTCGATCACGCGCCCCAAGCGACGGCGCGACGGGCGATTCAAGTCCGAGCGATGAAACAGCTCGCTGCCGCTTACCAGGGCCACGTGGTCGGCCACCAGGCGAAACCCGGCCTTGAGCCGGCCGATCGGGTAATGCAGATGTCCGGCGGCGGCCAGCGCCGTCGACGCAAAGATCTCTTGCAGGCGTTGCGACTCGGCCTCCGTCTGGCAAACGATGAATACGTCGTTCGCCAGTGCGTCGCCGGCGCCCATCGATGAATCCAGCTCGTCGCGGACTTTGCTGATCTCGCCGCTGAATCGCTCGACCGATTCGATGGCCAAATGACAGGTGGTCTCGAGCGAGCCGGCTGGCACACTGGCCGCCGTGACCGACGCGAACCGCGTCACCTGCCGCATCGTGCTCGTGACACTGTGAAAGTTTTGCGGGCGTTCGAGACGCTCCAAGTATCGCCGGCCTTCTTCCTCCAGGTCGGCCGGCTCAAGCAGATAGAACCATGCGCCGTCAGGAAGATAGCCGGTAAAATGCTCGCGGTCGTCCTCGCCGCGGGCCAGGACCGTCACGTCGATCGAGTCCAGCGAGGCCAGGCTGCGCTGCGTGGCGACTTCGAAACGGCGAATGGATTCGATCTCGTCGCCGAAAAATTCGATCCGCACCGGGTCGTACCAATCGGGCGCAAAGATGTCCAGAATGCCGCCGCGCACCGAGAATTCGCCCGGCAGCTCGACGGCGCTGGTGCCGTGAAAGTTGTTGGTCGCCAGCCAGGTAAGCAACTCCTTGACGTCCATGGAGTCGCCGCGGCGGATGCGACGCGTTTGCCGGGCCAGTTTTTCCCGGCTGGGCACGCCTTGCAACAGGCTTTGAATGCTGGTCACGACCAGTTGCGGCGGCTCGGGACCCCACAGCAGCTTGAGCAGCCGCAATCGCTCGCCGTAGGTCTCGTCGTAGATGACCGTTTCGCGCTCTTCACGCTCCCAGGCCGGAAAACGCTCGGGTTTGACCGCGGCAAAGAGCGACAGATCGTCGCAGAAGTCGTCCAGGTCGTCCATGTGGGGGAGCACGACCACCAGCGGCCCCGTGGCGTTGCGCGCCAGCGATGCCGCCACCAGCGCGCAGCTCGAGCCCCAGACTCCGCCCAGCGTGGCGGCATGGCCAGCCCGTAAACTGGCGATCACCTCGGCGAAGCCGCGTTGCGCTTCCAGACGCCCGACCAGGTCTTGTAACCGCGCGGGCGCTGTGAAAACCGTTTGCGCCTCAGTCATGCTTGGTGCGCGAATTCTATCCTCATCCAAATCGCGCGGAAAGGTCGTTTACCGTGGGCAACAGGCGATTACACATGCGCGGAACGGCAAAACATCGTTTATCTGTGAAGCCGCGATGGCCACGATTTCTGGCAAGAAATGTCCAATCTGCGCGCGCGGCGACCAGGGCGGTCGCCCGGCGGGGGTCTGGTGAGCCCCGCGACCGCGCAAGACTGTCTAACGGCACTTGTTTTGCTAGAATGTTCAACGTTCAGGCGTTTCGGTCATCAACACAATAAGGAGAATCCGCCATGACACGAACTCGCGCTCACGACACCGAGCGAACTCGCCGGGCCACCGACGAAACGCCGGCGGTCGACACGCCGAAGAAAGGCGAAACGTACCGCTGCGGTGGATGCGGCATGGAATTGGAAGTCATTGCCGACTGCCGTTGCGAGGATCCCGAGCATGTCCGCTTGGAATGCTGTGGGAGAGCATTGACGCGCGTCTAAGCGCGGCGCTTGCGGGCGATGGCGCGTTGCATGGCCGTGCCCATGTCGGCCGGGCTTTCGGCGACTTCGATGCCGGCGGATTCAAGCGCGGCGATTTTTTCGGCCGCGGTGCCCTTGCCGCCGGAAATAATGGCGCCGGCGTGTCCCATGCGTTTGCCCGGCGGAGCGGCACGCCCGGCGATGAAGGCGGCGACCGGCTTGGTGACGTGTCGCTTGACGAACGCCGCCGCCTCTTCCTCGGCCGTGCCGCCAATCTCGCCCATCATCATGATCGCTTCGGTGGCCGGGTCGGCCTCGTACATTTTCAGCAAGTCGACGAACGACGTGCCGACGATCGGATCGCCACCCAGGCCGACGCACGTCGATTGGCCCAGGCCCAAGCCGGTCAACTGCCACACGGCTTCATAGGTCAGCGTGCCGCTGCGACTCATCACGCCCACCGGTCCCTTTTTATGGATGTAGCCGGGCATGATGCCGATTTTGCATTCCTCGGGCGTGATTACTCCCGGGCAGTTGGGGCCGACAAGCCGCGAATTCGAGCGCCGAATAATTTCATACACCCGAACCATGTCCATCA
This sequence comes from Planctomycetia bacterium, assembly GCA_041497975.1. Classification (GTDB taxonomy): domain Bacteria; phylum Planctomycetota; class Planctomycetia; order Pirellulales; family PALSA-1355; genus PALSA-1355. The sequence goes on along the minus strand of JBGQHN010000157.1, from coordinate 3,722 downwards.
CCGGCACACCCTCGGTGATCGCCACGATCGTCTTGATGCCGGCGTCGGCCGCTTCGAGAATCGCGTCGGCGGTGAAGGCCGGCGGCACGAAAACCATCGCCGCATCGGCGCCGGTCTCGTTGACGGCCTGGGCCACGGTATCGAACACCGGCACTCCATCGACCGTTTCGCCTTGCTTTCCCGGCGTCACGCCGGCGACGATCTGAGTGCCGTATTCCCGGCAGCCCTTTGTGTGAAACTGTCCCACCTTGCCGGTGATGCCTTGGCAGACAACGCGAGTTTGTTTGTTGATCAGAATGCTCATGCGAGAAAGCCAGGATGTTGGGTAGGTAGGAAGATCGCGACTTCAAGCGCTCTTGGCCGCCGCGACCACTTTCTTGGCGGCATCGGTTAATCCGTTGGCGCCGATGATGTTCAGCTTGCTGTCGACGAGCATCTTGCGGGCTTGTTCCACCTCGGTGCCTTCCAGACGGACAACCAAGGGGACACTGAACCCGACGAGCTTGTAAGCTTCCAAGATGGCCGAGGCGATGGTCGTGCACCGCATGATGCCGCCGAAGATATTCACCAGCACGGCCTTGGTGTTCTTGTCGTCCAACAGAATGCGAAATGCCTCGGTAACTTGCTCGACGTTGGCGCCCCCGCCCACGTCCAGAAAATTGGCCGGCTCGCCGCCGTGCAACTTGATCAGGTCCATCGTGCTCATCGCCAATCCGGCCCCGTTGACCAGGCAGCCGATGGTGCCGTCGAGCTTGACGTAGCTCAGACCGGCCTTGGCCGCGCGGACTTCGGCCGGCTGCTCTTCGGAAAGGTCGCGCAGCTCGCTGAACTCCTTGTGACGAAACAGGGCGTTGTCGTCGAACGTCATCTTGGCGTCCAGGGCCGCCAGCTCGCCGGCCCCGGTCACCACCAGCGGATTGATTTCCACCAGGCTGCAGTCGTATTTGACAAACACGCGGCACAACGACTGCATGAACTTTTCCGCCGAACGCACGCTGGCCCCCGCCAGACCAAGCTTCGCGGCCAGCTTGCGGGCTTGAAAACTAAACAACCCGCTGTCGGGATGGAAGGGTTCTCGAAAGATCCGCTCGGGCGTTTTGGCGGCGACTTCCTCGATGTTCATTCCGCCTTCGCTCGAGACCATCAGCACCGGCAGCGACGCCGCGCGATCGACCACGATGCCCAGGTATAGTTCGCGGGCGATGTCGCAGCCCTCTTCGACGAGCACCTGGCGCACGACCTGTCCGGGCGGACCGGTCTGAATCGTGACCAGGTGATTCCCCAACAGTGCCGCGGCGACCGTCTTGGCTTCGGCGGCGCTCTTGACCAGTTGCACGCCGTGTTGCTTGGGATTTTCCTTGATGGTGCCTTTGCCGCGCCCGCCGGCGTGGATTTGGGCCTTCACGACCGCCAGCGGCCCGCCCAATTGCGTAAACGCGGCGGCGGCCTCGTCGGGCGTGCGCGCGACGGTGCCTCGTGGCACGGCAACGCCGGCATCGCGAAGGATCTGTTTGCCTTGAAATTCGTGAATCTTCATGCGCGATTTATCAGCTTGTGGTGCCTTCGCTTGCTGCTCTGCGCCCGAACAGTTTACGAGAGTAAGCGGGCGATTATAGGACCTCGCCAGCCGCAGGGTCAAGCGAGCGAGATAGGCTTGCTTGACCGCGCCGGACAAGGGCGCTATAGTTGGCGATGATGACCTCCCACGAGCGCAAGCAATCGAAAGCGCCCCCCATTCGGCCGCGAAGCGAATTGCTCCTTCGCCAGGCCCTCGACGCGGCCGGCTGCCGCTATACGACGCAGCGCGCCGCCGTGTTTGGCTACCTTGAGAAAGTCAAAACACATCCCACGGCCGAAGAAGTGTACCGGGCCGTGCGTCGCGAATTGCCGCGAATCAGCCTGGCCACCGTATACAAGGCGCTCGAGGCGTTGGTCGAGTCCCATTTGGCGACCAAGCTGACCAACGGCGACGGCGCCGCCCGTTACGACTGCCGCGGCGACGATCACTATCACTTGCGGGACGTCGCGACCGGCGAAATTCGCGATCTGGGCATCGACTTCGATCCCCAGCTTCTGAGCAAGATCGATCCCACGATTGTCAGGAAGCTGGCGGATTCCGGCTTTCAAGTGACCGGTTACCGGCTCGAAGTGCTGGGACGTTTTTCCGGCTAGTCGCCCCTGTCTCTCCGCCCGCCGCGGCTGCGCGCTCTTGGGGAGCGTTAATCGGGTTTCTAAGGCCGCGATTTGCGTTGTCCCTTTCCCAGCAGTTCTTGGAACTTCGCCAACGGCCGGGTATTGGCCACGTCGTGCTTGGTGAGTCCCGCGCGACGCGCTTGCAACACTCCGTAACGCAACACGCCGATGCCGTCGGTGCTGTGCGCGTCGCTCGAGATGACGATCGGAATGCCCAGGCTCTTGGCCGCGGCGCAGGCCACGTCGTCCAGGTCGAGCCGGTGAGGATTCGCGTTCAGCTCCATCATCTTGCCGTGATCGCGAGCCGCCTTGAAAACGGCCTCCAGATCGATCTCGTACGGTTTGCGGCGATCGATCAACCGGCCCGTCGGATGGGCGATGGCCGAGACGTTTGGATTGGCGATCGCGCCCAGCACGCGGTTGGTGATTTGCTCGCGCGATTGATTCTGGCCGTAGTGTACGCTGGCCACGACCCAGTCGGCTTCGCTCAGCACGTCGTCGTCGAGGTCGAGCCCGCCCTTTTCCAAAATGTCGACCTCAATGCCCTTGAGCACGCGGAAGCCGCGCAAGGTGCGGTTGAGCTTGTCGATTTCCTGCCACTGTTCGCGCAGTCGGGTCGCATCCAGTCCGCGGGCCATTGTCACGCGCTTCGAGTGGTCGGTAATCGCGATATACTCGAGCCCGCGCGAGCGGGCCGAAGTGACCATCTCTTCGAGCGTGGCCTTGCCGTCGGTGGCCGTGGTGTGCATGTGCAGGTCGCCGCACAGATCATCCAGCTCGACGAGGCTTGGCAACTTGCCCTCCTGGGCCCATTGAAATTCCCGGCGCGCCTCGCGCAGCTCCGGCGGAATCCACGGCAGATCGAGCGTGGCGTACACGTCCTCTTCCGTGCGGCCGGCGATCATTTCGTCCTGGCCGTCGCTAACGCGAAACACGCCGTACTCGTTGATCTTCAAGCCGCGGTCCTTGGCCAGCGAGCGCAGGACGATGTTGTGGTCCTTCGACCCGGTGAAATACAGCAGCGCCGCGCCAAAACTCTCGGCCGGTACGACGCGCATGTCGACTTGCAATCCACCCAAGAGGCGAATCGCGATTTTTGTCGGCCCGCGGGCGATCACGCCGGCCGAATCGGTAAAGGCGGCGAAACAATCCATCACCTTCTCGACCTCGGACGACACGACCAGGAAATCCAAGTCGCCGACCGTTTCCTTGCCGCGGCGATAGCTGCCGGCGACTTCCAACTGTTCGACGCTCTGACACTGATTGAGCCAGGCCTTGATTGATTGCGCCAGCTTGTCGGCCTCGGCCCACAGCATCCGCTGGCCGGCCGACGCCGCCAGCGCCATGCCGGCCAGAATGGCCTCCTCGGTCTTGGCCGCAAAGCCCTTGAGCATGCGCACCTGCTGGGCCTCGCAGGCCGCGCGCAACTGGTCGAGCGTCGAGATGTTCAACTCTTTGAAGAGCGTTGCCGCCTTCTTCGGGCCCATGCCCGGTATGCGCAACAACGTCAACGCGCTCTCGGGCACCTG
>JBGQHN010000156.1:0-9714 GCA_041497975.1 Planctomycetia bacterium | reverse complement strand
TTTCCCACGATTCGCGACGCCGCGGCAGGAGGCTACGGCGGCAAAACGGCCACCTACGCCGAACCCGGCGCCGGCGAGCGGTTGACCGACGAAGCCCTGATCACGCTTTACAAGATGACCGGCCAGCTTCATGACGTTCCGCGCCCGGAGGACTTCAAGCTTCTCGAGTACGATGAGGTGCGGGCCAGGTCGGGAGGCAAGTAAGACCGACAAGCAACCGTCGACGCGCGACCGCGTTAGTCGTCGACTGATCCGTTTGCAAACATGACTGGCGCAACCAGGGACGACGCCTGGCCCCCTGACAAGCCTGCGCCAAGGGGGTACATTGGCCCTCGAATTATCGCCGCTGCCGCTCGCCGAAAGCCCTTGAGGCCCTCCGATGGATTCCTTTGCCACGCCCGCCATGGTCATCGACGCCAAGACGGTCAATCGCAACATTGAGCGGCTGGCGGGCTATGCCGACGAGCACGACCTGGGCATCCGTCCGCACACGAAGACGCACAAGTCGCGGCAGGTGGCCGCGCTGCAAATGTCGGCCGGCGCGGTCGGCTTGACGGCCGCCAAGGTGGGCGAGTCCGAGTTGATGGCCGAAGTCGCTGATGACATTTTGCTGGCCTATCCGGCAATTGATCCGGCGCGCACCACTCGATTGGTCCAACTGGCCGCCCATGCTACGGTGCGCGTGGCCGTCGATTCGCGAGAAGGAGCCAAGCTGCTAGGCGATGCCGCCAATCGACACAGCGCCACGCTCGGCATCCTGGTCGATCTCGACGTGGGCATGGGTCGCACGGGATTACAAACGCCGTCCGACGCCCTCAAGCTGGCGCAATACGTCGACGTCACTCCCGGGCTGCGGCTGGACGGCCTGTTTTGCTACCCGGGCCATGTGAATCTGCCCGCCGCTAAGCAAGAAGCTGCCCTGCGTGCGGTCTCCGACAAATTGGCCGAGACCCTCAAATTGTGGGCCGAGCACGGTCTGCAGGCCCGTATTGTGTCGGGAGGCTCGACCCCGACGGCATTTCAGTCGCACCAGATCCCCGAATATACCGAGATTCGCCCCGGCACGTACGTTTACAACGACATGAACACCGTTCGCGGCGGTTACTGTACACTCGAGGACTGCGCGGCGCATATTGTCTGTACCGTCGTGAGCACGGCCGTGCCGGGCCAGGTGGTGATCGACGCGGGCAGCAAAACTCTGGCCAGCGATCTATGCGGCCCGGCGCCCGACAGCGGTCATGGGTACATCCTCGAGTACCCGGAGGCTCGTATCAGCCGGCTGAGCGAAGAGCACGGCCAGGTGGATATTCGTGCGTGCGGCGCCGCGCCGCGAATCGGCGAGCGCGTCACGGTGATCCCGAATCACATCTGTCCCTGCGTCAACCTGCAAGACGCCGTCTGGTGGCGCGACGAGGAGGGCCGCTTGCAGGAGCTTCTGATCGACGCGCGGGGACGATTGGTTTGAGGCGCAATTATCTCTAGGCCCGGTTCAATCGGGCAGGTCTTCCTTGGGAGGTTCGGGCAGCCAGAAGCATGCAATACTCCCGACGAGGTACACAAATAGGGCGATGCCAGCGGCCGTGTAGGCCATTTTCATTGGCGGCGAGCCGCCTGGAACGAACGATCGCACCGCGATCGTATTGGTTACCCAGGCGAAAGACGCTCCGATCATGCGGCCGCCGATGTTAGCGGCAAATCCCTCGCCCGTCCCGCGCAAATGCACCGGATAAACGCGCGGCAAATAGTTGCCCCAAAAGCTGAACTGTGCAACCGTGAACAGGCCGGCCAGAAAAGCACCCAGTGTCAGGGCGTTCAGGCTATAAGCTGGGGCCAAAGCGAAGAACAGAGGAATCAGGATCAGCCCCGGAATCTGAAATACCCGCAGCAGACTTCTGCGGCTAACGATTCGAACGGCCAAGGCGGCCAAAAGAAACCGACCGACGAGACCGCCGATTTCTTGCGCCAACCCGACGTCGGCCGCCGTCTTGCCAACGGCGGCCGCTTCCACGCCGGGCACGCCGGGTACGATCTGTCGCAGCTGCTGGATGGCTCCGAACGCCGCTCCGAAGCTGCAGGCTGCGATGATCGTGGTGACGATCGTTGTTTGCCGCAATCCAGGAGCGAACAACTCGCGAATGCTGGGGCGGCGCAGTGTTCCGGCGGCCCGCTTGGCGGCCCAGATCGGCGATTCCGGCAAGAATGGTCGGATGACGATCAAGGGAATAGCCGGGATCAATCCCGACATGAGCGTGTACCGCCATGGGGCGTTGCCGTCGGTGATTTCTCCGCCGAGAAACGAAGCCCAATCCGGCAGCGCAATCGTCGGCAACGATGCGCCGTAGCGCTCCGCCAATCCATAGACCACGGTAACCATCAGGCCCCCAAGGGACGAAAATGCCTGGGTATATCCCAGCACGTTTTCGCGCTGCCGAGGCTCCGGAAACAGCTCGGCCAGCCAGGCCACAGCCGCCACGAATTCGACGCACACGCCCACAAATTTCGCGGACCGCAGGATGAGCAACATTTCAATCGAAGTCGAATAACCGGCCGCAAACGCCGAAAAAGCGTAGAGCAAAATGCTTCCCGTCAGAACGCGGCGGCGGCCCAGTCGATCGGTCAAATAGCCGCCCAACAGACCGAAGATGCCTCCGGCAAACGCGGGAATATAGAACTGTTGCCCGACATAGGAGGCGAATTCGGGCGTGCCAGGTTTGGCCCCGGTCAAGCTGACGATGGCCGGAGGAATGATGTATTGCGCCATGAGGAGCTCATAAATGTCGAAGGCAAAGCCAATGGCCGCCATCGAAACAACCAACCACTGGGTCACGGTCAGCCGTGGAGCGCTGTTTGGCAACGAATTCATACTAGTTTCCGGCCTGAAAAAGTTACAAAACCGCCCTTGAGCCTGCACGCATGAGCCGCTAAAAGCTCGTCGGCCGCTCGCGCACCGATCATAGTGGACGCCACTTCGCCCTGGCAAGCAGGCGACGCACGGACCGCGATACAAGCGCGACCTGGCCGCGCTCGATGCGAGGCGGCGCGCGAGCGGCGAAAAGTTTTTCCGGGCGGCTGCGGCTTGGGCTCCCTTGCCGACGCGAGCCCACTGCGAATAATTCTCAGCGGGTGAAAAAAAGTCTCGCCTTCGGTCCATAGCCTGCTTGTCGTTATGGACGATTGCTGGTATAAGCACGCGAGTTTAGGAAGTGTGCCGGGGCCTCCCGGTCCCTAGACTCGATGGATCTCGAGTAGTGGAGGGATTCGCTCAACATGAATCATTTCGAAGCCGCTTCCATTGCGGTGCCCGAGAGCAACTCGGTGCCGGAGGACAACGAAGAGCCTCCTGGTAAGCCTCGCCGCCACCCAAAATGGAACGACGTCCCGGACGAACAATGGGACGACTGGCGTTGGCAGATGCAAAACGCCATCCGCACGACATCTCAATTGGCCGATTTTTTCTCCTTCGGCCCCCAGGAATTTGCCGCCCTGGAAAGTCTCGAAGCGAAGTACAAGCTGGCGATTCCGCCCTACTACTTCTCGCTCATCAACGTCGAGGATCCCGTGGATCCGATCGGGTTGCAGTCGCTACCCTCCTCGCTCGAACAGGCCAGCACCACCGGCGTCGAGCTGGAAGATCCCCTCGAAGAGGATAAAGACGCTCCGGTCCCGGGTTTGACGCATCGGTATCCGGATCGGGTCCTGTTGGTCACGACCCACGTTTGCACCATGTACTGCCGGTTCTGCACTCGAAAGCGAGTGACCATGGATCGCGACGGCTGGGATGCGCCCAGCCATAACGACCAGCGCATGATCCAGTACGTGCGGGACCACAAGGAAATTCGCGACGTCATTGTCTCGGGCGGCGACCCGTTGTCGTTGCCCGTGCAGCGCCTCCGCTGGTTCGTGAATGAGTTAGCCGACATTGACCACGTGGACGTGATTCGGCTGGGAACGCGCGTTCCGGTGACACTGCCCCAGAGGCTTTTCGACCACGACCTGATCGACATGCTCGCACAGGCCGGGAAGATCTGGATCCAGACGCACTTCAATCATCCTCGCGAGATCACGCCGGCGTCGGCTCGGGCTTGCCGCAACCTGGTCAACGCCGGCATGCCCGTGAGCAACCACGCGGTATTGCTCAAGGGGGTCAACGACTCGGTGGCCACGATGCGGAAGTTGGTGCGCGGTCTGCTGCGCATCAAGGTTCGCCCGTACTACCTGTTCCACTGCGATCCGGTGACCGGCGCAGGCCATTTCCGCACGTCGGTGTGGAAGGGCTTGGAAATCATCGAGGGATTGCGGGGACACGTTTCCGGCCTGGCCGTGCCCACGTACGTGGTCGACGGATTGCACGGCGCCGGCAAGATCCCGATGATGCCCAACTATCTCGTCTCGGCTTCCGAGAATGTGGTCGTGTTGCGCAACTACGAAGGGTTGCTGTTTCGATACTCACCGGAAGACCGGGCCGAGGCCGCCGATGGCGGTTACACCACGTTGGGCGTCAGCTCCCTGTTGAGCGGAACGCGCGACGTATTGGTTCCCGACGGCACGCCGCGCATGGCTCGGCGACAGGAACATGCCGCGCCCGATTCTCTCGACTCGTCCGCGGCCGACGTCATTCAAATTACCGGCTACCAGCATCAAGGGACGCACGAGAACCAACGCTCCGCGTGGACCCGGTTGCCCAAGGCAAAGTGAGCGAGTTGACGATGTGCGCTTGAAACCGGCGCCCCGGCGTCTTGAAAATCGAAGGAAGAATCGCTTGAAAATCGGCCTCACGTTCAATGTCCGGCTGGCGAGTTCAACTTGCCAGCCGGAATTGTTTGCACGGGGGGACAGTGCGCGCGCCAGTGGCGGCGCGGCGCTGGAGCGCGACGACGAATTCGAGGAGTTTGATTCGCCCGAGACGATCGAGGCGATCGCTGGCGCGCTGGCGGGCTTGGGCCACGAAGTAGAGTTACTCGGCTACGGACAACCCATGCTGCGGCGCTTGCTGGCCGGGCCGCGGCCCGATCTCGTCTGGAACCTTGCCGAAGGCCACGGCGGACGACGAAGTCGCGAAGCATGCGTGCCGGCCGTGTTGGAAATGCTCGACCTACCCTACACGGGCTCGGACCCGCTGACGCTGGCCGCCACACTCGATAAGGACTGCGCCAAGCGGCTGGTCGCCGCCAGCGGAGTGGCGACGCCCAGGTGGGTGCTGTTTGCCGGCGACTGGTCGTCCAGCCGCCAGCAACTGGCCGGCCTGCGATTCCCGGTGTTTGTCAAGCCAGCCTACGAGGGATCGAGCAAGGGTATCCTTTCCGGCAATGTCATTGGAGACCTCTGGCGGTTGAAGTCATCGCTGGCCGAGCTGTATGAAGCCTATGGCCAGCCGGTGTTGGTCGAGGAGTTTATCGATGGTGACGAGCTCACCGTCGGCATCCTTGGCAATCAGCCTGCCGTCGTCATTGGAATCATGCGCGTGCTGCCGCGCGACCACACGGCGGGCCCGTTCGTTTACAGTTTGGAAGTCAAGCGCGACTGGCGGAGAAGAGTGCGGTACGAATGTCCGGCCCAGTTGTCGCCCGACGATACGCAGGCGGTGTGTCGCGCGGCGCTTTCGTGCTGGGAGGCGCTCGGTTGCCGCGACGTGGCTCGGGTCGATTTTCGCTTGCGCGACGGAGTGCCGCATTTTCTGGAAGCGAACCCGCTGCCGGGTCTTTCGCCGGTCTCCGGAGATTTGGTGTTGCTGTCAACTCGCGTGGGAATTGAGTATCCCCAGTTGATCGCCCGCATCCTGCACGCGGCCGAGGAACGCTTGAATCTCCCTTCGCGAGCGATCGCCGGCCGGTTGGCTGAACCGGCCCAAAGAATTTGAGCCCTGGGGGATGCCGTTGGAAGTCCTGTTGCTCTATAACGAGCCGGTTTTGCCGGCCGACGACCCCGACTGGGCCGCCGAGGTGGGCGTTCTGGACTCGGTGGCGACCGTTTCCGAAGCGCTCGCATCCCAAGGGCATCGCGTCGCCAAATTGGGCGTGGGCCCGGCGGTGGACGAGTTGTTCGACACGCTCTCCCAGATCTCGCAGCCAGACGTCGTATTCAACCTCTTTGAGGGGCTGGGTGGCGTCGGACGCGGCGAAGCGGAGATCGCCGGCCTTGTCGAGCTGTTGGGATTTGCGCTGACCGGATCGCCCGCCGCGTGCCTGGCACTGGTGCGCGACAAGGCCCGCACCAAGTGGCTGCTGGCCGGCGCGGGACTTCCCACCCCGCAGTTCGTGCTCGTTCAAGAAAGCCAGGCGATCGACGAGCACAAGCTGCGCAAGCTGGTGGCCGGAGGTCCCGTCATCGTCAAGCCGGCTCACGAGGACGCGAGCTTGGGAGTCGGCCCCGAAAGCATCGTTACCGACTGGGGAGCACTGGCTCGCAGAATCGAGTTCGTGCGCGGCCGATATGGCCCGGTTCTTGTCGAGCGGTTTATCGTCGGTCGAGAGTTCAACGCCGCCGTCGTGGCGTTGCCCGAACCTGAGTACTTGCCACTGGCGGAGATCGAATTCACGGGCCCTGGCACCAAAGGTTGGCAGATCGTGACCTACGACGCCAAGTGGGCCCCGGGCAGCGTTGACGACCGCGCGACTCCGGCCCATTGTCCGGCGCGAGTCGACTCGGCCACGGCCGCGCGGATTGGCCGGCTGGCGGTGGCCGCGTTCCGGTTGACCGGCTGCCGCGATTACGCGCGAGTGGACCTGCGCATGGACGCAGAGGGGCAGGTTTTCATTCTCGAGGTCAATGGCAATCCAGACATCGGCCCGGCGGCCGGCTTTGCCCCCGCCTTGGGCGTGGCGGGCATCCGTTACGAGGAGTTCGTCGACCGGGTTGTGCAGAACGCATTTTCGGGTCGCGGGGCAAAGCGCGGCACATGCGGCCAGGTTGAATTCGAATAGCTCGCTCGGCGCCGGACGCCGCCTCGAGGGCCACCCCTGCGGCCGGCTACCCGTCGACCCGGCGATACAGCCCCAGGTTCTGCTCAGCAAGGGTCTTGAGAAACAGATCCAATGGCCCGCCGGGAATGCCCGCTCCGATGCCGATCGTGTAAATGCTGACGCGGCGCGTTTTGTTGGCGGCTGTTATCGCGGCCACGATATCGACTGGAGCTGAAATCTTGCCGCCGTACGGCGCCCCGTCGGACAGGAAGTAGATGGCCTCGGTGTCGAACTCCAAAGCCGTTTCCAGCGCGTCGTACGAAGCCGTGTTCGAATGTGTCGCCTGGGCGTTGACGTAATGCATCGCCGCCGTCTTTGACTCAGCGGTGGCCTGGACGAGCTCTTTCTGCCATGTGGTCACGTGGCCGTTGAACACTACCAGGCCGAAGGACACATCCGCGGGAAGGCCCTCGATGGCCCTGTTAAGCTCGCGCTTCGCGGCGACGATGCGTTGACCGGTCATGCTGCCGGACGTGTCGAGCACGAACACCAACCGCTGGGCGAATAGCGGCAGCCCGTAGTAGTAGCCGCTCGTGCTGTTTAAGGCTACGCTGCGATAGGGCGATTCGATTGAACGCGTGGGATACTCAAAAGTCTGCTGGACATCGTCCCACCACCGGCCCCAAGCGGCGCCGTCCATGGCGAAGATCTGGCCGGTCACTTGCGTGAGATGTTCGACGGCGTCGGCCTCGGCTTCGCCGCCGACTTTGTCCATCATTTCGATCAAGGTTCCGATGGCCTCGCGCGTGGGAATGTGACACAGCGCGCCGACCACGGCCCGGCGGACGCCAAAGTGATTGGCAAAGGTCTTGGTTTTCGACAATTGGACGAGCGGCTGCACGCCCCACTGGCCGCGGCGGCTGCCCACCTGGTCGGCCAGTTCGACGATGACCTGTGCGCCGTTCTTCGACGCCGCCACGACTTCGTCGAGAAACACAATCGCGTCGCGCCGCACGCTTGGCAAGCTCGACGACAAAACGGCCGCCAATACCGGGGCGACTGCTTGCGGGCCGTCGTTGCGGTGCAGGTTTTTCTTGGCAATCAAAAACAGCGTGTCGCAGACCTCTTGATTGCCGCTCATTTTCGCCAGCGTGGCGAATGCCCGCTCCCGCACTTCTTCGTCCGAGTCCCCCAAGCTGGCATGAATCAGCCGCACCGATTCGGCGATCGGAATCGCCTGAAGCTGCTGGAGGGCCGCGATGCGGTTGGCCGGTCGCTTGCTGCGCAGTTGCAGTTGCACCGTCCGCCGGGCCTTGTTGAACTCTTCGAGGTGATCGGCCGCTGGGGCGGCCTGCCAGGCCAGTGCCCAAAACGAGCAAGCCAGCAGGATGTAACGCGAATAGGATCGTACGTGGGCCATCTCAATCTCTTGTCAATTCATCACTACTACGTCAACGATTGACGCCTTATTTTCAGTATCGCACGCGGCGTTTGTCAATCTTGCCGGCCGATTCTAAATAAAAGCGCCAAAATATCGGAGCGCTTCGCCGGCAAGTGCTTCGCCACTTGCCTCCCTTGGGACCAAGCAGCACTCCTTTCGTCGTAGGGACCTATTTAGAGCGAGCTGGCCATATTTTGTCGCATCGTCTGCCAGAGCTGTTGCAGTTGTTGGCCGCTGCCCGCCGGTAGCTCCCCCCGCGCGTAGGCTGCCCGGGCATACAACTCGGCCAGGTTGCGGGCGTCGGCCGTGATAAACGCGTTGAGCTTGGCAACGTCACGCGCCAATTCATGCGGAGTCTGGTCGACGTGGCGTGGGCAGCCGTGTTCGCGGGCCCAGGCCTCGAATGCCTCGAAGCTATAGCGCACAAGCTCTTCGATCGGATAGTGGCCGGCACTTCCGCTGGCAAACGGATCGTCATACATCGAAAACGGCGCCGGCGGCATCTTGATTTCCACCGCGCCACTGGCTGCCGCGGCATGGCGACGTTTATTCCCGAGCAATCCGTACCAAAAGTCACGCAGGCCGATCCAAAACTCACGAATGGCCGCCAGGATTTCGGCTCGGTAACGCCAACACGCATACAGCGCCGCCAAGGCAAGCACCGCATAGAACACCCACTGCAGGACCAAAGCGATGACGCTCGAAGTCGTCGCGACGACGCTCTGGACCGTTTCGAGCGGCCGCGACGGATCGATCGCTTGTTGCGACGGCGCTTCGACCGGCGGTTTTGATTGCGCAGCGGCCGCGTCCTTTTGTTCCTGCCGATCTTGTTTCGCTTTTTCAAACTTGGAAGCAAGATCTGATGGTTCTTTCGACTCATTCTCGCTGGATTGAGGCGGCGAACGGTCGGATTTGCGGTCCCGCGGTCCGTCGGCCTGTTTCGATCCGCTCGAATTTTCTCGCGACGCCTGAGGCCGGTCGCCATCCGGCTTGCTTGTGCCGTCGTGCCGGCCTTTTGATCCTTGTGCCGCACTTTGAGGGTCATGTTCGCGCTGGCTCGACTTGTCGGCGGACTGTTCGGCGGTGTCCTGTCCTTTGGACTCCTTTGGGGCGTCGCTATCTCGCGGGGTCGCGTCGGCGGACTTTGCGTTCCGCGGATCGTCGTTCGCTTGTCGTTCTGGAGCCGTCCCCGGCTGCTCGTCGCGCGTGCCTTCTTGTGGAATCGGCGCGAGTCGGGAACGGCCCTGCTCGGGCGAACCTACGGTGAACGGTAGCCGCGAAATTGAATACTCGGCGCTTGGCCGCGGCAATAGGGCGGCCAGCACCAGCAAGATCGCGATGACCACGGTGCCCGTCGAAAGCCATAGATTCGCC
>JBGQHN010000155.1:0-9780 GCA_041497975.1 Planctomycetia bacterium | reverse complement strand
GACAAAAGAGGTAACAAGACTCATACAAGCCTCCTGGCGAGCGAGTGGTTTGCAAGACCTACACGCATCGTGAGCGAGGCTTGTCCTATTGGTCAATAAGCTAGCAAAAACTGCGAAACTCGAACTAACTGCCTGTTGAAAAATTGGGACAGGCACCTCGCGGACACGGTTTCTCACCAGTTTCGCGCCGACTGGCTCGGAGCCAGTCCCATTTTTCAACGGCCTGCTTAAGACCGCAGCCGCGCCAGGTCGTCGAAGAAACCAGGGTACGTCTTCGCCGTGCAGCCCGGGTCGTTGATTACGACGCCTCTGATCTTCAATCCCGCCAGAGCCAGGCTCATTGCCATGCGATGATCGTCGTACGTGTCGATCCGGGCGCCGTGTAACGCGCCAGGGACGATCCGCAAGCCGTCGGGCCGCTCTTCGACCGTCGCGCCCAGTTTTCGCAACTCGGCGGCTAGCGCCGCGATGCGATCGGTTTCTTTGTGACGGATATGGCCCACTCCACTGATCGACGTGGGGCCCTCGGCAAACAGCGCCACGACTCCCAAGGTCTGCACCGTGTCGCTGATCGAATTCATGTCCACGTCGATGCCGCGCAGCGGCCTGCCGCAGACCGTAATGCTGTTGGCGTCGTAGAGCACCTCGCATCCCATCCGCGCGAGACACTCACAAAACGCCACGTCTCCCTGCAAGCTGGATCGGCTCAATCCTTCGACGCGCACTCGCCCGCCGGTAATCGCCGCGGCAGCCCAGAAATAACTGGCGGCCGAAGCGTCGGGCTCGATTTTGTAGTCTTGCGCGCGATAGCCCGATAGCTCGATCTCGAAGTGTCGTAGTCGGGCGTCGTGTTTCACCTGCGCGCCGAAGGCCCGCATGACGGCCACGGTCATTTCGACGTACGGTTTCGAGACAAGCTCTCCGTCCATGTCGACTTGCAGCGATCGAGAACCCGCGACGGCCGAGGCCAGCGGCGCCACCATTAACAGCGCGCTTAGAAACTGGCTCGATGTGTCGGAGCGCACCGAAACCCGCTCGACCTGCAAACCGTCGGAATGCACGACCACCGGCGGGCAGCCGGTGCCGGCCTCGCTTTGGGCATTGACGCCCAACTGCGCAAGCGCGGCGAGCAAATCCCCGATGGGGCGCTGGTGCATCCGCTTCGTGCCGTGCAGCCGGAACGTGCCGTGCCCCAAGGCGACCAGCGCCGTCAAAAACCGCACGGTGGTTCCGCTGTTGGCCACATACAATTCGGCCTGCTTGCTCGGAATCGTTCCGCCGCATCCCACGACGTGAATAGTCTGGGTCTCGCGCGACTCAACGATCGAAACGCCCAGTTGACGTAGCGCGCCGATCATGACGCGCGTGTCCTCACTGTCAAGCGCGCCCTGGAGCGTGGAAGTGCCCTGGGCCAGGGCAGCACAAATCAAAGCGCGATTCGTCAAGCTTTTCGAGCCGGGCGGTCGAATCGTGGCGTCCAGCGGTGCCGCAACAGGTTGGATCTCGATCGTCGATGACACGATATCTCGCCACACTTACCCAGCGTCGAACACGCGAACCGCGGCAGCGGACAGTCCGCCCAACAAACGACACCCTACGGGGCCGCGATTTTCCACAAGCGTTGATCGCTGCGCACATAGAGCGCGCCGTCGGAAACCGCGGGTGAACATTGAATCGTGCCGTCGAGCTGGCCGTTGCCCACGATGTCACCCCGCCCACCGTCGGCGCTGATCTCAACGACCTGAGCTTTCCCTTTCTGGTTGACACAATACAACCGATTGCCAATCTTGGCCGGCGTTCCCCAAAACTCGCCGTCCAATCGCGCCCGCCACAAAATCCGCCCGTCAGCAGTGTCTGCGCAGACCAATACGCCGGCGCGATTGATTGCGAACAACTTCCCGCCGTCAGCCAACGTGCTGGCGGCACCCGGTTGTAACGTGGGTGAATTCCACAGCACTTGCGGCTCGGTACCCGAGGGTTTCAAAGCGGTCATCCCCTTCGACGGGACGTAGACGACACCCTCGGCGGTCGCGGCCGACGAAATCCCGTCGCAGGCGACTTGATATGCCCACAACTGCTGGCCGGTGGCGGCCTCGTGGGCCGTGATTTGCGAGGGAGACTGTAACAGCACGACGCCCTGTCGCGACTTGTCGCCGCGCATCACGATCGGCGACGCCCAACTTGCCTCGCGCGGTCGAGGGATTCGCCAGCGAGTCTCGCCCGTGGCTTTATCCACGCCCGCGGCAAACGAATCGCCCTGGCATTCGACCTGCGAAATGACGACGTCGTCCACGACAACCGGCGACGACGACATGCCCACGTCGTTGCCGGCGTGCGGAAAATCGTGCGCCAGGCCGCGAAGCCATTTCAAGTTTCCGTCGAGGTCGAGGCAAAACAGGTCGTTGGACGAATAAAATGCAAAAATCAATCGACCGTCGCTCGCGGGCGTGGGGGCGGCGTTGGCGCTGCTGGGATGGCTCAACGTGCGGCCGGTCGCCCAGAATTGCCGTTCCCAGAGCTGCTTTCCGCTGTTGGCATCGAAGCACAACACGTGCAAGCGATCTTGTTTGACCCCGCTGGAACACGTCACCACTACCCGCGCGGCCACCACAATCGGGCTCGACGGTCCGCGCCCAGGCAAGGCGGCGCTCCAAGCGATGTTCTCGGTATCGCTCCAGTGGGTTGGCGGCTGGACGTCTTGGCTGACGCTGTTGCTGTTCGACCCGCGAAACTGCGGCCAATCGGCGCCTAGCAATGTCAACAGCAGGACCGATGCCAGTGCGGCCAGAAGCGGTTTACAAACCGTTGGGGACTGTCCCAATTTTGCGCAGTCCTCGAAGCAAAATGGGACTGTCCCCCTCTCCCCATGCGGTGTCAAATCCGCTTGTAGTGCCCGTGAAGGGTCCTTTGCATGAGTCACTCAATCTTCTCCTTGGGTAGCTTCAGGGCGGCGCTTTCCGCGGCAGGCCGCGGACCAGGCCGATCGGTGGAGAGCACTCCCTTCCCGCTCGAGTCGCACACCCGACACTGGAATTTCCAATCTTGGGCCCACTCTTCGGTTTGCTCGTTCTGGCAGATCTTGAGCAGAATCAGATTGCGGCCGGGCCGAAGTTCGCCGGCTCCGACGTACTGATCCATCGTGCCGTTGGCGTGATACACCTCGGCCGAGGACAGCAGCTTGCCGTTGAGCCAGATCTTGTTGGCGCTTTCCGTGCCCAGCCGCACCTCAATGCTCTGCCGGTCGGGGCATTGAAATTCGGCCGCCGCGTAGGCCACGACTCCCATGTGTTTGCCGATCGCCTTGTTCAAGTCGACGTACCCGTTCTCGTCGTCGGTGTGATGCGCCGTCCAAGTGACCGTGCCCAGCTGCGTCGCAAAGCTGCCGGTCAGGTCGGTGTTCGACTCCGGCGGGTAGGCCGTGTCGAAGCCCTTCCCCTGTCGATTGTCGAACGGTCCCAAAAGCTTCCAATCCTGCAAAAAACCGAAATGATGGGCCAGGTCGACCGGATGTCCAAGCTTCTTGAGCGCTTCGGTGACCAGCTTGATTTGATCCAGGTCGCGAGCCGAACCCAGCGCCCTGCGGTACGTGGTTAGCGCTACCTCGCCGCCTTGCGCGGCTGTTGCTTTTTCCGCGGCGACCAGCAATCGCGCGACCGCGTCGCGCCTCAGCTCCAGGCTCGGATCGTCGAGCATCTGGGGAATGAGTCGATCCGGCGCGGCCGGATCGTTGCGGGCGATCCATTCGTAAGCCAAGCGGCGGGCTCTCTGATCGTGCTGCTTTTGCTGAAGAAACTGCTCCAGTTCGACCAGCGGAAGGCTGCGCTTTTGCTGTATCTGCCGCTCGGCGATCGTGTCGACGGCGGCTCGCAGCCAGTTGGCCGCCAGCGGACCCGCGCCGTCCATCGCCGCCAGAATCGTGGGCAGTTGTTCGGCGCCGCCGCGGGCCGTTAACTCGGCCCAAGCGCGGGTTGCCGCCCGGTTTCCTTTTCCTTCTCGTTCGACTTCTTTCAGCGTCTTGACGAGCGGGGCCAGGTCCTCGGTCTGCGCCAGGGCCACGCCCCCGCACAAACCCCAAGCAATCAGCAACAACCAAGGGAAATGAAATGCTCGCACGCAAACCTCTCGATATTCGCCGTCTCGCGCTGGCCCGCCGACGGCGACGAGTTGAACGCCAGGATTATTCGAGTTCGAATTATTGTAGTGAACACGCGAGCGATTGGGAAACGTCAGGATTCTTGACGCCGACCGTTTAGCCGCGAGATATCAGAGGATTCACAGTTCTTGCGGGCCGATTGCTCGCTTACAATACAAAAAACGTGAACGTGTTCGATCGCGAAATAGGCGCGGTTGGATCCTTGGTCCGTTCCCGCCTAGTGGTCAATGACCGTCGATTCTGGGGGTGCCGCGGCGGTCTTGCCCGGCTGCATGTCGGCACTGCTTGACAAGCAAGCAGTGGCACCCGATACACAAAAACAAACGTCATTGACCACTCGAGTGAGCCCCCATGCGAAAAGTCAAAACTGGCGGCGGCTGGCCGGCGGTTTGGTACACGCTTCGCAAATCGCGCGAAGTCGGCGGCTGGCTGAAGCTGTGGAAGGCGATGCGCTCGAAGAACACCTGCAAGACCTGCGCGCTGGGCATGGGCGGGCAAGCCGGCGGCATGGTGAACGAGGCGGGCCACTTTCCCGAGGTCTGCAAAAAATCCCTGCAAGCCATGGCCTCCGACATGCAGGGCGCCGTGCGCCAGGAATTCTTCGAGACGTATTCGCTCGCGCAATTGCGGGCCTTCTCGCCGCGCGAGCTGGAAAACTGCGGCCGGCTCACTACGCCGTTGTTGCTCGACGGCGATGCGCAGTACTACCGGCCCATTGCCTGGAGCGACGCCGTCGGACGCATCGCCGGCAAGCTATCCGAGGTGAGGCCGCATGAGACGTTTTGGTACGCGAGCGGGCGCAGTTCCAACGAAGCCGGGTTTCTGCTGCACCTGTTCGCACGGATGTACGGCACCAACAACGTTAACAATTGCAGCTACTACTGCCACCAGGCCAGCGGAGTAGGACTCACAAGCGCACTAGGCGTCGGCACGGCGACCGTCGCGCTGGCCGACGTCGAAGGCGCCGACCTGGTCTTCATCATCGGCGGCAATCCGGCTAGCAACCACCCGCGTTTGATGAGCACCCTGATGCACCTGCGGCGCAAGGGCGCGCAGGTCATCGTCATCAATCCGGCCGTCGAAACGGGCATGCTCAACTTCAGCGTGCCCAGCGACGTGCGCAGCCTGCTGTTCGGCTCGGAAATCGCCAGCCTGTACGTCCAGCCCGACATCGGCGGCGACCTGGCGTTGTTGACAGGCGTTGCCAAGCAAATCGAAGAGATGGGAGCCGTCGACGGGCCGTTTCTTGCGGCGCATTGCGAAGGCTGGGAAGCATGGCGAGCGCACCTGCAATCGCTCACCTGGGAAGAGATTTGCGCCAAATCGGGTGTCGACCGCCCGCTGATCTTGGAAGTGGCTCGCCGTTATGCGGCGGCCAAGAACGCGGTCTTTGGCTGGACGATGGGTATCACGCATCACGTGCATGGTGTGGCCAACGTGCAGGCGATCGTCAATCTGGCCCTGATGCGCGGCATGGTCGGCCGGCCCAGCGCGGGAGTGATGCCCATCCGTGGCCATTCCAACGTGCAGGGCATCGGCTCGGTGGGCGTGACACCGAAGCTCAAAGACGCCATTTTTGAGCGATTGCAGTCGCATTTCGGCGTGCGATTGCCCACCCAACCTGGCTTGGACACGATCGGCTCAATCGAAGCCGCAGCCGAGGGAAAGCTGCGCTTCGGCTTCTGTCTCGGCGGAAATCTCTACGGCTCGAATCCTGATGCCCAGTTCGCGGCCAAGGCTTTGCGAAACCTGGACATGGTCGTGTACCTCAATACGACCCTCAACACGGGCCACGCCCACGGGCTGGCCAAAGAAACGATCGTACTGCCCGTGCTCGCCCGCGACGAGGAACCGCAGCCGACCACACAAGAGTCGATGTTCAACTACGTCCGCTTAAGCGATGGCGGCCCGACTCGCCACGCCGGTCCGCGCAGCGAAGTCGCCATCGTGGCCGAGTTGGCCAGCCGCACCTTGGGCGCCGCCGGGCCGATTGACTGGGAAAAGATGGCCGACACGCTGCGCATTCGCGATTGCATCGCCAACATCGTTCCCGGCTGGGAAAAGATCGGCGAAATCGACCGCACGAAACAGGAGTTCCAGATCGGCGGGCAACGGTTCGAGACGCCGCACTTCCCGACCGCCAGCGGCCGCGCCGCGTTTCACGTCAACCCACTGCCGGCGCTGGCCGGTGGGCCAGGCCAGTTGCGGCTGATGACCGTTCGCAGCGAAGGGCAGTTCAACACCGTCGTCTACGAAGAGGTTGACCTGTATCGCGGCCAGGAGCGGCGGGATGTTATTTTGATCCACCCGCGCGACCTGGAGCGGTTGGGTTTGCCCGGCGAATCGCGGGTTACGGTCCGCAGCGACGTCGGCATTTTAACCAACGTCATTGCAAAAGCTTATGACAAGATCAAGGCTGGCAACGCCCTGATGTATTTTCCTGAGGCCAACGTGCTTGTGCCCCGCGATCGAGACCCGCTGTCGAAGACGCCGGCCTTCAAAAATACCCTGGTCACAATCGAGCCGGTCGCCGCCGGGCACGACAACGTCGATAGCCGGCCGCGCGATCATTCCGCGAACCAGGCTGCGGCGTTAGCCGGCCCAGGATCGTCCCAGCGCCCGGCGCCGCCGGATGGGCCCTCGACGCGCGATAACATGCGAGCGTGCTAAGAACGAGCGGACAAAACCGTCTCGGAGAGGGGGACAGTCCCATTTTACTTTGCGGCAAAATTGGGACAGTCCCCGACGGTTTTGTTCGCAGGCTCCAAGCGATGCGCTATCGGGGGGGCCGGCGGAGACTGGTAGAGTGCCTTACCCCCAAAAAGTTTGGATTTTTCAGGCACTTCGATCTGGTGGGACGCGGTTTCTCGTGTAAGATAGCTGCGTTCCATGCTTATGGAATCTTAGGCGGGGCTGTTGTCCGCCTCTGTGCTATATCACTGTAAGTGCGTGCAGGAGTGACTGTGTATGGCCGCGGGTAAGATTAAAAAACTCGTACAGGACAAAGGATTTGGATTCATTCAAACGGACAGTGGCGAGGACGTGTTCTTCCACCACTCGACCGTGGCGGACATGGGTTTCGACGAATTGACCGAGGGTCAGCGCGTCGAATACACCGTCGAAGCAGGGCAATCGCCCAAGGGCAAAGGTCCCCGGGCCGCCTCCGTTACGCCTGCGTAACGGACTCTGATTTCCCCCCAGGAAAGTCGATCAGCGTGCCAACTAAAGCGGGTCGGGAGAACTCCCGGCCCGCTTGGTGTTTTTCAGGGCGCGCCATCTCGCCATCAGCAGGGCGCGGATTGTTCCGGGCCGAGGGGCGGCCTCGATGCGCCCTAGCGTTCGGCCGTGGTGGGGTCGATCGTGTGCTTGATTTCCGCGATGCGATTGGCCGGAAAGCCGCCGCGCTTGGCATGCTCCTCGATGAGCTGCTTGTTGGGCGCCACATAGATGCAATAGATCTTGTCGTCGGTCACGTAGCTTTCGACCCATTGAATCTGTGGTCCCAACGCCTTCAGAACCTCGCACGACGTTTGCGAAGCGGCCTTGAGCTCATCGGCAGTCAATCGTCCGGCGCCGGGCATTTCGCGTTCGATCACATACTTGGGCATGGCGGTGGTCTCGTGGTTGGTCGTCTCCGAGCGTTGACGTTGCAGCAGCACTCCGCTGATTGCAGGCAACTTTGTTCAGCCACAATAGCGCCGCATTCCGCGCTCGACCCTCGGTCCACGACCAGCAGCGCGCGCAGTAGTCAGCATCACGCCAGACTACCACTTCGGCCCACCGCGTCAACTAAAAATAGCTGCCCTCGACGGTTAGCGCTGCGCAATTTTGCGCTCTGTAGAAAGTAACTTCCTGCGCGCTAGCGGTGCAAGTCCACGATCGTGTCGAGCAACTGCTTAGTCCAGTGCGTCTCGAACCACGTGTCGCTGACCAGGGTCACGACGAACATCGCCAATCCGGCGAAGATGGCGACGTAGGTCCACCACCACTCGCCGACAAAAACTCCGCGCCAGGGCGCCGAGCGCGGGATCGCCGAGCAGCAGTATGGACAGACGGACGCGTCCGTATCGATCGGTGACCCGCAGTTAGGGCATTGAACCAAACCGGCCCAGACCATGTTGAGTAACCTCGCGCCGTAGGCCAACGGGTTTCTTACCAACAAACTTCTTCTGCAAGTCTAGCTCAGCAGGGCGCAGCGTGGCGGCAAAGCATGACTACAATAAGGGGCAGCTTTTTCCAGGATCAGGAGCAAGTTGCCGATGTCCGCACAATCGCTGTCGAGCATAGTTTCGCGGCCGAGGCTTCGCCGCCGAGAATTTCTGGCCTTGGCCGCGTTCCCGGCGGCGCTTGCCATCTCACCCCGATTTGGAGCCGCGGACTCCGGCGACGAAGGGGGAAAGTTGCCCGCCCGATTTTTCTTCACCTCCCAGGGCAAGACCGCAATCGTCAATGCCGATGGCAGCGGCCTGCGCTACTTCGACTTCCAAGTGCCGGGCCAGGCGACCTGGCAGCCCGGGCCGAGCTTTGCCGACGGACACCGCGTCGTCTTTTTGAGCATGGAGCCCAGGCGCGATGGCCCCGGGCGGTCGTTCGAGGAGTATTACACGCAGACGCCCACGCACCTGTGGATACACAACCTGGAAACGGGCGCGCTGGATGAGATTTGTGCCAGCGAGCGCCTGGCGCCCTTTGTCACGCCCGCCCTGCTGTTGAATGACGACCGCATTCTGATCCAGGTCGTGCGCAACAAGGTCGGACAGATTTACAGCGTCCGCCTCGACGGCACCGATGCGCGCGAGTTCACGCGTGCGGGCGAGGGGCTTCCGTACGGCCTGAGCCTCAGCCCGGACGGCCAGCGGGTGGCCTATCATCTTGCCAGCCCGCAAGGCTATCAGGTCTGGACGAGCGACGTCGACGGCTCCAATCGCGCTGGCATCGCCGCACAGGCCGAGCATCTGTACTTCGGCACCGCCTGGTCGCCCGATGGAAAATGGGTCGTGTATGTCGACTGTCATTATTTGCGGGATCCGGCTCACGACTGGGCCGACGTCTGCGTCGGAGGCGCCGATGGCAGCCAACACCGCGTGTTAACCAGCGGGCAGGCGATGTGGTTTGGCGCCACCTACGGAAGTCCCGAGACACGCGGGGGCGGGTCGAACGTGCCCAGTTGGACGCGGGACGGCGGCATACTGTTCCCGCGCCGGCTGAGCGGCTCGAAGGTGCCTTGGGAGTTTCAGCCACAGCGGCCCGACGTCGATCACTTCAACCGCGACTACAAGCCCGAGCTGGCCCGCGGCGGCACCGAAATCTGTCGGCTGGATCCCCGTTCCGGCCGCGTGACCGCCTTGACCCACAGCGATCCGCCGGTGTGGGACTTCCGCGCCAGCGAGTCACCCGATGGCCGGCACATCGTTTTCTGTCGCGCGGCGACCGGCGGCGCGCCGGCGATTTGGGTCATGGATAGCGACGGGGGTCACCCACGGCAAATAACGCGTGGATTGCAGGACCGCGGCGCGGATCATCCGCGCTGGCTGCCGCGGGCGACTTGACTGAGCCGGCCGGCATTGGCTTGGCGGCGCCCGACTCGTTGGGAGTTCCTGAGTTTTGCAACCGTGTCTGCTTATCCG
>JBGQHN010000154.1:0-9785 GCA_041497975.1 Planctomycetia bacterium | reverse complement strand
CTTGCGATTTTTCCGGAACCCAGATCCAGCCGCGTGAGTCGCATGAGAATGGGTGTTTCGACTACCGAGTAGACGATCTGGCTGCCGCCGCGAACGAACCGCGCGTCGCGCTTCAGCCGGCCGTCGTGCGTCAGTCGCGTCGGCGCGCCCGCAAAGAGCGCGTCCGTTGCGCCGGCGGTCAAGGCCAGCACGCCGCACGCGCCGAGCAAGAATCGCTTACAAAAGTTCATGAATGACGCGAGCCCCTTCCAAAACTCTCAGTTCGGCGCGCACGGCGGAATTGATGCCGGCCAGCTCCAACATCGTGGCGCCCACCAGGGCGGGAAAAACTGGCTCGGTGCGCGGTTGCTCAGCGCGGGCGTCGCTCTCGCCGATGACCCGACCCGGTGCAATGCCCGCGCCGGCCCACAGCGAACAGTAGCAATCCGGCCAGTGGTCGCGCGAGGCCAGATTGTTGATCTTGGGGGTGCGTCCGAACTCGCCCATGCACACGACCAGCGTGCTGGCCAGCAATCCGCGCTCGGACAAATCGTCAAGAAACGCCGAGAAGGCCCGATCGAAAATCGGCAAGTGGCGGTCGGCCATCATGTTGAAGTGATGCGCGTGGGTGTCCCAGCCGAAGCCGTAGGGGGGCGGGCCAAGCTCGACGTATTGGCTCCAATTGACTTGGATGTAGGGCACTCCGGCCTCGACCAGCCGTCGGGCCAAAAGACAGCTTTGACCGAACGAAGTGTGGCCGTAGCGGGCTTGCTGCGCGGGGCTTTCGCGCGACAAGTCGAGCGCCCCGCGGGCCTGGGCGGAGGTTAACAGGGCATGGGCCCGGGCATGGCTGTCGGTCCAACGCCGCGCCGCGACACCGTCCAACGAGCGCCGCTGCTGGTCAAGCTCGGCGACCAGCGACTCTCGATCAAACAGCCGCGCGGGCGTCAGTCCGTCGAGCAGCTTGAGAGCGGGCACTTCCACGTCGCCGTCTTCGGAGCAACTCAGTAGAAAGGGATCATATCCCTTACCCCATACCCCACCGCCATAGCCGTCCATCGGCGCGCGGCCATCGGCCACCGGCCCGCGACTCATCGAGATAAACGGCGGCAACGGGGAGTCGCCGCGATGGCGGGCCACGATCGAGCCGAAGTTGGGCGGATACTGAGTGGGTTGGGCCGCGCCGCCGCACAGCGCGATCGACCCGCCCACCAGATGATCGGCGCTCAGATTGCGGTTGGTGCGCACAAGCGAAAAGCGATCGCTGCGCTGGGCCAATTGCGGCAACAATTCGCAAAACCGCACGCCCGGCGTACGCGTGCCGATTGTGGAGAATGGTCCACGATACGCTGACGGGGCGTGTGGCTTGGGATCGAATGTGTCCAATTGGCTGGGACCACCCCACAGCCAAACCAGCACGACCGAGCGTGCCTTGGCCGGCTCGCTGGCCAAGGCACCGGTCGGCGCCGCCAGCGAGCCCAACGCCAGCGCTCCGGCTTTCACAAACGCCCGCCGCGTCATGCCCTGGCAGTCGCGGGCGGAAAAACTGCCGATTTCCACCAGGCCTTGCGTGGCTTGCCGCGGGGGGTTGAGTTCGAAGTCCATGGGACCGCTGCCTGACATTCCTGTCTCGCGCCGACAATACGACAACCGGCGATTGTACCGGCCGGCGTCCCGCTTCCGCAACGATTGCCCGCACGCTAAGGCCCGCGGGTGCAAGCCACGCCGCTCGGGTTGAGCTATTTGAATGCGAACAGCAGACGCCGGGATGTCCTGGTTATCAGGAACCGTGTTTAAGCGACACGGAGGTTCTGTGGAACACGATGAAGCTGGTTGCGCCGAGGCGCGGAACCACAGACAGGGAGACGGCCAGTAACAGCGCCAGCAGGATTGCGTATTCGACTGACGTAACACCGCCTTCGGACCCGCAGAAGTTGCCGATTCGTTCAAGAAGCCGTCGCATCGTTCGCTTCCACGCACGCGCCTCGCGGGCGGTCGCGTGCCTTCGAGATTCATGCTCCGTTTAGCAAGCTTTGCTTTGGAGTCCCGGCAAAACCGCCGGCACGACGGCAGGTGCCAAGGCCATAGCGGGCTCGCTAGACGCCGTGGCCTCCGGTTTTTTGTCCGACGTGGTACGGATGCCAACGATGCGGCCCGAGGTTCCTTCGTGAATATGCACGCTGTTGCGACCTCCGTCCTTGGCCGCGTACATGGCGTTGTCGGCCCTGGAAAGCAAAGTGCTGGCAGTATCGGAGGGCAGCCACGCGGCCAGGCCGATGCTGACGTTGATCGGCATGTTCGACGCGACCTTCGCGCGAATGCGCTCCGCCAGGTTGCAAGCGGCATGCAGTTCCGTTCGCGGCATGAGAATCGCAAACTCCTCGCCGCCAAAACGGGCCAAGAGATCACAGTCGCGCACTTCGGCCTTCAGAATTTGGGCTAAGTCCTGCAACACTCGATCGCCGCGCAAGTGGCCGTGCTGGTCGTTGACTTGCTTGAAGCGATCCACGTCGATCATCGCCAACGAAAACGGCGCCGGATATCGGTTCTGCTCCGCCAGCAAGGCCACCAACGACTCGTCGAAAGCGCGGCGATTGTTGATGCCAGTGAGCGGGTCGGCGCGCAGCTCGGCGAATGACGCCAGGTGCGCCATCTGCCGCAGGATCTCGGCATAGCCGTGCGAGATTTCGGTGCCCAATCGGATCGTGGGCTTGAGCAGCTCATCGGCGCGATCGCACAAGTCGTGCCAACTGGCGCCCGGCGCGGACTCCAGACGATTCAATATCCGCCGGAACCTGGCGATTGCCGGCAGGTGAACGCTGAAAGCCAAGCGCAGCCGGCCGGCGATCGATTCGAGTTCCTGGGCCACCGCCAGAGCGCGCATCACTTCGCTGCGATGATCGCCTTGGACCTTGGTCCGCATCCGACGCTGTCGGCACCCCAGCAGGTAGCCCAGCGCAGCCATCACGGCCAATAGCACGGCGGCCGAAAGCGAGAATGACCACGTTTGCAAGAGGGTCATGTGACCATATCGGTTCATAAGGACGGATAGAAATGCGCCTACCATTTCAAGTATAGGTCAGGGCTAAAACAGCCCCCCTAGGCTGCCAAACTTTCCGGCGAGACGCTCTGTGCGGGCGATGTGGGAAAAACGGCTGGCGCCGGGCGGACGGCGTGCGCAGAGGCCCGCGATGCGGCTACAACAACCCGTATTTGCTCAACGTGTTGCGGAGCTTCGCTTCGCTATCACGGTCTAGCGGAGTCATGGGCATGCGGAGTTGGCCCGTGTCGCGGCCCAGGAGCCGCATGGCTGCTTTGATCGGAATGGGGTTGGTTGCCAATCCGAGCATGTCGCGGCACAGGGGGAACAGCTTGCGGTGCCACTGTTGTGCCGCGGCGAGATCGTTCGAATCGAAGGCCTTGACCATCGCGATAACGTCCCGCGGAACGATATTGCCCACTACCGAGATAACGCCGCGGGCACCGATCGCCATCAACGGCAAAGTCAGGCTGTCGTCGCCGCTGAGCAGCGTCAAGTTCGAAAGCGCAAGGATTTGCGACGCCTGGTCCATCGAGCCGGTGGCTTCCTTGACCATCGTAATGTTGGGCAACTCGCCCATGCGGGCGATGGTCTCGGGCTCGATGTTCTTGCCGGTGCGGCCGGGAATGTTATAGACACAGATCGGCAGAGAGACCGCTTCGGCCAGCGCCTTGTAGTGGAGGTAAAAGCCTTCTTGCGTCGGCTTGTTGTAATATGGCGCGACAACCAGGGCCGCGTCGGCGCCGTGTTTTTCGGCGAACTTCGTCAGCCGCATCGCTTCGGCCGTGCTGTTGCTGCCGGTGCCGGCCATCACCTTGGTGCGCCCGGCGGCAAACTCGACCACCGAGGCGATCACCCGTTCGTGCTCTTCATGGCTGAGCGTGGGGCACTCGCCGGTCGTGCCGACCGGACACAAGCAGATCGTGCCGGCCGCGATTTGGAACTCGACTTGCGCCCGCAAGGCCTCATAGTCCACGGCCGCATCGCGAAACGGCGTGGTAATGGCCACGGACAGCCCGGCGAATGCTTCACCCTTGGTGGTCATTGGAATCGGCTCACGGCGAGCGGTAACAGCAATGGTCGCAACGCAGGCATCATAGCCGCTTGGCCCTCGGGCATGCAATCGGCCGGCGGCGGGCCGATTTGTCGATCACGAGATTAGATTCTTCATTTCACGCACGGCTTGCTGGAAACCGACCATGATCGCCCGAGCGACAATGCTGTGGCCGATATTGAGTTCCGATATGCCGCTCAGTGCGGCGATCGGCTTGACGTTGCGATAGGTCAGGCCGTGTCCGGCATGCAGCACCATGCCCAGAGAACGGACCTGCCCGGCGGCGCGCTCGAGCTTGGCTAGTTCAGCCGCTTGCTGTTCTTCGCCAACCGCCAGCGCATATTGCCCGGTATGCAATTCAACGGCGTCGGCCATGAGTTTGGCGGCAGCGTCGATTTGCCGCGGATCGGGATCGAGAAACAGGCTGATGCCGATTCCGCTGTCGCGCAGGCCGGCGATTGCGCCTGCGACGGCCAAATGATTGGCGATCAGGTCCAAACCGCCCTCGGTGGTTACTTCCTCCCTCCTTTCGGGCACGAGCGTGGCCTGGTCGGGCCGGGTCTGGCAGGCGATGGCGACGATCTCGGCGCTGGAGGCCAGCTCGAGGTTCAATTTCACGGTAACCGTCTCGCGCAGCACGCGCAAGTCGCGGTCCTGGATATGGCGGCGGTCTTCCCGCAGGTGCAGCGTGATGCCGTCGGCCCCGCCCAATTGGGCCAGCGCGGCGGCCCATACCGGGTCGGGCTCGGTAGTCCGCCGCGCCTGGCGGACGGTGGCTACGTGATCGATATTGACGCCGAGTTGGGCCATGCAAGTCACCCACGATTTTGGATTTTCGACTTTGGATTGTGGATTGAACCCAAAATCCAAAATGCGTCCTCTAAGACCCCTGCCACCCACATCAGGTTCGTGCCGCCAGGCGGTCTGCACGTCAAAACAAATACACTTGCGCCAGCGAAAAAAGAATTAGAATTCCCGTCACGTCCACGAACGTTGCCACGAACGGACTCGAGGCATAGGCCGGATCGATGCCGAAGTGCCGAAAGACCAACGGCAGCATCGACCCCACTAGCGTGCCCCACAGGCAGATTACGGTAACGGCTTGGGCAATAACCAGGGCGAACACAAAGGGACTCGATCCACCCAGGCTGTCGCTGGGCGTAAGGTATCCGCCAACAAATCCCATGCACCCCAGCGTCAGTCCCAGCGCTATCCCGATGGCCAGTTCGTGGCGAATCACGCGCCACCAATCGCCCGGCGAGATCTGACCCAAGGCAATCGCCCGCGTGATCAGGGTGGCGGCCTGTGCCCCCGAGTTGCCGCCCGTGGCGATGCACAGGGGGACGAAAAACGCCAGGGCCACGATACGCTCGATCGAGTGCTCGAAACCGGCCAGCACGCTGAGCGTGAGCATTTCGACCAGAAACAGCCAGGCAAGCCATATTGAGCGCTTCCACCAAATCGTGCGCACGCTGGCTTCGAGATAGTGTTCGACGAGCGGCTCAACAGCGGCCATGCGGTAGACGTCTTCCGACGCTTCGGCGCTTACCACGTCGATCACGTCGTCGTGCGTAATGATTCCCAGCATGTGGCGTTCGGCGTCGACCACTGGAATCGCGTGCAAATCGTAGCGCGCGACTTCTTGCGCGACCTTTTCCTGGTCGTCGCCGACTTCCACCGTCACCAGATCGCGTTCCATCAAGTCGGCGACCTTTGCCGAAGGCTTGCCGATCGCCGACAATAGCTGCCGCGCCGACACCAGCCCGCGCAAATGCTCGTGATCGTCGACGATGTACACGTAGTAAATGGTTTCCAAGTCCTCGGCCTGGCTGCCGATTTCCTCCAGGGCCTCGCGGACCGTCAACCCTTCGCCGATCTTGGCGTAGTTGGTGGTCATCATGGCCCCGGCCGTTCCCTCGGGAAACGACCGCAACCGCAAAATGTCGCGGCGGTCGCGCGGGCGAATGAAGGGCAAAACCTCGTCGACGATTTCGGGTTGAACGGATTTGAGAATGTCCACGCGGTCGTCGGGCGGCAAATTGGAGATCAGCTTGCCGATGGCCGAGCGATCCACCGATTCGATGATTTCCACCTGCTTGTCGCGGTCGAAGTAGCTGAAGATTTCTGCACGCGTGGCCTCGTCCGCATGTTCCAGCACAGCCCAGGCCTCGGCGGCGGTCAGTCCCTCCATGAATTCGGCCGTGCGCGCCGGGTGCAGGGCGACGCAGAACTCGCGCAATTCGGCCGTGTCGTGCTCGGCCAGCATTTCGCGCAATTCCGGCAGATAGAGGGTATTGGTCATGGCAGTAGTGTTCGGCGCTACGCGGCGGCGGGTAACTCCTCAGCCCTCAGCACGACTCGACGCCGCCGAAAACCGTTTGGCTGCCCGCGCATGGAGGTTCTGATGGATCGAATCCGTGAGTATCGTGACCGCGGGCGGGCGTGTCAAAGCGGGTTGGTCCGCGGCACAACGAAAAGGGGCGCCCCTGGCGGGGGCGCCCCTTTGAATAACGTACCTCAGGTTTTTCCGAATGGCGTCGGACGCTTACTCCTTCAAGAGCACGAAGCGGTTGGCGCCCGTGGGAACTCGAACCAACAGAAGAATGCCTTCCTTCAGAGACTGGCCCTTGAGAGCCGCTTTGAATTCTTCCACGTTCGTTACGGCCTTCTTGTCCACCTTCACGATCAGCATGCCCTCGCGCAGTCCCTTGTCAAAGCCGACCTTTTCGCGGTCGACCTGAGTGATAAGCACGCCCTTTTCGCCTTGATAGCCAAGTTCGGCGGCCCGATCGGACGCCAAATCGCCGACTTCCAGGCCCAATTCATCCGCTGCGTAGCTCGCGGAATCCTCGGACTTGCTTTTGCTGGGCCGATCCGGACGATCGAGGACGCCAAAATCCTTGGGCATCGACTTGGCCATGACCTCGAGCGTCACGGCCTTGCCGTCGCGGAGCACTTCGACTTCCTGCTTGGTGTCCAGCGGTGTCCGCTCGACCATCGATTGCAGGTCATTGCGGTCTTTCACCTTCTGGCCACCAAACTTGGTGATGACGTCGCCCGGCTGGAAGCCAGCCTTGGACGCCGGGGTATTCGGAAACACCTGCGCCACGAGCACGCCCTCACCCCGTTTCGCGCCAAACTTCGAAGCCAGTTCCGGGCTCATCTCATCCATGCCGATGCCCAGGTAGGCGCGTTGCACTGAACCCTTCTCGAGCAAATGGCCGGTGACCCACTTGGCCACGTTGACTGGAATGGCGAAGCCGACGCCTTGGAAACGGCCGTTGTCGGTGGCGATGGCGGTGTTGATGCCGACCACTTCGCCGCGCAAATTGATCAGCGGTCCGCCGGAATTGCCCGGATTGATGGCCGCGTCGGTTTGCAAGAAGCGAGCACGCTTGGCGGCGCCGATCTCGCGGCCCAGGCCGCTAATGATGCCGGCGCTGACCGTTTGTTCGAGCTCGAATGGATTTCCGATCGCCATCACCCAATCGCCGATCTTCAGCTTGTCGGAGTCGCCCATCGTGGCCGCCGGCAAGGTTCCCGCCTTGCGAATCCGCAGCACGGCGAGATCGGTTTGATCGTCGGTTTTGATATCCTCGGCCTTGAATTCGCGGCCGTCAGCCAAGTGGACGATGACTTCGTCGGCCCCTTCAACAACGTGATTGTTCGTGAGGACCACGCCCGAGGAATCGATAATTACGCCCGAACCCATGCCTTGGCGGGGCATGCGGTCGGGACTGAGATCCCCAAAACCGCGACCCTCAAAATTGCGATCGTTGAAGAAGTCTTCGAACGGCGTTCCCTTGAAAGGATTCTCGCCGCGCGGAGTCGTGCCGCGGCCCTTGGCCACCGGGCGGGCTTTTATCTTGCTGCGAATCGTCACCACGCTGGGCAAGGCGATATCAGCGGCATTATTAAAGGCCTCGGACAGTTCCTGCGCATGGCGCAGCGAAGCAGGGTTCACCTCTTTTCTGGGCTCTTCGCCGATGGCGCCACTGCGCTCGATCGCCAGGCCGGCGCCCAGGGCCGCCAAGAGTGCTAAAGGAACCAGAATTCGAGATTTGCCGCGCAACCTACTGACGGACATGGCAGTCCTCCTTGAGTAACGATTGAAGAGCAGTTGTTGTAAGGGGAACTAATCGTTTTGACGGCGAAAGTGCAAACGACCGTTCCCTTTTGCTACGCAATGGATGGGGGATGAGTTCGCCCCGGGCTAGTTCGTCGTCAAACTACCAGATCTTGACCATTCAGGATATTTTTCGATGCGCCCGGCGTGGGGGCAATAGCGGGGCGACGGCCTCCGGCAGGGATACTCTAAGATTGACAAAAACCGCTGGCTTGGCTAGGGTTACGTAGATAAATCTAGCATCTTTCCGGATCTTGCGTAAAGGCTGATGCTCATGGTGCATACCGTCCGTTCGCCGCTAACGGACGCCCAGATTCCTGAACTGGAGCGGTGCGAGCGACGCATTGGTTACGTATTTCGCGACAAGGCGCTCTTGGCTTCGTCGCTGACGCATGCCTCGGGGGCCCAACACCGGCTGGCCTCGAACGAGCGGCTGGAGTTTTTGGGCGACGCCATTCTGGGGGCGGTGGTTTGCGAGATTCTCTATGTGCAATATCCCGATTATTTGGAAGGCGACTTGACCAAGATCAAGTCCGTGGTTGTCAGCCGGCAAACGTGCGCCAAGATCAGCGAAGCCTTGGGATTGCAGGAATTCCTGATTCTCGGCAAGGGCATGAGTTCCCATCCGAGCGTTCCGCCGTCGTTGTTGGCCGACGTGTTCGAATCGCTGGCCGCGGCCATTTATTTGGACGGCGGCGACCCGGCCGTGCGAGAATTCATTGTCCGCTTCATCGGCCCCGAGATCGAACTTGCGGCCGCCGGAGAATTGGGGGGCAATTACAAATCGCTGTTGCAACAGCTAGCGCAGCGCGAAAACGGCTCCACGCCCACCTACCAGCTGCTTGACGAAAAAGGTCCCGACCATAGCAAGTGCTTCAAAATCTCCGCGCAAATTGGCCGTTCGCAGTTCCAAGCGGCGTGGGGGCGAAACAAGAAAGAAGCTGAGCAGCGCGCCGCGCGCAACGCGCTGGCGGAGATCAACGGCGACGCGGTGCCCTTCCCGTCCGACTGAATGGACGATTGTGGCTGGCCCCGAGCGCTCGACAGATCGCGCGGGCACCAGGACGCCATCAAAAAGCTAGGGGCGTCCCCAGCAGCCGGGACGCCCCTTTCTCGTCGGTATTCGCGTTAGCGCGGTGGGTCGCGCGGACCCGAGTCGGCCTACTTCTTCTTGCCCTTCTTTTTCTTCGCGGGCTTCTTGGCTGACTTCTTCGCAGCTTTCTTCTTCTTGGCCACCGTACGTCCTCCTAACTTCATGTTGTCGGCGGTTGCCCTGTTCGCTGCCGAGCTGGGGACGGCACTGTTCGAACGGCAAACTCGCCGCGGGACCAAACCAAATCGTTTGGTTGTGTCCATTATAGTACGTATTGCGTCGAGATTCGCAAGTTCAGTTTTGATTTTCTGGCGCGCGGCGGAAACTTTTTTTCAAACGCGCGCGGCGCGGGCGCTCACTGCAATTTACGCGCGCGCAACAGCAGGCTGTTGGTGACGACCGAGGCGCTTGACAGCGCCATCGCCGCCGCCGCCGCGATTCCTGGCAGACGAAATCCGCCCAGGGGAACCAGCACGCCGGCGGCCAGCGGAAT
>JBGQHN010000153.1:0-9804 GCA_041497975.1 Planctomycetia bacterium | reverse complement strand
TCAACCCTGGCGGCGCGAACCCCGACCTGAGAATGTGCGAATTCGATCGCCCGGGTTGTTCAATTTGCCTTGGCGATCGACTATGATAGCGCGCTGTTTGACTGCAACTTTCTTGGATGGCGAGCAGGCATGAAATTTGTCGAAATCACCGGTGCAACACTCTTGAAGTTGACCGATTCCAACGAGATTCCACAGCTTCGTGCCGCGGGCGTCACCGATAAGAGCAAAATCCGCATCAACCCGCAGGGCGATATCGAGATCCTGCAACGTGGCGGATGGACGGTGATCGGGGGCCTGCTGGGCGACTACGCAAACCGAATCAAGAAACTGACCGGCCTCGATTGGACCTGAATCCCGCGCCCGCACCTGTGAAGCCCCCGCGGCGAGGTCGCCAAGCCTTTGTGCCCCAAGCGTCCATTTTTGGTGGACTCGGGCTTATCGGAGTCGCGAGTTGCGTCGTCCAGCGCGTTAATCTGGGTATATTGGGGTCTATGAACATGCATATAGGCGTTCAAGTCGTTGAACGCTGCTGACAATCGTGGTAACTTGAGGCGGCGATGCGGGTTTTCGGTTTAACTTGGAGCAATTGTTGCAGTTAGCCGTTTTGCAGCGATGGCGACTTAGCTTTGGACGCTCATCGGCTCCGCCACGTGAAAAGCAACACCGGCCGCCAAAGACGATGTCCTGCCCAGGGGATGCGCGAACCGATGGTAAATGGATGGATAGACTGCGATGCGTAAGTGAGTTTGCCTAGCTGCACTCGATCTTTTTTGGTGAGAGTTAAATCAGCCGTGCATCTGGATCATTTGCCGGGATCGTTTTTCGGTCCATCGAATCTTGTCGATCTGCTGCGGCATCGAGCCTCGCATCAGGCCCACGACCGCGCGTTTACTTACCTGGTTGACGGCGAAACGGAAGAACTCCACCTCAGCTATCAGGATCTCGATCGCCTGGCTCGGGCGGTGGCGGCCCGGCTGCAAGCCATGAACCTGGAAGGGGAACGGGCGTTATTGCTGTACCCGGCCGGGCTGGACTTTATTGCCGCATTCTTCGGCTGTCTGTATGCCGGCGTGGTGGCAGTGCCCGCTTATCCTCCACGGCGCAATCGGTCGCTGTCGCGAATTCAAGCCATCGCCGACGATGCGCAGGCCAAAATCGCGCTCACCACGTTTCCGGTCTGGGAACGCGTGCAGCCGGTGCTCGACCAGACGCCCGACCTGAAAAAGATGGCCTGGTTGTGCACCGATCAACTTGCCGAGGGGACCGAGAACGAGTGGACGCAGCCGGACGTGCATGGCGACACGCTGGCATTCTTGCAATATACCTCCGGCTCAACCGGCACGCCCAAGGGCGTGATCCTGACACACGCCAACCTGATGCACAATTCGGCGTCAATTGCCTACGCCTTCGAGCACACGCGCAGCGGAAGCGGCGTGTTCTGGCTGCCCAGCTATCACGACATGGGTTTGATCGGCGGCATCTTGCAGCCGATGTACATTGGCCAGGCCAATGTGCTGCTTTCACCGATGTCGTTTTTGCAGAAGCCGTATCGTTGGCTGAAGGCGATTTCGCGCTATCGCTGCACCATCAGCGGAGGACCGAATTTCGCCTACGATTTGTGCGTTCGCAAAATCACGCCCGATCAGCGTGACTCGCTCGATCTCAGCCGCTGGTGCCTGGCGTTCAACGGCGCCGAGCCGGTGCGGGCCGAAACGATCGACCAGTTTACGAAAATGTTCGAGCCGGTGGGTTTTCGCCGCGAGGCGTTTTACCCGTGCTACGGCATGGCCGAGGCAACGCTGATCGTGTCGGGTGGCTTTAAGGCGGCCTTGCCGGTGGTGCGCACGTTCGATGCCGAGTCGTTGGAAAACAACCAGGTTGTCGACGCGCTTGCCGACGAGGAGGGGGCCCGCGAGCTGGTCGGCAGCGGCGGCAATTTGCTTGACCAGCGGATCATCATCGCTCAGCCGGAAAACATGACCCTGGTGCCGCCCGACCAGGTCGGTGAAATCTGGGTCTCGGGCCCCAGCGTGGCCCAAGGCTATTGGAACCGGCCCGAGGAAACCGAGCGCACCTTCCACGCGTATCTGAACGATTCCGGCGAGGGACCGTTCTTGCGCACCGGCGACTTGGGATTCATGCAAGACGGCGAGCTGTTTATCACCGGCCGATTGAAGGACCTGATCATCGTCCGCGGACTGAACCACTACCCGCAAGACATTGAACTGACCGTGGGCAAGGCCCACCCGCGGCTGCGCCCGGGCAACGGAGCGGCTTTTACGGTGGACATAGCCGACACGGAGCGGCTGGTCGTCGTGCACGAGGTCGAACGTCGGCAGCAACGCGACCTGGACGATGTCTTCGAGTCGATTCGCCGCGATATCGCCGCGGAACACGAACTGCAAGTCGAAGCCATCGCGCTGGTCAAGGCCGGCAGCATTCCCAAGACATCCAGCGGAAAAATCCAGCGTCACGCCTGCCAGAACGGGTTCCTCGACGGCACGCTGGAGACCCTGGCTGAATGGCGCGCTTGGGAGAGCGACGCGAGGCCGATTCCGCGCCGGCGGTCCACCGACGCCGAGACCGTTGCCGCCTCGGCCCCGGCCGAGCCCGTCCCGCGCGCTGAATACCGAGCCACCACCACGGGAAGTCTTGGCAATGCCGCGATGGGTGGCAGTGGCGGCCAGATTCCGACGGCAAGCACCGCCCAAATCGTGATGGAGCACGTCACGCGAGTGGCCAAAGAGCGGGCCGTCGGCATCACGCTCGACAGCTCGATTGTCGAGCTAGGGCTCGACTCGCTGGAACGGATGGAAATCATCGCCTCGCTGGAGGAAACCTACGGCGGTCGCTTTCCCGAGGATGTGTTACAACAAATTGAAACCTGTCGCGAAGTGACGGCCGCCGTCGAAACCTACCTCGGACCGGCCCCGCGGTCCCGCAACGAGCGCGAAGTCGTGCGCGAGATCCCGCCGGAAACCTATCGTTTCGAGTGCTTTCCCGAGTACTTGAGACTGCGGCGCACCATGCAGGAAATCAGCGACGCCGGATTGATGAATCCCTACTTCAAAGTTCACGAGCGGGTGATCAAGGACACCACGCGGATCGCGGGCCGCGAGATGGTGAGCTTTTCGAGTTACAACTACGTAGGAATGTCCGGAGATCCGCGCGTAGCGGCCGCGGCCAAGCGGGCCATCGACCGTTATGGCACGAGTGTTTCGGCCAGCCGGCTCGTGTCGGGTGAAAAACCACTGCACCTGGAACTGGAACAGGCGATTGCCAAATTCGTCGGCACCGAGGCGTCGATCGTGTTTGTCGGCGGCCACTCGACCAACGAAACTACGTTGGGCCACCTGTTCGGCCCAGGCGACTTGATCTTGCACGATGCGCTGGCCCATAACAGCATCGTGCAGGGTGCGATTCTATCAGGCGCGCGCCGCCGAGCCTTCCCACACAACGATTGGCAAGCGCTCGACAAGCTGTTGGCCGAGCTGCGTTCCACATATCGCCGCGTGGTGATCGCCATTGAAGGCATCTACAGCATGGACGGCGACATCGCCGACGTGCCTCACTTTGTCGAAGTCAAGAAGCGCCACAAGGCGCTGTTGTACATCGACGAAGCACATTCGATCGGCGTGTTGGGGGCTGGCGGCCGAGGAGTCGGCGAGTATTTCGATATTCCCCGCCAGGACGTCGACATTTGGATGGGCACGCTGAGCAAGGCGTTCGGCAGTTGCGGCGGCTACATCGCCGGCAGCCGGGAGTTGATCGAGTATCTGAAGTACACCGCGCCGGGATTTGTGTTTGCCGGTGGAATCAATCCCGGAAACGCCGCGGCGGCCTTGGCGTCTATTCGACTATTGGAAGCGGAGCCCGAGCGGCTGACGCGATTGCACGAGCGGGCGTCGTTGTTCCTGAGTTTGGCGCGCGAGCGCGGGTTGAACACCGGCATGAGCCAGGGCTCGGCCGTCGTGCCGGTGATCATGGGAAACTCGATGGATTGCCTGCGGCTGTCCCAGGCGTTGTTCGAGCGGGGCATCAACGTGCAGCCCATTTTGCACCCGGCCGTGGAAGAAAAGGCCGCTCGCCTGCGATTCTTTATTACTTCGGACCATACCGAAGCTCAGATGCGCGACACGGTGGACGCGGTGGCCGAAGAACTGGAAAAAATCGACCCACGGTACTTGGCGTCCGTCATCCACGGCAACGGGCACCATCCTGCGTCGGTTTCGGATCGCGCCAGTGCGTTCGTGGCGCCGGATTCCAGCTTGACGACTCGTCACGCGTAACCGTTCTGGCGGAACCAGGTCCAGGCGTCGGCGGCGGCTTCGCGCAAGGGACGTGGCCGGTAGCCCAATTCCTGCTCGGCGCGTGCGCTGGAGAAGTTGCGCATTTGCGCCGAAATCGCCGTGGCCGCCGAGTTGACGTCGGGCTCGTGACCGGTGAGCTTTGCAACGAAGTCGCCAAAATATCCGGCGGCCATGCGGTTGAAAGGACCCAGCGGAAACACCGGCGGCGTGCCGCCGGTGACGTCGGCGAAAACGCGCCAGGCCTGGAAATACGTGAGCACCTCGCCGCCGAGAATGTAACGGCGGCCAGGTTGGCCACGGCCGGCGGCCGCGAGAACGCCCGAGGCAACGTCGCGAACGTCGCAGTAGCTGTTGGCACCCAACGGCGCGAACAAACCCCAGCCCTTCGCTACGGAAAGCAACATGCGGCCCGAGGAAGGTTTCCAATCGTAGGGCCCAACCACGAATCCGGGATTCACGATCCTGGCGTCGAGACCCTCGGCGACCAGTTCGAAGATGACTTGTTCGGCTTCTCGTTTGGTCACGACGTAAGGACACAGCACACCGCCAACCGGCGCGGTCTCTTCGTCGGCCGGCCGCTGGCGCGTGGCCGAGCCCAACGCGTCGAGGCTCGAGACGTGCACCAGCTTGACGCCTTGGGCGCGAGCCGCCTGGGCCACATGACGCGTGCCCTCGACATTGATCGCCCGCGCCCGATCCCACCCGTGCCAACCGATGTGCACGTATCCGGCGGCATGGACCACGCAAGACGTTCCTTGGACGGCCCGGGCGATGGCCTGGGGGTCTCGCACGTCTCCGTGCGCAATCTGCACGTCCAAGCCGGCCAGCGGCCGCGGATCGGCGTTTTCGCGGGTCAAAACCCGCACCGCGCTGCCCTCGGCCAGCAATCGGCGGACGATGTTGTTGCCGACCAGGCCCGTTGCGCCCGTCACCAGCGTTACCATCTGCTGCGTTCCTGCACTCGTGAAGATCGGCCCGTCGATGCGGCCGAAATCGCCGCATCGACAGATCCTTTAAGATGGCAGAGCTAGTCGGCGGCGGCAATCCGCATTAGAATTGATTTGTAGCAGGTCGGCTGATCGGTTTCCTCCCTTCGCGAGGTTTGAGAGTGCTTACTGAGCAAGAGGTCTCCCGAAGTTGGTCGCGATTGTTCAAGAGCCAGATCACTGGCGAGAGCATTGACAAGGCAGAGAGCTTGCTGGACGAGTTGCGTCCTGAAAGCCCCTTGCGTCATCGCTTGAGCCAAGAGCTCGAAGAGCTGCGCGAACTCAGTCCTCAAAACTAAGAACGTGCTTGTTGCTAACGTCGCAAGCCTGGCCAGGGCACTGGCGGCCCAGCCGAATTGCCCCCTTGCGAATGGGGGAGTGGTCGGGCTGCATGCTTCCCCGCTTCGATCGTCTCAACGATTGATTTCCACGCCGAAATTGAGGCCGTTGGAAAAGAAGATCTGGTGGATGTTCGTGGGCAAGATGCTGATCAAGTTGGGACCGCTATAGTCGACGCGGTTGCTGGCCCGCGAAATGTCGCCCACGATCAAGCCGGTATAACCGACTTTCAAGCCCACGTTGCTGCTCACCTGGCAAGTCACCTGTGCGCGCAGCTCACCGGTCGGCGAGAACGTCGTGTTGTATTGGTGCGTATTGGTGCCGAGACCCCGGAAGGGCGTCGTCAGGTTAACATCGAGCGCGGCCTGATTGATGAGAGTTTGATCGCCCAAGTGAGTTTTCTGGCTGGCGTTTTGAAAGTTCGCGGCGGCGAGGAATCGCGCTTCGACCGAGGTCACCCAGCGCCCCTGCTGACGCGACCAACGGCCGCCGAGTTGCGGGCCCACCAGGTTGTTGATGACGCGCGTGCTCCAGGAGCTGCCGTCCAGGATGTTTGAGGAGAACGAAAAGGTCGTCCCCACACCGAACGGGCTGATGGTCCCTGTTTCCTGGACGTTTCCGTGGCCGACGGCTTGAATATTGATCGTATCGCTGATCTGCAGCCATCGTGTGCCATACAAAAGCTCAAAGTAGCCGCCATTGTGCAAGCGGGGAGCCCGATACATCCGCATGAGTTCCAGGCCATTGAGGACCAGAACGTTCTTCATCGCGAGAATCGAGAAGTTGGTCGGCAACTCGCCGATATCCTCGCTAAACGTCCCAAAGCCCGGAATCGTGATGGGAACAAAGGCGTGCAACAATCCGTTTGGATCATTGAACCGTATGTTAGGATCCTCCACCGCGCGGAATTGCGCTTGATTTACGTGATCCAACACGCTGGCCAGCCAGCCGTAGTTGTCCGCGTCAATGAAGCCGACTTCAAACCGATTACCCCACGCGCCGATGGCTCCAATGAAGCTGTTGTCGACTGTCGGGCCGATGCTATTCGTTTCGAGGATCGACGGCGGCGCCGTCAGGCTGCCGACGTATCCCACTTCCGGCGCCGAAAGCGACCAGAACAAGCGTTCGTAACTGCCGAACCATCCGACCTTCGCGCGCGGTCCATTGCCGTAACTGCTCGTTTCGGCCGGTCCGAACCATCGCCATTGGGGCTCGACCGTCGTGGGGTGAAAGGGAACAAACGGTCGATGCGAACGGGGTTCCGACTCGGCAAACGGCGCGCTGCCATTCTCGTAGCTCGGGTTGGTCGTCTGGTATTCAAGGTTCGAATTGGCTGGAACCTGCGCCAAGGCCATGGGAGCCCACAGCAGGGCTCCCCACGCGAACAGCCACGTTGCCGTGCGTTTGATCAACATGATTCACATCCACCTTGGCTCGCACAAAAGTCCTGCGCATTCCGTCCACCACGGAAAGCCAGCGCATCGGGTGTGACGGTAATATCGGCCTTGCCTGTGGCGTGAATTAAGTAAGAAAGGCAAGGTCTACCGAAAAAACCGATTGTTCGTCTTCATTTTCGATAGAATGGATAAAATGGAAAATATTACAGGTGCGATCGATCTGAACCTCGACATCTGTGACCCCTGTCGATCCCTACCCCTACCCAAATACTACCACTCGCTGCAGACCCACCGCCGCTTATCCTGTCGGGCTTGTTTGTCCACTCGGGCGAAGCCACGTATACTTGGGGGCGTTTGCTCATGCTGTTCGCGACCCGCTTGACGGATGGCCGGCCATGACACGACCACGGCACCTTGCTAGCATTCTGCTTGTCTTGTCCTTGTTGACTGGGATGGTGGGCCACTCGGTTCTCGCCGCCAAGGCCCCGGCCCCTGAGCGTTCCAAATTCGTCCGCTTACAGCGTGATAAGTCGGGGGAGCTTGTGGCGCTGCAAACCTCGGTGGTGCGGTTCGTTTCCAACGACGCCGAGAACGCTGACCTGGCCGTCGATCTGGTGGGGGCCGTCCACGTCGGAGAAAAGGCCTATTATGAGGACCTCAACAAGCTGTTCGAGAAGTACGACGCCGTGCTCTACGAGTTGGTAGCGCCGGCCGGTACGCGCGTTCCCAAAGGGGCCAAGCCGGGGGGGCATCCGGTCGCGATGCTGCAAAACGGGCTCAAGGACATGTTGCAACTCGAGCACCAATTGGAATATGTCGACTACACCAAGAAAAACATGATCCATGCCGACATGTCGCCCGATGATTTCTCCAAATCGATGAGCGATCGCGGTGAGAGCTTCTTCACCATGTTCGCCCGCATGATGGGGCAGGCAATTGCCCAACAGTCGCAACAAAAAAGCAAGACCAGCGAGTTCGACTTCTTGGCCGCGTTGTTCGATCGTGACCGGGCCGGCTCGTTGAAGCGATTGATGGCCGAGCAGTT
Organism: Planctomycetia bacterium; assembly: GCA_041497975.1. Taxonomy (GTDB): domain Bacteria; phylum Planctomycetota; class Planctomycetia; order Pirellulales; family PALSA-1355; genus PALSA-1355. The sequence continues at coordinate 1,727 of JBGQHN010000153.1, read as the reverse complement.
CGAGACCATGGAAGGCGCCATGGACGCGTTGGACGGCCCAAAAGGCTCGACGATCCTCAGCGAGCGCAACAAGGTGGCGCTCGGCAAGCTGACTGAACAGTTGGCCGCGGGGAAAAAGAAGATCGCCATTTTCTACGGGGCCGGCCATATGAACGATCTCGAGAAACACTTGCTGGCCGACTTCCACCTGCGGCGCGCCGACGAGCAATGGCTGACAGCCTGGAAGCTTGAAAAGGCGCCGCCGACCCGCAAAGCGCCGGCCCGCTAGGAAACTGCCAGCATCTCGCTGTCGCGTCCGCGCTTCGCTGTCTTGAGCTTCTAGCCCATAAGCCCAATTCTCTGGCGCTCGGGCCCAATCCCAAGCGGATTGCTTTACACGTCGGGGTCGCTTTTCCATACTAGGGAGCCTAACATGGCGGCCGGTCTTGCGCCCCGTCGGCGTTGCGTGGTGCGAAGAGTGCGGGGGTACGGAATGGCGGCTTTGTCGATGAATGAAATGACGACCTTTCGGTGGTCGTTCGAAGAAGACGTCACGCAGTACAAAGCGGCGGGGATTGAGGCAATCGGCGTATGGCGGCAGAAGCTGGCCGACTTCGGCGAAGAGAGGGGCATCGAGATGTTGGCCGCCAGCGGCCTGAACGTCTCGAACCTGCTATGGGCCGGCGGATTTACCGGCAGCGACGGCCATAGTTACCGCGAAAGCCTGGCCGACGCCGGCGAAGCTCTTCACCTGGCCGACGCGATGGGAGCCGGTTGCCTCGTGGTATACAGCGGTGCCCGCAACGGGCACACCCAAAACCACGCCCGTCGATTGTTTGCCAGCGCTCTGGCCGAGTTGTTGCCGCTGGCGCAGGAACTAAGAATCGTGCTGGCCATTGAACCGATGCATTCGGGCTGCGCTGAGGAGTGGACTTTCCTGACAAGCCTCGACGAGGCGATGTCGTTGATCGACCGCGCCGGCAGTCCGTATTTGAAACTGGCTTTCGACACCTATCACTTGGGCCACGATCCGCGAATCGTCGAGCAGATCCCGGCCATCGCGCCACATATCGGCGTCGTGCATTTAGGCGACGCCCTGTGCCCCCCCAATCGCGAACAGAACCGGCGCTGCCTGGGCGAGGGAACGCTTCCTTTGCCATGCATCGTCAAGGCGCTGCGCAAGGCCGGTTACGACGGCTATTACGACGTCGAGCTGATTGGCGAAGAGATTGAGAATTGCGACTATCATCAATTGCTGGAAGGCTCCAAGCGAGCATTCCAGCAATTGGTGGAGCGCTGAATGCCGCGCACTTGCAGTGGCTCTTACGTGCGCGCGGAGCATCGGTCATGAAGATTCCGATCCTCGACGATCTGTTTCAGCTATTCCGCGGAGAAAACCGCCGACCGACGTTGATCGTCCTGCTGTCGGTCGTGATGATCGTGGCCTGGCGCACGGCCGGCACACAAGGCTTCTATCACCGTCACCTCGCTCACCTGGCGCCGGATTGCCGCGATCCGGCCGAAGTGGCCGCATGGTACCAGATGGCCATGGGTCTGCTGTTGTTGGGCATCTTGCCCGCTGGCCTCGTGCGACTTGTGTTCGGCGAGTCATTGGCCAGCGTGGGACTCGGGACGGGCAGCCTCAAAGCCGCGATCGTTCTAATCGCCCTCACGGCGCCGTTTATCCTGTGGATCAGTCACGATAGCGCCACCGTGGCCGAATTCCGGGACGTGTATCCGTTCAATCG
>JBGQHN010000152.1:0-10060 GCA_041497975.1 Planctomycetia bacterium | reverse complement strand
CTTACGGGCAAGATTCCGTTTCTATTGTTGAACAACGGAGACTTGGAATTGGGTTTCCGCCAAACAAGTGAATCTGGCGCCATGAGCAGGCTCGCCTTCGGCAATCTTATCCCGGCGGAGTTTCCCGAACAGCCAATCCGCCGGACGCCTGGAGTTCGGCAAATCGAACTTGGCTGGGGCGTGTTCACGGCGCAGAGCTAATAATTGTCGCCACGTGAGACTGAACAACGAAGCGGCCAGTAGAACAGGGCCGGCCGGTTGGATAAGGGGAATCGGGCTTTCGGAGTTGGTGCGTCGTCGCTGCGCTCGACGCACCCTGCAGCGGAGGATGCGGGAAGTGGCGGCCTGGTCTTAAAGAGAAAGGATGAGCGATGCACGTTAAGAGGATGTGTCGGTGATCCAAAATCCAAAATCCAAAATCCAAAATCGAAAACCCCCCACGCTCACTCGCCCAGATAGGCATCTTGCACGCGCTTGTCGCACAGCAGGGCCTCGGCCCGATTGCTCATCGTGATTTGTCCCAATTCCATCACGTAGCCGCGATGCGCGAGCTTGAGAGCCATGCGCGCGGCCTGCTCGACCAGCAAAATGGCCATACCCTCCTCATTCAGCGTGCGCACGACTTCGAAGATCTTGACCACGATCTTGGGCGCCAAGCCGAGCGACGGCTCGTCGAGCAGCAGCAGCTTGGGCCGGCCCATCAGCGCGCGGGCGACGGCCAGCATCTGCTGCTCGCCGCCCGACAGCGTTCCGCCGGCCTGGCCGCGGCGATCCGCCAGGATCGGAAACAGCTCGAAGGCGTGGTCCAGGTCGCGCCGCACGCCCGGTTTGTCGCTGCGCGAGAAGGCGCCCATTTGCAGGTTTTCGAGCACGGTCAAGCGCGGAAAGATCTTGCGCCCCTCGGGCGAGTGGCAAACGCCGCGGCGCACGATCTCGTGCGGCGGCAATTGCTGAATCTCCTGGCCATCGAGCAGCACGCGGCCGCGCCGCGCGCGCAGGCAACCGGAGATTCCCATCAGCGTCGAGGTCTTGCCCGCGCCGTTGGCGCCGATCAGCGCCACGATCTCGCGTGGAAGGACTTCGATCGAAATGCCCTTGAGCACTTCGATCGGGCCGTAGCCGGCGTAGAAATTGTCCATCGCCAACAGGGCCGTCATCAGGTGATCTCCTCGCTGCCCAAATAGGCCGCGATCACCTTGGGATCGCTGCGCACCTGCCGGGGAGTTCCCTCGGCGATCTTGATGCCATAATCCAACACGGCAATTCGATCCGAGATGCCCATCACGACTTTCATGTGATGCTCGATCAACAGCACGGCCGGGCCCGCGGCGCGAATTTGCTCGATCAGACGGTTCAGCTCGCTCGATTCGGCCGGATTCATGCCGGCGGCCGGCTCGTCCAGCAGGATGAGCCGCGGCTCGGTGGCCAGCGCCCTGGCGATTTCCAACCGCCGCTGGTCGCCGTACGGCAAATTCTTGGCCGGCATGCTTTCCTTGCCGACCAGCCCGACAAACGCCAGCAGTTCCAAGGCGCGCCCGCGGGCCGCGGCTTCCTGCCGCTTGATGCCGGGCAACTGCAAGGCCATGCGGATCACGCCGCCCTTCAGCCGGCGGTCCATGGCGGCCAGCACATTGTCAATCACCGTCATGTTCTGGAACAAGCGAATGTTCTGAAACGTGCGCGCGATGCCGGCGCGCGAGATGACTTCCGGCGTTCGCCGCGCGCGGCTCCAGACGGTCCAGGTGCCGGCCGCGCCGACCACGATGCCAAGCACCAGCGCCAGTACCGCGCGGCGGCGCCTGGCCGCCGGCTCTTCGGCGATCGCCGCGAATTTATCCAGTGCCGCGCGAGCGTCCTGTTCCGATTCGTACGTCAGCAGGTCCGCGGTATTCTCGCGATTGCGCAAAACCCATTTGCCGTCGCGCTCGCGCAAGGCGCCGCTCGACGCGGCCGCGGCGATCACCGCTTCGAACCGCTCGCGCAATTGTTCGGCCTCTTCGAGCGAATTGGCGTACGCGAGCGTGCGGCGTCCGTCGGCGGTGCGCACGGCCCAGCGATTCCCGCGCGTCCGCTCCAGCGCCAGCTTGCCTTGCACGTAGTTCCAGGAGTCGCGCCAGGCCGCGGCATAAGAGAACGGCTCGCCCGGGCCGGCATAGTTCCGCTTGATCGTGGCCCGCCACAGGGCATCGACGTCGAGACTTACGAGCGCGGCGGCGAGCCCGGTCACCAGCCCGACCGCCGCGCAGGCCGCGAGCACCTGCCAGGTGAGCGGCCGTCCGAGCGGGCGGCCGCGAAACTCGACCGACCCGCCGCTGGGCTCGTAGATGCCCGTGATGGCGTTGAACACGGTCGTCTTGCCGGCGCCGTTGGGACCGATGATCGAGAAGATCTGCTTCGCGTCCACCGCGCAGTCGACGTTTTCGACGGCCGTCAACCCGCCAAAGCGCACCGTCAATTTGTCGAGCTTCAATAGCGCCATCAACGAACCCCCGCGGGCGCCATGCCGGGCGGCGCCTTGGACGTCAATTCGGCTTCCACCTGCTGGGAGGGAAGCAGCCCCTCGGGTCGGAATCGCATCATCAAGATCAACGCCAGGCCAAAAATCGCCAGCTTCCAGTTGCTGAAGGTCAACAGCGGATTGCCCTGGGGGTTGATGTCCGCGCGCTGGATGAACCCGTCAAGAATCGGCGCCACGACGTTGTCGAAACCGATCAACAACACCACGCCCAACAGCGTGCCGCGCAAACTCCCCAGGCCGCCGAGGATGATGCAGCAGAGCATGATGATCGAGCGGTTGAAATCAAACGCGTCGGGCCCAGCGGTGCTGGTGAGCGTGGTGGCGTACAAACAGCCGGCCATGCCCGCCAGCCCGCATCCCAGGGCGAAGGCCGACAGCTTCACGCGGGCGGCGTTGATGCCCATGCACGTCGCGGCCAGTTCATCTTCGCGAATCGCGACCCACGCGCGGCCCAGACGCGAGCGCTCGAGATTCGCCAGCAGCAGGATCACGAGCAACAACAAGCCCAGCGACAAGTAATAAAACATTCGATAGTCGAGGCTCCAGTCGGGGTCGATCCCCAGCCAGCGCAGGGGCGGTTCGAGAAACGCGGGCAACGACGGCGGCGGAACCGGGTTCAGCCCGCGCGTTCCCGCCGTGATCTCCTCGAGGTTGCGGAGCGTGAAGCGCGTGACCTCGCCAAACCCCAACGTGACGATCGCCACGTAGTCGCCGCGCAGCCGCAGTGTAGGCGCGCCCAAGAGCACGCCCAAAAGAGCCGCTCCGGCCGTCGACAACACCAAGGCCGCCACGAAACCGACCTGAAACGGATACGCCGGCACGGTGAGAATGCCGGTGATGTAGGCGCCAATGCCAAAAAAGGCCGCGATCCCCAAGTGCAACAGGCCCGTGTAGCCCACGACCACGTTCAGTCCCAGCGCCAACAGCGCGTAGATGAAGATGTAGGTCAGTTGCATGCCGATCGAAATTTCGGTCAATCGAAACAGAGCATTCTCCGGATACACCAGCAGCGGATAAATCACGACCAGCAGCAGATAGAACCATCCCAGCGGCACGCGCGAAGGCGAAAGCGATTTCATACTTTGTCCCTCGTGCGCGTGCCCAGCAGCCCCGAGGGGCGAAACACGAGAATCGCGATCAGAATGACGAACACCAAGGCGCTCGTCCACCGCTCGCCGACGTAGCCACTGCCGAAGCTTCGGGCCAGGCCGATGACCAGCCCGCCCAACACCGCGCCCGGTATGTTGCCGATTCCGCCCAACACGGCCGCGGTGAACGCGTACAGGCCGTTTTGAAAGCCCATCTGATAGCTGACGGTATTGATATACAGGCCATAAATCACGGCGGCCGCGCCGGCCAGGGCTCCGCCCAGTGCAAAGGTTACGCTGATGACGCGATCCACGTTGATGCCCATCAACTGGGCGGCCAATGGGTTCTGGGCCGTGGCCCGCATGGCTTTGCCCAACCGGGTCGTTTTCACGAACAGCGTCAGCGCGATCATGATAGGCACGGTAATGCCCACGACCATCAGGTCCTTGACGGTGAAGCTTACGCCGGCCGCCTCGCCGAGCAGGTTTTGCCGCGAAACCAGGTCGGGAAAATGCCGGTCGGCGGCCCCGCCCCACAGCAGTCCGATGTTCATCAGAATGAACGACACGCCGATGGCCGAAACCAAAGGCGCCAATTTGGGCGCGCGGCGCAGCGGTTTGTACACCACACGATCGATCGTCACGTTCACGACCGCGCAGAAAACCGGCACGACCGTCAGCAACAACCCAATACCCAGGCAGAGCATCGTCGGGTCGTCCCAGTCCCAGCCGCGGCCGGCGAGCACGCCGATCAAGGCCAACGCCAGGAACGAGCCCAGCATGAAAACGTCGCCGTGCGCGAAGTTGATCAGCTCGATGATCCCATAGACCATCGTGTAGCCCAAGGCCACGAGCGCGAACAGCGCGCCGTTGGTCAGCCCGATCAGGGCGTACTGCAAAAAGTTCTGCCAGATGCCCGACGAGTCGGCGTCAGCCAAAAGCAAGCTCATCGAAAGCAACTGCATCCTCCCTGTGGCGACGCGCCAACGAAGCGCGGATGTTCGTGCCGAAGCGCTACTGTCCCAACAGTTTCACGAATTGGAACCTTCCGCCGCGGATGATGTTGCCGCTGATCGTCCGCAGCGTGGTATCGCCGTTGGCGTCGAACGACCAGGTGCCCAGCGCGCCCTTGTCGAAATTCTCGATCGCCAGGCCGGCCTTGCGCACCGCGTCGCGATCTTTGACTCCGGCGCGGGCAATCGCTTCCACGGCCACCTTGGCCGCTTCGTAGCCGTAAATGGCGTAGCCCTCGGGCATGCCGCCGAAGCGCTGGCGGTATTTTTCGACAAATGCGCGGCCTGGGCCTGCGGTCTCGGCCAGAACCTCGGGAGGCGTGCCGCCGAACGTCACGTACACGCGGTCGTTGACGTTGTCGGCACCGGCCGACTCGATGAACGCTTCTTCATAACAGGCGTCGGGCACCATCAGCTTGCAGTCCAGGCCCGCGGCAATCATGTCTTTGGCGATCTGGCCGCCCTTCGACTGCGTCGTGCCGCCGAAGTAGACCATGTCGGGTTTGTCGGCCTTGATCGTGGCCATCAGCGACTTGAACTCCTGCGCCTTGGAGTCGATGCTCTCGTGCCCCAGCACTTCGATACCCTTGTCCTGGCAGGCCTCGATAAACAGCGTGGCAATCCCCTTGCCGTACACTTCGTTGTCGTCCAGCACGTACACGCGGCGCACGCCCAATTCCTTGGCCCAGGCGGCGCCCAACGGGCCCTGCAGATCGTCGGTCGGCACCATCCGCAGGTAATTCACTTCGCCAGTGGGCCGGTAGATGGCCGGCTCGCCCGGATCGCCCTTGTCGGGCTTGGTCAATCCGGGCCAGGTATTGGCCGGGCTGACCATCAGCAAACGGGCCTTGTTGAGGATCGGCATCGAGATCTTGGCCGCGCCCGAGTTGTAGGTGCCGATATAGACCATCACGTCGGGGTCGCGCACGGCGCGGGCCGCGTTGGCCGTTTCGGCCTCGGCCGTCCATTGCCCGGCGCCGGCCGTGGCGTCGTCCCAATCGGCGTACACGATCTCGAAATCGCCGGCCTTGTAGTTGGACTCGGCCAGCGCGATCTTGATGCCGTTGACGATCGTGTCGGTCTGTGCCTTGGCGCTGCCGGTGCGCGGCAAGCTGGAGACGATCTTCACCCGTTTCGGATCGCCCCCGGCCGAACCGCGCAACCCCATGATCGCGGTGACGACCACCAGCGCGGTCAACAAAATTGGCGGCAAAAAACGCGACATGGCGCCATCCCCACGAAGCCTGACTGAAGTCCCCCGACAAGCCTGCGAGGGATTGTAGCGCAATGAAAAATACCCGTCAATCTGAGCCGCGACGGGGGCAGTGCACCAGCCGAATCGGCCATTTTGAGCCGACACTAACCCGACGCGCAAGCGAGGGTCGCAGGAGGATGCCCTCGCTTGCGCTTCGGGTTAGTGTGCAAGAGCGACCGTTGCCCGAATCACTGGTCGCAAAGTAAAACGTCGCCAAAGCCCCGAGCCCGCTCACCGCTTCGCCGGGTCCCAGTGCGGATACTCTTCGGGCAGGACGAAACGCTGCAGACGTTTTTGGCCGCGCAGCATGATGACCGACGAGGGCACGCCGACCGGCAACTGCGTGAGCAGCTTGTGCAGGTCGTCGACGCTCGTGACTTCGTGGTCGCCCAGCGAGACGATCAAGTCGTCGGCTTCGATGCCCGCCTGGTCGGCCGGACCCTTGGGCTCGACCGCGACCACCTCGACGGCGGTCGCTTGCGTGAAGCCGAAAAAGCGGGCCAGCGGCCGGGCAATCGGCACGTTGTGCCCGTGCAATCCCAGGTAGCCGCGCACCACGCGGCCGTGCTGCATCAGTTGCGGCAGGATGTGCTTGGCCGCGTTGATCGGAATGGCGAAGCAAATGCCCTGCGCGCTGGGGATGATCGCCGTGTTGATGCCGATCACGCTGCCGCGGCTGTCGACCAACGGGCCGCCGCTGTTACCGGGGTTCAATGCCGCGTCGGTCTGGATCACGTTATCCACCAGGTGGCCCGTGATGCTGCGCAGCGAGCGGCCCAGGGCGCTGACGACTCCGGCCGTCACCGTCGAATCGAAACCGAACGGGCTGCCGATCGCCACGGCCAGTTGGCCCACGCGCAATTGCGACGAGTCGCCGAGCGTGGCATGCAGCAGTCCGGCCGAGTCAGAATTGACATCCGCTTTGACAATCGCCAGATCGGTCCAGGGGTCGGCGCCGACCACGCGGCCCGTCAGCTCGCGGCCGTCGGTAAGTCGCACCTGGACCTGAGTCCGGCCTTGCACGACATGATGGTTCGTGAGCAAAAAGCCGTCGGGCGTGAACAGCACTCCCGATCCACTCCCGCCGCGCTGGCCCCGGCCGGCGCGAATATTGACCACCGTGGGCATCAACGTGTCGGCCACGCGCACCACCACGCGCGAAAACGCGTCGAGCGCGTCGGCCTCGTCTTTGTTCGGATCGGGACTCGCGGGCTCGCCCGCAGCGGGCCGGACATTGTCGTCGCTGACAAACTCAAAGCCAATGGGCGTCATGGCGGCTCTCCAAATGTGAACTGAAGTCACACCATTGTAGTGCTGGCGGTCAAGGAGAGGAGGCTGCAGGCCAGAGGCTGGAGGCTTGAGGTAGGAAGGCAGAAGCGACAAAGAGACGCGACCGGCGGAGGCTGAGAGTTTTCGCGAGCTGCCTTCCTTGTCCTTTTCCTCAAGCCTCGGGCCTCAGGCCTCAAGTCTCTCCCGCCTCCCGCCTCTCTACGCCCGAATCACGACTTTGCCGAAATGAAGGGCGCTTTCCATATAGCGATAGGCGGCCACGGCGTCGCTGAAGGGAAACACCCGGTCGACGACCGGCTTGAGCTTGTTGAGCGAGATGGCCCGATTCATGGCCTCGAACATGTCGCGCGAGCCGACGAAAATTCCCTGGACGCGGATATTGCGCATCAGGATCGGCAAGGGATTGATTTGTCCGGTCCCGCCGGTCAGCACGCCGATCAGGCTGATCTGCCCGCCGCTTTTGATCGCGCGCATCGACTGAGTCAGCGTGCCGGCGCCCCCGACCTCGACGATATAATCGACGCCTACGCCGGCCGTGAGTTCGCGCACCCGCTCGTCCCACTTGGGCGTGGTCTGGTAGTTAATGCCGTCGGAAGCGCCCAGGTGCGCCGCGCGGGCCAGCTTGTCGTCGCGGCTGGAGGTGACGATCACGCGTGCCCCGCCGCAGCGGGCCAGTTGCAAGGCAAAGATCGAGACGCCGCCCGTGCCTTGCACCAACACCGTGTCGCCCGCTTTCAAGCGGCCCTCCTCGAACAGGGCGTGCCAGGCCGTGACGCCCGCGCAAGGCAGCGCGGCGCCTTCTTCGTCGCTTAAGTGCTCGGGCAGGTGCACGACCCCCTCTTCGCTGATCGCGACCAGTTCGGCCAGCATGCCGTCGGGCCCGCCGCCGCCGAGGGCCGAACGGGCCTTGCTTTCGGTGATTTCGCCGCAGATCCACTTGGGCATGAACGCGCCGGCCACGCGATCGCCGATTTTGACGCGCGACACCCCTGCGCCCAGTTGCACCACTTCGCCGACGCCGTCCGACAGCGGCACCGCCGGCATCCGCAGCTTCGGATTGTATTGTCCCTTGGCCACCATCAGGTCGCGATAGTTGAGCGACCAGGCACGCATCTTCAACAGCACCTGGCCCGGGCCGGGCGACGGATCGGGCCGCTCGACAAGCTTGATGGACTCGAATCCGAACGCCTGAATTTCGTAGGCCTGCATAACGACTTTCCTGGTGGTGAGAGGGGGCGCCAGCGGATCCTGGCGAACGACAGCCGCTGTCGCAAAACGCCATTGTGCAAAAAGATTTCCGCCAGAGCGAGAGTCTCGGCCGCGCCGGCGCGAAGAATTTTGCGGTTTTTCGCTCCGCGAAGAGCGCTCATGGCACCCGCGGCGGCGGACTGCTACGATTGAGCTTAGAATCGCTCACCCCGGACCTCCACATCGTCCCCCGATAGAGCCCGCCCCCTATGTCGCACAGCACGTTCGATACGCTGCCAAAACAGCTCGCCGAACAAGGAATCGACGCGGTCTTCGACACCGTCGTCGCGGAGCTGAAGTCCCAGAAGAAATATCACGAGCTGTTCGACGTGCTGTTGATGCGGTCGCGAAAGCGCCTCGGGCTGCCGGTGATCTTGACGACGTCGTTGGACGATCTGGACGAGCCGCTGCGCTCGCAGGTCGAGGAGGCCTATCTGTCGGCCTGTCGCGAGGTCGGCGCGCTGTTCCTGGGCGAAGCGAAATTGCGCGAAGCCTGGATGTACTTGCGGCCCGTGGGCGATCGAGCGCAGATGGCCGAGGCGCTAGTGAAGATCGCGCCGAACGAGGAAAACCTGCAGGACCTGGTCGAGATCGGCCTGCACGAGGGGGTGGCGCCCGCGTACGGTTATGAATTGGTGCTGAAGAACTACGGCACGTGCAACGCGATTACCACGTTCGAAGGCGCGCTAGGCAATCGCCCTCGCGCCGATCAGCAGGCTGCCGCGGGTCTGCTGTTGCGGCACCTGCACGCCGAATTGTTGGCCAACGTGCGCTCCGACATCGCGCGCCAGGAAGGCCGCGAACCACAGGAATCGACCTTGGCCGCGCTGGTGGAAAACCGCGACTGGCTGTTCGCGGACAACAACTATCACATCGACACCACGCACCTGGCGTCCACGGTCCGCTTCGCGCGGGTGCTGGAAGATCCCGCGTTGTTGGAGGTGGCCTGTGATCTGACCGAGTACGGCGCTCGGCTGGGAAAGCAGTTTCAATTTGCCGGCGAGGAGCCGTTTACCGACGTTTATCCGAGCCACCGGCTGTTTTTTGGCGCGCAATTGGGCCGCCAGATCGACGCGGCGCTCGAACATTTTCGCGATCGGGCCCAGGCCGTCGACGTCAACGAGCAGGGCACCGGCGCCGCGGAAGTGTACATCGCGCTGTTGACTCGGTTGAAGCGATACGAGGGGGCCATTGAGGCCGCCGCCAGCTTGATTCCTTCGGGCGTAAGAACCAGCGGATTCGCGCCCGGCCTGCTCGAGCTGTCGAGGTTGGCGGGCAACTACGAGCGCCTGATGAGCGTCTGTCGCCAGCGTGGCGACCTGGTCAGTTACGCGGCCGGGCTGGTTGAGCAGAGCGCGACCCGGTAGCGCCGGCGAGGCTACGACCATATCGGGCTGCGCTTGGTGGCTCTGGCGCCTCGCCATCGCTGGGTGGCACTGGCATTTTGCCAGTGCTCCGCCCAACACAACCCGATCACGCCGACTCCTGTAGGGCAACATGCTTCACGCGTGTCCAGCACTGGCAGGATGCCAGTGACACCAAGCGGCACGCCATTCACAGCCGGCGCAAGGCGCGAAAAAAAACCTGCCCGAGACTTTCGTCCCGGGCAGGTTAAGTTTCAGGCAATTCGTTCAGGCACTAATTGCTT
>JBGQHN010000151.1:0-10076 GCA_041497975.1 Planctomycetia bacterium | reverse complement strand
CGCGTGTGCTCCGCGGTGGGAAAGACCCACCAGGCCGTCTGCAATTGGTGAATCTGGCGGAGCCGCTGAACCCAAGGATGGTCGATGATCTGGCGTTCCGCGACCTCGTCGGCGTCGACGCCTGCGCGCACGAAAGGGATGTAGCCATGAATCGCGTCATGGCTGAGGTTTTCGCTGTGGAAGTCTCGCATCCGAAGGGCCCGGGGCGCTGGCAAGGCGGTGGTTGATTCGAGCTGCTGGCCGAAATCGCGCGTCGTGTCGGGTCCCCAAGAGCATTGCCTTGGGGGCGCTCGATTTGCTGGCAAGCTGGAACGTACACCCGGATTGTATCGCGTGCCGCCCAGGCGAGCACACAGTGGCATTTCGCGCCACCGTCATCCCGTAACGTGCTGTTTAAATAATCGGTATAGTTTTTCCAAATTAACCGCCAACGAGCGGTCGTATTTTGCCCAAACCAAACACTACGATTAGGCGTCACGAGCTGACATTTCGGCTGGAAGTTTGTGCTTGGTAAGCAATACGGCGCGAACAAGCCGTGCTGATTGTCGCCTGCGCGACAGCCGATCTAGTATCAAAGCCCGTTCAAGCATAAACTTATCGCGCCTGTCCCTCTACCGGGCCTTGCCCGTCTTGTGCAGCCAAGGAGATTCCACCGTGTCGCGACTTTCGAATTGGGTAGGGTTGGCCATTGCGGTGCTCGTTTTTGCCTCGCAAGGGGTGACGCACGCGGCGGTCCCGGCGGCGGAAAACCTTCTTCCCAATTCCACCAAGGGCTTCCTTTCCGTGGGCTCGGTGGAGCAACTGAAAGAGAGCTGGAACAAGACGCAACTGGGCCAGCTGATCCAAGATCCGCTGATGAAGCCGTTCGTGGAAGACTTCCGACAGCAACTCCAGCATAAGTGGGCGCAAACTCACCGGAAGCTGGGGCTCACGTGGGACGATTTGGATGGAGTTCCCTCGGGCGAAGTCGCTATCGCCCTGATTCTGCCAGGCACTACGGAGGTCGCCACCGCCATCGTGGCGGACGTCAGTGGAAACCTGCCAAAGGCCAACGCGCTGTTGGAAAAAGTTCACCAAAACCTGACCAGCCAAAACGCCGTTCGAACGCAGCGCAACGTGCAGGGCACCAGCGTCACCGTGTTCGACATTCCCAAGCACGACGACGAGCCGGCCCGGCAGATGATCTATTTCGTGAAGGACGACCTGTTGGCCGCATCGGACAATCTCAAAGTCATCGAGGGCATCCTGGGTCGCCAAGCGCAAACGCGCAACGACAGCCTGGCCAGCGTCGCGGCGTTCTCCACGATTACCGAGCGCTGCGGTGCGGGCGCCGGCCCGTTGGTTCCACAGGTGCGCTGGTTTGTCGAGCCCTTTGGCTACGCCGACGCCGTGCGACTCTTGAGCGGTCAGCCCCGCAAAAAGGGAACCGACATGCTCAAGATCCTGCGCGAACAAGGCTTTACGGCCATCCAGGGCGTGGGGGGATTCGTCAACTTCTCGGTCGATCAGTTTGAAATGTTGCACCGCACGTTCGTCTACGCCCCTGGCAACAAGAGCGGCGGGGAGCGTTTTACGCTGGCCGCTCGGATGCTTGAGTTTCCCAACGGCGGCACCTTTACGCCGCCCCAATGGGTGCCTCGCGACGTCGCCACGTATGCCGCCGCCAACCTGAACTCAAAGAACGCCTTCGAGACTTCCAAGACCTTGGTCAACGAAATCGTGGGCGATGAGGTGTTCGAAGACGTTTTGGAGTCGATTCGCACCGACGAAAACGGCCCAAAAATCGACATTCGCCGCGACCTGGTGGCCTTCCTTGGCAATCGGATCATGCTCATCTCCGATTTGCAGTTACCCATCACTCCCAAAAGCGAGCGTCTGCTGGTGGCCGTGGACACGAACAACGAGCAGCGTTTGGCCGAGGTGATCAAGAGTTGGATGGAAAAGGATCCCGACACCAGGCGACGCGATATCAATGGCCATGTGGTTTGGGAGATTGTTGACGAAAAAGCAGAACTCCCCATGGTCACGATCGAAAACAGCCCGCTGGATGCGGACAGCGGCAAAGCCGAGGAGGAAGAGCCGCAAGAAAAGCCGCTCTTGCCCAACTCGGCGGTCAGCGTGGCCCATGGCCATCTGCTGGTGGCTACCCATATCGACATCCTGGCCAAGGTATTGAGCGACGTCGACAAGCGCCAAACGCTCGCCGAGAGTCCCGATTTTCTTCGCGTCGAATCGGAAGTCGCCAGGCTGGCCCAACCCGAGCAGTTTGGCCACGTCTTTACGCGCACCGATGACGCCTACCGCGGAGTTTACGAACTGCTTCGCATGGGAAAAATGCCTGAATCCGAATCGATGTTCGGCAAGCTGCTCAACGCCATGCTAGGCGAGGGAAAAGAAGGCGTGCTGCGCACGCAACGCATCGACGGCAGCAAACTGCCCGAGTACGACATGGTGCGCCGCTATTTGGGCCCGGCCGGCATGACCATGACCACCGAGGCCGACGGTTGGTTCCTGACCGGTTTCCTGCTGCCGAAGGACGCCGAGTAAGCCGCCAGGCGGTCGCTTCAGCCAGTCGGAGCGGGCAAGGTGCTTCGCTAGGGGTTCTCGGTCGCCAGTGGGGCATTACTGCTGTATCTTGGCCCAAAACGCGTGCAACCGGTCGCCACGCGTACGCACGTCCTCCAACAGCACTTCCAGATCGGGCTCGATGCGCCGGCTCTTGGTAATGGATGCGTTGTTGAGCGTGATTTTCATCGGTCGATTGAAGTCGACCGCCTCGGGCGACAACCACACCGTGACGTCGCTCACGGCCCCCGCGATCGCCAGCCCATTGGTCGCCAAAACCTTGCCGGTCATTTGAACCGGTCGCACGCCGCGGCCTGGGGGCCAATTGGCCGGATCCACCATGCCGCGTTGCGGAAACTTCTGGACCTCGAGCCACCAGAAGTAATTATCCCACGGGCGCATCGTCGAGGCCGTGAATTCCTTGGGAAAGAAATTGCGCGACGCGCGGCGGTTCATCCAATCGAAAAGGTTTTGGATATCATCGTGAAAATCCTCGTGGCCGCGCCCTCGATATTCGACGATCGTCACGTCAAAGCGCCGGCTTAAATAGCGCTCCAGGTGCGGGGCGTTGGCGACTGTCTTGTTGCCGTCCAGCTCTCCACCCAGCACGTACATGGGCACCAAGGCGGCGTTTTCCCAGTACAGCGTGCAATACTTTTCGCACTGCGCCACGATCGGCATCACGCCGGCCCACAAGTCGGGATGCGCCAGGCCCAAATCCCAGGCCGCGTTGCCGCCGATCGAGTGGCCCGTGATGAAGACGCGATCCGTGTCGACGGAAAACCGTCGGCAGGCGTCGCGCAGGCTCGCGAGCACCGCGGCGTGCTCGCGGGCCGAAAACTCATACTCCTTCTGGCCCTCCTTGAGCCAATCGACCGCGATCACGATGTACCCAAACCGCGTGGCCTGGCCAAGGCGGCTGCCATTTTCCGACCGCTCGCCGGACCACCAATCGATCTGCTTGTCCGGCGTGGTGCCCGAGCCATTGAGCGTAACGATCGTGGGGTAGCGGACCAGCGGATCGTACTCGGGCGGCAACTGCACCATGTACGTGACGTCCGGCTCCTTGTCGATCCCGATCGGCACCTCCAGCCGGTAGTAGCCCGGGGCGCCCACGGAAGGCTCGGGGCTCGTCAACGGCGGTCTCATATTCGCGATCAGCCGGGCCACCAGCGTGGGCGACGTGCCCTCCAAGCCCTGCAATTGAGCGAGAAGCTGCTCGCGATCGTGCCTGGCCGGTTCATTCAAATAGCGGCGCACAACTTCCCGTACTTTAACCAGCGACAGCGACGTGAGGAGGTTCGTATCGGCCTGATCGCTGCCCATCAGCCAGCCGCTGATAGCCAACGAGATCTTATTTGGCCCGCCGAGACTCACGTCGCTTTCCAGGCGCAAGTACGAAGCCATGCGATCGAACGTATTGACTGAAAGTTCCTGGCTCATTTCCTTGAGCATCGCCTCGCACTGGCCGCGCGTGCGGCTGTCGTTGATCGCGGTGGCGTGGGCTTGCAAGTTCTCTAGCGTTTGCGTGATTTTCTGCTGCGTGCCGCGATATTCGTCCAGCATTTCGCGCACTTGCTGCAACGTTTCTCCGGCCACGTCCTGCGCCGGAAACTTTTCCAACAGCGCCAAGGCCAGCGTGTGCTGGCCCGATTTGCGGCGCACGTCGATTTCCTTGACGATGCTCCGCGCGTGCAGTTGCCGCAGCGCTTGCACTTCCTTGGCCAGGTCCTGTCGCTTGGGAAAATCGGCGACGACTCCCTCGAGCTCCTTCTGCGCATCCAGGTAGCGCTCCTGCTGCAAAAACAGCCGCACCACGCGCAGCCGCTGCTCGAGGTTCTTGGGATCGATGAAGTTCGCCAGGATTGCATGCAGCGTTTCGCGCGGGATGGAGCTGGTGGCCAACCGCATGTCCCAGATCAGCGGCGTGCGCTTCTGGGTCACCAGTCCCTCGACCTTGGTCCACAAGGGAGTGATTTGCGTAATGCCCTGCACCACGTCCAAGGGGCCCTTGTCCGTCATCATGGTGATCGTGCGGCGTCCGCGATCGTCGAACGGGCTGATCTTTACGATCGGCCCGACGCGGTTGACTTTGGACCCGTTCTTGGCGACGTTCTGCCTGATCGCGATCCTTTCCTTGACCTCGCCTGAATCGATCTCGTCGATCCTTAGAACTCGAAACGTGGGAACGAACACTCGCCGCAGATCATCGTCAACCAGCGTGATCGTGGCCGGCGCGTCGTCCTTGGTCGTTAGCGGGTTTTCGGCCAACTTGGCGACCTTGCCGAGGCTGCCTTGCAGCCGGCGGCCGTCTTTGAGCGTGATCGACGAGGCGGGCGACGCTGCCGTCCAACCTAAGCAGATGGCCACGGCAAATGCGGCTGACCAACGCGGCGCCCGGAGCCATGAGAGGCTCGATCGGCTCATGACGTGCTCCTTGAGTGTTCCGTGAAGAGCCCGCTGCGCAGCCGCCGGCCGTGGGGTCGCGCTTGCGCCGAAGGAACCCCGCGGTTTTCACGCGAGGCGGCACTCTTCCCTAAGGTCTATTCTGTCCACCACGCCATGCGAGTCAATCATTGCGAGCCGTCATCGGGATTGACACTCTCCCTCATAGCTCGCATAACTGGGAAAATCCGAGCCGCCGCGATAACGCTCTGATTGCCAGACAAATCCCAGTTTTCCGCCACGAAGATCGCAAAATCGGGGACCATCCCACCCCAAACCGCTTCCAGACGCTGCTCGCAACAGAGACGCACGTGACTTCTCGAAAAGTCTTAACGATTCTCGTTACCGCGGCCTGCGTCTTTCCGGTCGCAATCGCGATTCTATTGGCGGTGGCGCGCCTCTTGGGCGCCATGCAAGATGTGGCCGCGGCCGCCGTCTTGGACCGCGTCGCCCTGGCAATCGGGATTCTGTGGGCGATCGACCTGGTGTGCCTGCTAGTGGCTCAAGGAATCAATTCGCTGGGTCCGCCTTGGGAACCGCCGGGCGGCGATTCGTAAGCCGGCTCAGCTTGCCAGCAAATGTCGCTGTCCGGGAATCCGAGGATGAATTGTTTGCCGAACGCTTGAGAAGCGGTCGAGAAACCTCGGGGCACTTGCCGCGCCAGCGTTTTTTCCAATGCGGCGACAGCCGTCAAGGCCGTCAGCGGGTAGCCGCTCAATGTTTCCAAGGTCGCGGATACCGATTTTCCGTGATCGTCGCTCACGCGACCCCACAGCGACGAGCGGGCGTTTCGGAGCTGGTCTTCGGACGGACCCTTGATTGTTTTGTCGATCCGCCGCTTGGCGAAATATTGCAGCGGCCTCCACGCCAACAGCGGCAACAAAAATCGCATCCGCCGCAGCCGTGCAATACGCTGGGGCGAGGCGCTCGCGTACACCTCGATGTTGGGAATGCCCGTCGAGTAGAAAGCGGTGGCGACGTCGCCCCAGGGGATTGTCATGCCCCATTGCTTGCCATGGCGAAACGGTATTTCCATGGTTTTCCAGGCGATGGGCACGTGGCGGATTTCGCCGTCGATGCGCACTCGCCCGCCGCCGGGTAATGACTCGATCATCGTCTTGGACGTGCCCGGGCTGAGTCCACCGCCGGCCGAAAAGGCCAGTTGCAGCACCCGCGCGCCGGGCAAGCGCTCGGCCAGCATCGCCGCCAGGCAATCGCTGGGCACGACGTCGAATCCAACCGCCGGCAACAACGCCACGCCGGCCTGCCGGGCCCGATCGCTTCGCTCCGCGGCCCACAAAATGACGTCGATTTCGCCCGTGATGTCCAGGTAATCGGCGCCCACCGCGATGCAGGCGTCCATCATTTGCCGAGCGGTTTGAGAAAAAGGTCCCGCGCAATGCAGCACCGCCGAGACGCCCGCAAGATGTTCGGCAATTTGCGCCGGGCGGTCGAGACTGAACGTCGCGGCGGCGCAGCCGAGTTGCGCAGCCAGCGCCGTAACCGCTTCACGGTTGCGCCCGGCCAGCACCGGCGCCAGCCCGCGCTCGACGGCCTGCCGGGCGATCAGCCGTCCGGTATACCCGTTGGCGCCGTAGATCATCGCACGGGGCGGCTGGCTCATGGGCGGCAATTCCCGCGACTTTCTATCGAAGATGACCGGAGGTTATGCAACGATTTCTCGCCGCCGATTCAAATAATCCCACACCACGTAGCGGTCCAGGTCGCGGCCGGCGGTAAAGAACACGCGGCCCTTGGTCGACTCGGCCAGCCGATACGCAAACTGTACATCGTCGCTCGACTGCGACCAACTGGGAAGCAGAAAAATGTTGATCGTGATCTGTTCCCGCTTGCAGTGGTGTCCCTCGCGCATCGTGGCGGCCTCCGTGCTCGCGTCGGGCGGATAGAGCAAGTAGAGATGCGGTCCGTCGAAGTGCGCCGTCGGCAGTCCGTCGGTGATTAAAATAATCTGCCGGTTCGGAGTGTCCTGAGCGGCCAGGAAGCGACGGCCCATTTGCAAGGCGTGTTGGATGTTGGTGAAGTGCGGCGGAATATAGTATTCGCTAATGTCCTCGCGGCTCATGTCGGCCCGCAGGCGAACCACGGAATCGAACACGGTCACCGGCTTGGGCATGAGCGCGGCAATCTCGCCGGCACGGACCGGCTTGGCGAAACTGTACATTTCGATGAATTGCAGATAATCGCCGGGATACTCGCGGCGGATCAGCCCCTCCAGGGCCAGCGCCATGCGCTTGACGTGCACGTAAAGTCCGCCGTAACGCATCGAGCCGCTCATGTCCATCAGTACGGCGGTGGCGCACTTGGGCGTGTTGCGCGTGCGGTGAATTTCTATGTCTTCCTGCTTCAAGCGGATCGGCAGCCTCGCTCCGCCGCGGATCATGGCGTTGGTCAGCGAGCCGCACATGTCCATGTTGGCGATCGAATCGCCGAACTCGTAGGGTCTCGTGCGCCCCAGCTCGACGGCTCCTTCGCCGACGATCGCTCCTTGATGGCGGCCCGTGCGCGACGATTCGAGATTGCTGAAGATCCGCTCGAGCAGCTTGCCTTGGAACAGGCGATACGCCTTGGGCGTAAGGTGATAGCCGTCCTTGCCGCGCTCGAGACCTTGCTGCTCGGCCATGTGCCGCAGCAAATCTTCGATTTGTTTTTGCAGGCCATTCAGCTTTTCGACTTCGCCCGGCTCGGCAAACTGCGAAAGTTCCTCCAGGTCAATGATGCCGATCTGGGCCGTCTTCGCGGCCTCCTCCAATTGCTTGAGCAAGCGATCGATCGTTTCCAATTCCTCTTTGACTTCGAGCGCCTCCCTCACCGTCAGCGGAACGTGGCCGGTGAACGCGTACTTGCCGGCCAGCTCGTCGACCTGGTACTTTTCGCCCAACCGGGCGACAAGCTGCATCAATTGACGGGCGAACTGCGAGCGGTCGTCGCCCGTCTCGTACCACAGCCGTTCCAGGTCGCGAATCTGCTCGTCGCGCAGGCTCTCGGCGAATCGCTTCTTCAACCGCCCCGGCGGCTTCATCGCCTCGCCTTGTTGGCGATAGGCCTCCTTGGCGGCCGATTGCACCTTACGAGTTTCGTACTTCTCCAGAATCTTGCGTTTGCGCTCGAGTAACATGGCCCGCAGCGCGTCGAGACTCGGACCCAGGCCCGCGATTTGACTCGGATCGAGGCGAATCGCCCGGGCCAATTCCTCCTCGGTCAACTCGCGCATGCTGCCGTACATCAACAAGTGCTCGAAGGCCGGCGAGACGAGGTCGCTGGGCGGCTGAGTGGGGCTGGGCAAGTTCTTGGGATCGAACTTCTGATAGGTGTGGATCACGCCGCCCAGGCTTTTTCGCTCGTTCATGAGTCACGCATCGTGAGACTTGGGACTTCGATTCTTTGGCTCGCTGCGCGGCCGCTGCCGGCATCATTTGATTTCGTACACGATTCGCCCACGGTGCTGGGCCCGCGAAATCCTGTCCGAAGCATACAAGCCGGCCAGGACAAATTCCACGCATGATGCCCGGACCGCCGGATCGCTCGAGGCGTTGACCTCGAACGCTTTTTCCCAGGCCGGCGGCACGCGGGTCAGGCGCTCCGCGTATTGGGCCGAGGGAAGCATGTCCCCGACTTCGATCTTGACTCCCTGCGAGAAGATCTCGGAGATCTCCTCCAGCCCGTGACGATCGACGTATTCCTCGAACACGGTGCGGATGGCTTCGGCCACGATCGCGTCGAGCACCTGGCGTTCCGACATCTGGTGGCTGCCCATCATGTCGAGTTCCAACTTGCCCAACGACGAGCTGTACAGGTGGCCCAAGTCGCTGATCCGCGGCACGGCCGGCTTTTCGTCGAGCAGCGCGCCGCGCTGGCGCGCGCTGGCGACCATCGTGCGGTAGTTGGCGATGCTGACGCGCGCGCTGACGCCGGATGCCTGGTCGATGAATTTCGACGCCCGGGCCGCGATACTGATTTGCTCGACGATCTCGCGCATGAAATAGGGCACCGAGACCGGGAATTCGCCGCCCAAGTCGACGGCGGCCTCCTGCTCCATGATCTGGATGCCCAAGTCGCGCTCGCGGGGATAATGAGTATGAATCACCGAACCGATGCGATCCTTCAACTGCGGAATGACCTTGCCGCTGCGGTTGTAGGTCGCGGGGTTGGCGGAAAACAGGATCAAGATGTCGATGTCGAAATTGATCGGATAGCCGCGGATCTGCACGTCGCGCTCTTCCAGGATGTTGAACAGCCCGACCTGCACTAGTTCATCCAGCTCCGGCAGTTCATTGATGGCAAAGATCCCCCGATGCATGCGCGGGATCAGTCCAAAGTGCAGCGCTTCCTCGGCGGACATGCTGGTGCCGCCGGCCAGTTTGGCCGGGTCGATCTCGCCGATGATGTCGGCAAACTTCGTGCCCGGCGCCAAGCGTTCGGCATAGCGCGCATGCCGCGGCCACCAGGCGATCGGCACTTCCTCTTCGCTGACGCTGGCCACGAGCTGCTTCGCGGCCCGCGTGATCGGCCGATACGGATCATCGTGCACGGGGGCTTCGGCGACATCGATATACGGAATCTCGTCGTCGAGAAAGCTCGCCAACGAGCGCATCAGCCGGCTCTTGGCCTGGCCCTTCTCGCCTAGAAACAGCATGTCATGCTGGGCGATCAGCGCCAGGTTGATTTCCGGAATCACCGTGTCTTCATAGCCGATGATGCCCCCAAAGAACTCGTCACCGCGAGTGAGCATGAGCATGAAGTTGTCGTAGATTTCCTGCTTGACCGATTTCGAAACCCAGCCACTGGCCCGCAGCTCGGCCAACGTCGCTGGTTTGGTGGTTGTGGTCATGGATTGAGGCACTACCTGAGTTGTTGTCGGGAGGTGCTTGGCACGCGCCGCGCACGGCCGGATCAAACACACGCCGGCCAGTCCGCTCGCACCTAGTGGTGCGACTACGCTAATTTGTCGGGTGGCACGGGCATCTTGCCCGTGTTCTGCCCTTGCACTGGCGACACGCCAGTGCCACCCACAAGGTGTCATTTAAGCGTAGTCGCACCACTAGGAT
>JBGQHN010000150.1:0-10142 GCA_041497975.1 Planctomycetia bacterium | reverse complement strand
GGGGCTCCGACCGCGAATCCTTCATAGCTCGAATTGCCGCCGCCAAAGTGCAAGGGGTCCAAGAGCCCGTCGGCCAAGGCCAAAAGCCGTTGAAAGTCGCCTTGGGCCTGTCGCGACACAAAAGGAACGCGGTCGGCCAGGGTTCCCATCGTGCTCCTTTGGCGCGCAGCCAGCAACGGTGCCCAGGTCGGCTGATTTCCCTCGATGAGCACAATTACCCCCAGCGGATCCTGCAGCAAAATGTTGGCCATGACCGCGTCGTCGTCCGGATGCAGCTTGAACAGGGTTTGCGGGCAGACATACAGGTGCGCTCGCTCATCGAGGCCGAAATCGTGCCGCGTTTTCGTGCCAGGCGGCACGTCGGGCCGGAAGTAGTAGTTCGCCAGGTGCGGCAGTCGCACCAGCGTTTCCGTGTAGTGTGCTTCGGCGCCTTCGGCGTCGAGATCCTGGCCGGAAATGAAGTAGTCGAGCGTCGGAATTCCCGTCGTGAGAGGATGTCCCCACGTGACGCATTGCACGCTCGCCAGCCGGGCATGCGCCAAATAGTACGTCATCGCGTCCATTCCAATATCCGTGTAGAACAGCACGTCCAGTGCCTGTTCGGCGACTTGATCACGCGCTCTCGATAGCTGGGGGGCAAGCGTCACGACATCGTCCGCGCATGCCGAAATAGCCCGGGACGTCGCGTCGTCGCGTCCCGGAAACCGGAACACAACGACGTGAAATCGCTCGCGATCCAGATGGCGAATCAAGCCCTGATTCAATTTACCGATGGTGTGCACATAAAAGTTTTGTGAGATGAATCCGATCTTGAGACGGCCGCGCACCGTGCGGGCAGGTCCGCCGCAATGTGGCGAGACAAATTCCAGTGACGGCGTCGAGCGGCGAAGCAACTGTGCAATTTGGCGCTGGGTATCGCGCTCGTTGTAGCCTTGATATGCCAGATAAAAGGCCGGCACTCCCACGCCGCCCACTGGATCGCGAACGCTCAGTTCCTGGACGGCAAGGCGCGCAAGGTCATCTCGCAATCGTCTTCGCACTTCGTCAATTTGTTGCCGCGACTCAACGATGACCGGCAGCGTAAGGGCCGCTTTGATCGTCAACGCATCGTGGGGCGCAATCCGCAGAGCTTCGGCGAAGCAGGCCGACGCCTCCGAAGTTTTGCCTTGGGCCTGATACGCGTCGCCCAGGTTCGCGTATGCGGCTGCGTAATTGGGATTGATGCGCAAGGCTTCCTGGAAGTAACCGATCGCCTCGCCAATGCGGTATTGTCCTTGCAGCAAAGTTCCCAGGTTGTTGTAAGCCATCGGGCATTGGGGATTAATCCGCAGCGCTTGCTGGTAACACGCCTTGGCTTCGATGTAGTTGCCTTCGGCCTTCCAAACGAGTCCCAAATTCACCCAGGCATCCGCAAAACTCGGACGGAGGCCGAGCGCATGCTGCAGGTGGCGCTTGGCCTCGTCGAATTGGCCCGCTTCCTTGAGAGCCAGCGCGAGATTCAAGTAGATGTCCGGATCTGCGGGCGCGCCGCGCAAACTCGCCCGATAACTTTCGATGGCCGCTTCGAACCGGCCCAGTTGTTGGTAGGCATTTCCTAGATTGAAATGGGCCGCGACGTTTTCAGGTTCAAGACCAAGCGCCATTCGAAAGCACGTGACCGCTTCTTCGGCCCTGCCTTGCTGGCGAAGCATCGTCCCCAAGTGACTGTGGAATAGGGCGGAGCCGGGGTTCGCCCGAATGGCCAGCCGCAGCTCTTCGATTGCCGCGTCCTGCTGGCCGCGCTGGTGCAGCAGCCACGCCAGGCCGTGTAGCGCGGCCGACTCGTCGGGAGTCTGCGCGAGAATCTGCCGATACATCCGCTCGGCCTGGTCCCAGTCGCCTTTACGCTGGTGATCGACTGCAAGCTTCAACAGTTCGGGAATGTCGTCCATTGCGTTAAGGCAGTCATCGCCTCGCGGCACGCTCATCCAGCTTGGATGCTTCGACGCGAGCCTTGGCGGGATGGGCCAGCCAGCGCGTCACGGCCTGTGACAGGATAATGATCATCGAGCCAATCACCAGTGCCGTGAAGCCGATGTTGAGCAGGCCCTGGATCAACTTCGTGTTGAGCCCGCCGAGCTTCCAGCCGTCGGCCAACATGCCCGCGAACGGGCCGGTGATCATCTGGTATCCGGCCGTGAGCGTAGTGGAAATGACGAACAGCATGGGCAGAATCGTCAGCGGCGCATAACGGCCGCGACCGGCATTGATCATGACCGTCGTGACGACCGTCAGGGCGACAACGGCCAGCATCTGATTGGCGATGCCGAACATGGGCCAGATCGTGTCGATCGAGCCGGTCCAGATCAATCCGCCCCAAGCCGCGGTCACGACCGCCGTCGACAGCACCGCCCCCGGCAGCCAATCCGTGCGATCAAAGGCCGGATAGACTTTTCCCAGCACTTCTTGCAGCAGAAACCGGGCGATGCGCGTGCCGGTGTCAATCGTCGTCAAAATAAACAGCGCCTCGAACATGATCGCGAAGTGATACCAGTACTTGATCACCGATTCGAGGTTCACGGAACCGCCGGCCACGCGCTGGATGGCATCGCGAAAGATCTGCGCCATGCCCACGGCCAGCGTGACGGCGCCGCCGGTGCGACCGCGCAACGATTCGCCGCCGACCTGCTGTTCGATTTCGGACAGGTTGTCGGTGGCGGCGCCCATCTCGGTGAGCGTGTCGGCATATTTGGCGGCCTTCGACAGGTCGATGTTAATCGCCCAGTAGTCGCCCGGGGGCAGCGAAGCGGCGGCAATCAGGGCCATGATGCCGACCAGGCCCTCGATCAACATCGCCCCATAGCCGATCGTGCGAATGTCGCTTTCCTTGGAGATCATCTTCGGCGTGGTGCCCGACGACACCAGCGCGTGGAACCCCGAGATCGCGCCGCACATGATGCAGATGAAACAAAACGGAAAAATCGCTCCGTTGAAATACGGCCCGCCCCCGGACGCGAAATGTTCGTTGACCATGGGGGCCTTCAATTCCGGATTGGCCACGATCACCGCGCCGACCAGCAGGGCCACCGTGCCGATCTTGAGAAAACTCGACAGGTAATCGCGGGGACACAACAGCAGCCACACGGGCAATACCGACGCGATGAACCCGTAGACGCAGATCGCTAGAATCGTCTGGTTGCGCGATAACTGGAAATAGGGCTCCAGCACCGAGCCGGGGACCCAATTGCCGGCCACCGTGGCCGCCAGGACCGCCGCGGCGCCAATGGCCGAAGCCTCGACCACGCGCCCCTTGCGAATCTTGTACATGTACAGCCCGACCACCAGCCCGATCGGCACGGTGCAGGCGATCGTAAACGTGCCCCACGAGCTGCCAGGCACCGCTTGCGTCACGCCGTCGGAAACGTTGACCGCGCGTGTTTGATTGGGCGCAAGCGGCGAGGCCGTGTCGGACGTTGCACTGGCCGGGCGTGCTTTTGCGACGGTGAATTCTTCGCTGCGAACCAATTGGGTGCCGTTGGGGTAAGCGATGGTGGTGTTGGCCGGCAGGCGGGCATAGTGCCGCTCATCGTCGCTCCACAGTTTCGCTTCGGCTCCAGCGGGCAGATGAAAGGTCGTGCCGGCGGCCAGCTTGATTTCTTCTCCGCCCAAGGCCTTCACCACCACCACGCCCAGGCCCGAAAGCGCGATGATGACGACAAACAGGATGGCGATCGAGGCAGTGCCGCCGGCCAGCGAGCCAATTTCGGCACGGGCGATTTCGGCCAGCGAACGCCCACCGCGGCGAACCGAAGCGGCCAGCACGAGCATGTCTTGCACGGCGCCGGCCAGGCAGACGCCAACTATGATCCACACCAGCCCCGGCAGGTATCCAAACTGGATTGCCAGCACGGGGCCGATCAACGGTCCGGCGCCGGAGATGGCGGCAAAGTGATGTCCGAAGAGCACCCACTTGTGCGTGGGATGATAGTTCTGGCCGTCGTTCAACACGTGGGCCGGCGTCGGTCGCGAGTCGTCCAGCGCTGCCACCTTGGCGGCCAGGAACGCACTGTAGAAGCGATACGAGATCGCCAGGCAAGCCAAGACGACGAGAATCAGCGGCATTGCATGCATCGGCAGCAGGCCTCGGCGGTGGGTCGACGGTTAGCGGTCACCAACCCCAAATATACGGCATCCGCCGGCGAATCGGCAGAGCAGACCGCCGCGGGAACCCACGGAAATGCAAAGTAGCAGGCACGCGCGGCGAGCCTGCTACTTGAAGAGGGCTGACGTTGTCAGTTCTCAAGCAGTCTTCTCGTCGATGGGTATCCGCATCGCGTAGAACGACCGCCATACGAAGACGAGCGCCACGATCAGCATGGCGACGCCCACCGGCGCGGTATAGTCAAACGTGCTGTCGCGGTGGGCCGCCTCTTTCATCTCGACGGCGATCTCGACGGCCAACAGGCCGAACAAGGTCGAAAACTTGATGATGGGGTTAAGCGCGACCGAGGTGGTGTCCTTGAACGGGTCGCCCACGGTGTCGCCCACGACGGTGGCGGCATGCAGCGGCGTGCCTTTTTCTCGCAGGTCGACCTCGACGTATTTCTTGGCGTTGTCCCACGACCCGCCCGCGTTGGCCATGGAGATCGCCTGAAACAAGCCAAAAACCGCGATCGAGATCAAGTAAGCCACAAAGAAGTTCGGATCAAAAAAGGAAAAGGCGAGGGTGATCGCCATGAGCGCGATGAAGATGTTCCACATGCCGCTCTGTGCATACTGGGTGCAGATGCGCACCACGGTCTTCGAGTCTTCGATGTCGGCTTCGGTTTTGTTGAGGTCGAGGTTGCGCTTGATGAATTCGACGGCCCGATAGGCGCCGGTGGTGACCGCCTGCATCGATGCCCCGGAGAACCAGAAAACCACGGTTCCGCCGCAGATGAAACCCAGCAGCACCGGAGCGTCCGTCAGACTGATGTGCAGCAGCCCCTTTTTTCCGAGCAGCAGAATGATCGAAAAGATCATCGTCGTGGCGCCCACCACGGCGGTGCCGATGAGCACGGGCTTGGCCGTCGCCTTGAAGGTATTGCCGGCCGAGTCGTTGGCCTCGAGATAGTGCTTGCCACCTTCGAAGTCGGGATCAAAACCAAATTCGGTTTTGATCTTTTCGCGGATTCCCGGAATCTTCTCGATCTGCGAGAGCTCAAAGACCGACTGGGCATTGTCCGTCACCGGCCCGTAGCTGTCGACGGCGATCGTGACCGGCCCCATGCAGAGGAACCCGAAGGCCACCAGGCCGAAGGCGAAGATCGAGCCGACCCCGACGGGCGGCTGCCCTGCGAACAGCGGCACCTGCATCAAGGTTTCCAGGCCCAGCGTGCTGACGAAGAACGCCACTCCCATAAGCCCGGCGATGAGCAGGCCCATCCAGAAGGCGCTGAAATATCCGGCCACGAGCCCCGACAGGATCGTCAGGGACGTGCCGCCTTCGCGCGACGCGGTGACGATCTCGTGCACGTGTTTGGAGTGCGAGCTGGTGAAGACTTTGGTGAACTCTGGAATCAGTACCGCCGCCAACGTGCCGCAACTGATGATCGCGGCCAATTGCCACCACAGTTTTGGCCAGGCCGTCCCAGCGACGGAAAGATCGGCCAGCAGCAGCCAACTCATGAAAAACGACGTCGAGATGCACAGGGTCGCGGCAATCCAGATCAGGCGAGTCAGCGGCTGCTCGAAGTTGAATTCCTTCAAGTGCCCGTATTGCCTTTCGGAGATTGCCTGGTTGATGAAGTATGAGACGCCGGACATGAAGTCCATCAAGAAGCGCATCGCGAAGATCCACACGATCAGCTTCGCTTGCAAATCCGCCTGTTCCTGCGGCACGGCGAGCGTGATGAACGAAATCAACGCGACGCCGGTGACGCCGTAGGTCTCGAAGCCGTCGGCGGTGGGTCCGACCGAATCGCCGGCGTTGTCGCCGGTGCAGTCGGCGATCACGCCGGGGTTGCGAGGATCGTCTTCCTTGACGTTGAAGACGATCTTCATCAGGTCGGAGCCAATGTCGGCGATCTTGGTGAAGATACCGCCTGCGATGCGCAGCGCCGAGGCGCCCAGTGATTCACCGATCGCGAATCCCAGAAAGCAGTAGCCGACAATGTCGCGCCGCACGTACAGCAGGATGATGACCATCATCACCAGTTCGAGCGAAATCAAGAACAAGCCGACCGACATGCCTGCCCGCAGCGGAATGTTCACCACGTCCCACGGCCGGCCGCGGAGCGAAGCGAAAGCCGTGCGGGAGTTGGCATAGGTGTTGACGCGGATGCCATACCAGGCCACCCAATACGAGCCGACCATGCCGACGACCGAGAACAGCAATACCAGCAGCGCCGTTTCGGGTGGTTCACCCTTGAGTGCCACGAAGTAGTACGTCATCGCGCTGGCGATCAGCGCAAACAGCATCAGCAGGAACTTGCCTTGTTGAATGAGATAGGTCTTGCAAGTTTGAAAAATGATTTCGGAGATCTTCAGCATCGATTCGTGCGCTGGCAGATGCTTGATCTGAAAGCGCAGGTACAGGCTGATGCCCAGCGTACCCATGATGACCCAGGCCCCGCCGAACAACAGGTTCCAGGCGCTGATCGTTTGACCGGCGATCGTGAACGTGCCCTCGTGCAGGTCGGGGATCGCCAGATCGGCTTCGCCGGCCAAAGCCGTCGATCCCGCCAGCAGCCACAGGGCGAGAGCCCCGACGATCAGCCGAGTCGCCAGGAATGGTAGGGAGCGTAAGAATGTCACGACTGGTCTCCAAATACTGTGTTGGGCTTTGGTTTGTCCGGGTATGCGGTTCTTGCGGTCGAGGAAGGCACCGCGCGATCGAGCGCAGATACCCAACCTTCGAATCAGGGTCTAGTTGGACAGAAGGTCGATGACGACGCGGCCTGCAAGCATGCGGAGGGAGCAAAATCCGGTTGTGGCGGGGCGGATCGAGCGGCCACGCGCGACGCGGCGCCATTCGGCCACGAGGCCAACAGCGAATGGTCGCGGTGACGCGATAAACAACCTTCGTGCATCAACTGCCGCCTTAGCCGCCGCCGGCATGCTCGCGCCAAACCGGGTGGGGCATCAACTCGACGCCCCGCCGGTTCTGAAGAATGCGAACAAAAATCCAACGGACGGTGATTTCCTCAACGAGAGTTACGAAGTCGCAGACACGCACAAGCACACGTGTCTCGACACCCTTCGCGTGCCCCATGATCGGCCCCAGCAGGGTGGCCGTCACGTCCACAGGAGAAGTTCAAAAATGTAGTTGACCGCTCGAATCATGTCAACCGAAGCCTGGCCCGCTGGGAATGGAACATACTTGTCGAAGCCGGTTTTCCACGACGATTTTGCCCCCATACGCCCGTTTTCCGCCGTTTTCGCAGCACACCCGCCACGGCGCCCAGCATGAAGCACACACAGCCGCCGTTTGCTCTGGCCGGCCACTGTCCTACAATTCCCTGAAATCCGCTTTCGCACCTGGTTCCAGGAGTTCGGATGAGCTCATTACCCGACCACCCGTACGCCGACTCGCAAGCTCAACACAAGGAGTATTTCCCGGCCGAAGTCGGGCCCGCCACGAGTGAAGGCGCGCCGCGCCGGCGGCTGCCGATTCTGCCGGTGGTGCTGTTCGTGATCACGTGTTTCACGACCTACAGCGTCGGTGAGGCATTATTTGCCGGAAGTGGACCGATTTACGCCGCCGGCGTGATGTGGATTCTATTGTCGCACGAGCTAGGCCATTATGTGCAGGCCCGCCGATATCGTGTGCCAGCCAGCTTGCCGTACTTTATTCCCATTCCCGCGCCGCCGCTGGGCACGATGGGGGCCGTCATCAGCATGCGCGGGAACATGGGCGACCGCAGGGCCCTGTTCGACATCGGCATCAGCGGCCCGTTGGCCGGGCTGGTGCCGGCCTTGATTTGCACGATCGTGGGTTTGCGGTGGTCCTCGGTCGCAGTCGTTCCCAATGGCGCCCACGGTGCGCTGGGCGACCCGCTCTTGTTCCAGTTCTTTGTGCGTTGGTTTTTTGGACCGTTGGCGCCCGGCCAGGACGTATTCTTGCATCCCTTGGCCTACGCGGGCTGGGTGGGCGTGCTGATTACTTCAGTGAACCTGATACCGATCGGCCAGCTCGATGGGGGCCACATCCTGTATGCAATCCTGCGGCGCAAGGCACACCTGGTGGCGATGGTGTTCTTGCTGGCCGCGCTGGGCGCGGTCATTTACACGCATAGCTACCAGTGGTCGTTGATGCTGGTGCTGTTGATGCTTATGGGACCAAGGCATCCGCCCACGGCCAACGACGAAGTCCCGCTCGGAACGGGCCGGATCGTCCTGGGCTACTTAACGTTGGCGTTTGTGATCATTGGCTTCACGCCGCGACCATTCAATTTCTAGCGCGATCCTGCGCCGCTCGAAGCCATAGGCGAATCATCCAAGACCTCGACGCGGGGCTACGCCGCCTGAGTTTCGTCGCCGCTCGACCCAGGCGCGTCGCCTTCGCGGACGTTCAGGATTTCGCCGTTATCGCTCACGTCCTCGAACCGCACTGAAACCCGCTTCGACACGCCCGACTCTTCCATCGTGATGCCGTAGAGCGTGCTGGCGCAGGTCATGGTTTTTTTGGAGTGCGTGACGACGATGAACTGGGTCCAGGCCAGAAATTCCTGCAGGACGGCGATAAAGCGTTCGATGTTGGCCTCATCCAGCGCCGCGTCGACTTCGTCCAGCACGCAGAAGGGGCTGGGGCGGCTGCGGAAGATGGCCAGCAGCATGGCCACGCAGGTCAGCGTCTTTTCGCCGCCGCTGAGAAGCGAAATGTTGCGCGGCTCTTTGCCCGGTGGCCGGGCCACGATTTCAATGCCGCTATCGAGAATGTCGACTCCCTCGTCGAGCACGATGTCGGCCTGTCCACCGCCGAAGAGTTTGCGAAACAAGGACTGGAAATGGCCCCGCACCACTTCCAGGGTTTCCGCGAACAGCCGGCGGCTGTCGGCGTTGATCTTGCCGATAATCGATTCGAGCGAGGATTTGGCCGAGGAAAGATCGTTATGCTGCGCCGACAGCGTATTAAATCGAGTTTCCAGCTCCTCCAGCTCGGCAAGCGCGTCGAGGTTGACTCCACCAATGCTGTTGAGCTTTCCGCGCAAGTCCGCGATTTCGCGCTCGACCGCGTCGCGCTCGAGCAATTCCTCGGCCGAGGGCGCATGTTCCAAGTCGGCCAGCTCGATGCCGTAGTCCTCTCGCAGGCGGTCGGCCAGCGTCGTTCTTTCGTGGCGCACTTCACTGGCCGCCAGCTCCTTGGCGTGCAGTCTTGCTTCCAGCTTGCGGATCTTGCTCCGCGCGCGCTGCGCGTCGCTGGCGAGTTGGGTCTTCTTTTCGCGCCACCGCTCGCGCTGGCCCACGTGGCGAATGGCCTCGGCCGCGACGCTCTCCTTGTGCAGGTACAGTTCGGCCACTTCCGATTCCGCGGCCAGAATATCGCGCTCGGCCTGAGCCAGCCGTTCAAGGCAGACGGCAAGTTGCGAGCGGTTGTCGGCCAAAGTGCGGCCGCGCTCCTGCTGATCGCGCTCCAAATGGCTCTTTTGGGTCGTCAAATGCGCCAGCCGCTGCTCACTCTTGACGACGTCGATTTTCGTGGCGCCGGCCCCTCGGCTGTAGCGCTGCCGCACTTGTTCCAGCTCGTTGGCCCGCTGAGCGCCTTCGCTGATTCTGGCTTCGAGCTCTGCCAGGCTGCTTTCGACTTTGGCCAGTTGGGAGCGGGAGTCGGCGAGCGTGGTAACCGTGCGCTCGTGTTCGGTCTCGACGGCGGCCAGCTCCGTCGATACGGTCGCGCACAGGTTTTCCGCTTGCGAGTGCCGTTCCTCGGCCGCGCCGCTGCGCAGTCGCTCGTGGTTGTGTTGCTCGCTGAGCCGGCGATATTCGACCGCAATCGCGCAAGCTTGCTGGTCCTGGTCGGCAGTTTGCCGGTCGAGGCGGGTGCAGAGATCTTGCTGCTTGTCGATTTCGGCGGCCATTTCGCCGATCTGTTGCCGCAGCACGCGCAGCTCGCTGCGCCGAGAAATCAGCCCGGTGGATGTGTGCCGCGGTCCGACATGGAGGGTGCCGTCGGCGGCCACGAG
>JBGQHN010000149.1:0-10170 GCA_041497975.1 Planctomycetia bacterium | reverse complement strand
GACAGTCCCGACCATGGATCACGCTAATGCGTGACCACGGTGCCCTGCTCCGAGGACTACGACAAATTGGGACAGTCCCCGACGGTTTGAAACCAACTCTAATGCATTTCGGCCGCGCAGGTTCCAATGCCGGCTCGCAAGAAATTGAATTGCACGTGGGGATGATCGGCCAACAGCGACATCGGCACCGAACTATCCGGGATCCGTTGGGAAATCATCAGCGTGGTCAGCCGCAAGCCGAATGGATTGTCGTGCGCGCCGGCGTGCCAGATGGAAACCTTTTCGGCCTTCCAGGTCTCGAGCGGCCCGACGCTGATCGCATGCGTGGGAATATTCGACACCACGCCCCCGCCCGACGTGCGCGCGTTTTGAATGATCGTCATCGGATGCAGCTCGACCAGCCGCGTGCCAAGCTTGCGATATTCGGCCGGCGTGGGCGGAGTGCTCTGATAGGCGCCCTGGCGGCGCGGCGGGTCGTTAAAGGCCCAGTGCTTCACTTCGCCTTGTCCCCCCTGCATCACAACACATCGCGCCTGGTCAAAGCTGCGACTATAGTCCGACGACGCAACGCCCGGGAAATGGATCTGGCTCTCGCTCATGCGCAACTCGGGCCGAATGCGATCGAAGCACAGCTCGCGATCGGCGCGGGCGAAGCTCAAGGGAAAGTCGGCCGAGACCTCGCGACCGTCCAACGCCCATTCGTCCATGCCCCAGAAATGACAATGCCGAAGATTCAAATTCAATTCGTTCACCAGCCTGGCTACCAGCGGCAATTGTTCGGTCGGGCCAATCGGGCCGCAAATGCCAGCCGGCCGGTCCGCGGTGGCTTGTTGCCACGACGTGATGTATTCCAATGCCTCGGCCAGGTAAAAGTCCTCGTGCGTATCGTAGAACTTGACCGCAAAGCCCTCGCGCGCAAGAGCCGGCAGGTCTTCGGCCGTGAGCCGCGCCGCGTCGTTTAGTATCTCACGGTCCAACGTGGTGTAGTCCCACCAGTCGGGCGCAACTTTGCTGAGCGCTCTCACGTCCACCCTCCGTCCAAACCGTATGCCGGGAATTGGCGCGCGAACGGGCCGCGCGGAGCCAGTCTACCAGATTGCCGCCGCCCGATCATGCCCGCGGATCGAGCCATCCGGCGACGGGCCACTTTGCCAAAAAAGGGTAGAATCTCGCGCGACAATCGCGTAAGACTATAATGTGAAGATTCACTCGGTGCCTTTTGGGAACTTTCACACGCAGGAGCGCAGTCATGCTGATCCATCGAATCGCGTTGGGCCTGGCACTGGTCGTGGGCTGGTTCGCCCTTGCCAGTCATGGCACCTTGCGCGCGGGCGACGACAAAGCCGACAAGAAAACCGACAAGTCCCAGGTCGAGCAGAAGGACAACGCCGAGAAGGAGGCCAAGGATCGTTATCAATTGCCCGAGGGCGGTGTCAAGGAACTGCTGGCCTTCGTCAATGAAACGATGGCGTTCCGCCCAGCGACCCGGCAAGAGCTGAACGAATACCGCACCAAGGGCGTGGCGGCAATGAAAGCGGCGGCGGAAAAGATTCTGGAAATCGCCAAGCCCGAAGACAAGGAGCTCAACGGTTTCGACGACGTCGAGGGCCTGCTGTTAATTTTCCGCTCCGGCGACACGAGGACGATATCCGCCGAAAACAGGCAAAAGCTGATTGCTGACATCAAGACGTACTTTGCGAATCACGACAATCCGTCGAAGTATGCCGTCTCGGCGGCAATGCAGGTCGCTTCGAGTCTGGAATACGGTGGCGACCCGCAAGTGGCTGTCCCGGTCTATCGGGACTTGGGCGCGATTCTCGCCCGCAGCAAGGACCCGCAAATCGCCAAGACGGGCGCCAAGATGGAAGGGGCGGCCCGGCGCCTTGATCTGGTTGGCAACACGATGGAAATCGACGGCACGGAAATGGACGGCGCCAAATTCGACTGGGCCAAGTATCGCGGAAAGGTCGTACTGGTGGATTTCTGGGCCACGTGGTGTGGACCCTGCCGGGCCGAGCTGCCGAACGTGAAGAAGAATTACGAGCTGTATCACGATAAGGGCTTCGAAATCGTCGGCATCAGCTTGGACAACAACCGCAAAGATCTCGAAGCGTTTCTCGAACAGGAGCAGAACCCCTGGGTCACGCTTCACGACGGCAATGATAATTCCGTGGCGAACTACTATGGAGTGCTGGGCATCCCCACCGTGATTCTCGTCGACAAGGAAGGCAAAGTCGTCGACACGAACGCCCGCGGACCGAAATTGGGGAAACTGCTCGAAAAACTGCTGGGGCCGGCCGAACCGGCCTCGGCTGAAAAAGACAAGCCTGGCGAGGCCTCGAAGTAGACGCGTCGTACGTTCGTGTCCAGCAGCGAACCGACGCGCCTTCGTTGAGGGTGCGCCGCTCGTTGCCTTATTTCGGCGCATCGTTCGCCGCCCGCTCGGTATACTCGAAGACCAGATCGCCTGTGCGATGCTGCACATCGAACGGCTTTCCGTGGTCGTCGATCAGATGCGGGCCCACGCTATAGATGATCCAGCCATTGGCCGTCGTTTGCAGCTTGAGCGGCTTGTCGTCAATCGCTACGGCCACGCGCGCTCGATGATCGCCGCCAGATTGGCGACCGGCGGCAGCGTGCCGAAGGCCCGGCCACCTTCGGATGAGAATCGAGAATCGCAAAACGCGTCGGCGACGGCAGGCGGGGAATGTCGGATGACGAGCGAACCCTCGAGCGCCAATGCCAGCCGCTCGACCAGTCGCCGCGCCTGCCGCGGGTCGGCGGCCATCGCTTCCCACTGCGAGCGGAGGGCCTGGAGAAATTGATCGAATCGCTTATCGCCGCCGCGCGCAAGGTCGATCTCGGCGAGCAAGGCCTCCATCGTGCCCGGCTCGTTGGCGATGGCCCGCAGGACGTCCAGACAGATGACGTTGCCCGACCCCTCCCAGATCGAGTTCAAGGGCGATTCGCGAAAGAGCCTGGGCATGAACGAATCTTCGACAAACCCATTGCCGCCGAGGCACTCCAACGCTTCGCAGGCGTGGGCGGCTGCCCGCTTGCAGATCCAATACTTGGCCACTGCGGTGGCGATGCGGCGAAAACTGGCTTCGCTGGGCTCGGGCCGGTCGTAGGCCCGCGCCAGTCGCATGGCCAGGACCGTGGCGGCCTCGGATTCGAGGCACAGATCGGCCAGCACGTTTTGCATGAGCGGTTGATCCACGAGCAAGCGGCCGAAGGCCTGGCGATGGCGAATATGGTGAGCGGCCTGCACCACGGCTTGCCGCATCAGCGCGGCCGACCCCAGCGTGCAGTCCAGTCGCGTGTGGTTGACCATTTCCAAGATCGTGGGCACGCCGCGACCTTCCTCGCCCACGAGCACGGCCCAGGCGCCGTCAAATTCCACTTCGCTCGAGGCGTTCGAGCGGTTGCCGAGCTTGTTCTTGAGCCGCTGCAGAAAAAAGCTGTTGCGCGTGCGCTCGGGCGTCCATCGAGGCAACAGAAAACAAGACAGGCCGCCTGGCGCTTGCGCCAGCACCAGGAAGGCATCGCACATCGGGGCCGAGCAGAACCATTTGTGTCCGGTGACAAGATAAGCCGTACCGGCCCCGCCGTGTCCCGCCGGAACTGCGCGGGTCGTGTTGGCGCGGACGTCCGAGCCTCCTTGTTTCTCGGTCATGGCCATGCCGACCAGCACGCCCGTCTTGTCCTGCGCTGGAAGGAACCGTTCATCGTAGCTGGTGCTGGCGATTCTCGGTTCCCACTCGGCGGCCAGCTC
Source organism: Planctomycetia bacterium (assembly GCA_041497975.1). Classification (GTDB taxonomy): domain Bacteria; phylum Planctomycetota; class Planctomycetia; order Pirellulales; family PALSA-1355; genus PALSA-1355. Next base: position 6,395 of record JBGQHN010000149.1, on the reverse strand, counting down.
GTGTTGTCGCCGCAGGGTCGGCACCGCGGCGTAAGTCATCGAAATGGGGCAACTGTGGCCGGCCTCGTTTTGACCGGCCATGAAGAACAACGCTGCGCGTGCGACGTGCGCGCCGGCTCGTGACTCGCGCCAGGGCAGGTTGTGCAAAGAAAACTCCATCGCCAGCCGCAGTAGCGCATGCCAGGCCGGGTGGTATCGCACTTCGTCGACCCGCGACCCGCGGGGGTCGTGCGTGTGCAGAACTGGCGGATTGTTATTTGCGTCGAATCCCCAGGCGATCGCCTCTTCGCCGCCGAGAATTTCTCCCAGCCGGCAAGCTTGCGGCGTGATCCATGCGGCGCCCTCGCGCTCGACCGCGTCGGCCAGAACGCGGTCGCGCGTGTAGAGGTTGTAGCCCACGAGCGGCGAAACCTGGTTTTGAACTTCATGGGTTGGCATGGCTGCGTGCTCGCCGATTCAGTGAGGCGTCGTCGGGGACGCCCAAGGGGTCATTCTGCCGGACGGCCGTCAGCAATTATCGCCCGATACGGCAGCCGGCGAAAGCGCGATTCTCGGCCGGCACGCGTGAATTGTCGCCAATGGCCAGGAGGCCGAACATTCGCGGTTTCCGGCGTAGTCCACAAGGCGAGTTGCCATCGCGAAACACGGTCCAATTTCGACGTTGTTGTTTTGCAACTCCCGTAGCGTTCTCCACGGGAATTCTCCGGCTAATTTTCTCGGCACGCAAAGTGCCTCTAGGCCCAGTGCGTCTAGACGCTGCGTGAGTAAACAATTCTGTTCACCTTCAGGACACTACTACGATGAATGTTCGAATTATTTGTGCTGCGACGGTTGTCTTGACCAGCATGGTTGCCTTGGCTTCGGCCAACGAAGTTTCGAAGTCGACACTCAGCGGCATGGGCCTCGGCAGCATGCAGCAATTGTCGGACAACGACGGCTTGGCCATCCGCGGTAAGGGCACCAGCGCGAGCGTCTGGGGCGAAGGCACGGCCAACTATCAAGGCCAGACCTCGACCAACGGCTATCAGGCCGCCTCGAGCCACCACAAAGGCCCCTCGAGCGCTGAAGGCAAGAACGTCAGCTTCGCTGGCCTTGCCAGGGTCAAGTTTACTAGCAACAGCGACGGCAGCAGCCTGACGGTTCGCGCCAACCTCGGCGTGGCTGGCGGTTTCTCCAGCGCCTCCGCTCACTAAGCGGATCGCTTAGGGCAGCCGACTTTCGGCTGCTCGTCAACTTTCAGCGGCCCTGTTGCCGAGTGCTCGGTAACAGGGCCGCTTCATTTTTCGCGGGCGCGATCGCAGGCAGTTTCGAAACTCTCGTCGTGCCGGCAAGCGGTGCCTCAAGCCCCACGTGGCTCCCCGCTCTGCTTGCTCGGCGGGCGCCCTCCGGCGGCCAAAAACTGTCGCGCAAGCTCCTCCTGGGAGAGCATTCGCTGCAGATCGTCCGAGAGTTCGGCAAGATGCGCCGCGTATGCCGCCAGCAGCGCGTCTTCGCCACGCGTTGCGTACGCCTTGGGCGGCGGAAGGCGTTGTCGCCATCGGAGCGAATCGAGAAGTCGGCCGCGCAGGAAATCGAAAAAGTCGATCCCGGTCGGCGATTGAATTCCGACCGACAGCGAATAGGATTCTTCCTCCGCCGCGGTCCGGTGCCAATAGCCGCCGGGAATGTAGAGCCAATCTCCGGCCTTCAGCAAGCAACGCACGAGCGGCATGATTTCCGCCTCATAGCGCATGTTTTCGGGAAGCGATTCGATCAAGGGCCAAGGGTTGACCGTGTTCTTTCGCAGGCACCACTGTTTCGATCCGTGCGTTTGAAGAATGAACACGTCTTCGGGATCGTAATGCCAGCCGAAACCGGGAAATCCCGCCGGCGTGCAGTAAAGCTGCACGTCGACGGCGCCCGTCAGATCGCGATTAAAGTCGGCGGCCAATTCCGCCAACGCAGGGTGATGGGCCTCGGCGTGCCGCACGGCGACGGTATAGCCGCCGTCCAACAGTGCGCGCGCCTCGGCGCCCGACGACGGCAAACTGCCGCTCCACTGGCCGCTCTGGTTGCCCACCAGCACGTCGGCGCCCTGCTGGCCAAGCAAGTGCTCCATCATGCTCCACGAACCCAAATGAGCTATGCTCTTGCATCCGCCGCTCAGTGCAAAGGGAAGCTTCAGAAAATACTCGTCCATGAACAAGTTCAGTGGAATTGTTCCGAGCAACTGTGCTAGTGACATGTGCCACCTGACGAAGAAGTGCGAAATAGGCCAGAGCGGATGCGTTCGCCTTCGCTCATCAGCCGGCCGTTTGCTCGCTGTCGAGAGTGCCCTTCTCGGCGGCGCGGACGTAACCGCGATGAAGCATTAAGGGATAGTCAGGTTGTCAAGCGAGACGAGCAGAGCCACGGAGTTCTCCGGCGAGCATGCGAATCGTCCGCGCGTTATCCGAAGCGGTTGACTCCTCGAGCGGATGAGCAGGCATTCGAGGCGCGGACGGCGACTTCAAGACCGCCGATTATTTCCTACAAGAGTTGCGAACGCAAGCAGTTAGCCATTCGGCCCAAAGGCCGTGGGCGGACGGCCTCGTCCTCGCGGTTCGACGCGGCCAAGCGGTGAAAAAAGTTTGTGGACCCGCAATCGCGCGAGCCATCCGCGCCTTCGGGAAATTTGTCGGTGTTACGACAAGCAGTCAGGTCGGAGAACCGGTGAATTCGATCCGAACGGCCTGATTGCTGGGAATAACTTGTCGCTGTTGGCCAACACGCGGTATATTAGAGCCTGCGGACAATACCGTCGGGGACTGTCCCAATTTTGCGCAGTCCGCGAAGTAAAATGGGACTGTCCCCCTCTCCGACGGTATTGTCCGCAGGCTCTTAATCAATACGGCGGAGCTGGTGGTTTTACTCCAGAATTTCGTCGGGCCTGTAACATTTTCTCGCCGGCTACGCTGGGATTGATAGCGAGGAACTGGCCAGGTCGGCGGATGCTCGAGCCTCTCCAACGAAGAAAGCGAGTGTGCCTGATGTCGTCTCTCTTCGGCAACTTGCGCAATACAATCATAGCGGCCGCTGTGCTGGGCGCGCTTGCGCCGCACTTCGTTCTGGCGGCTGGCCCGCTCCGTTCGGGCGGCGGCCTGCAACGGGTAATTGGTCCGCGGCGATCGTCTCAGGGCGGCGGGTCCGACAAGAAGATTGCCCCGGGCTCTGGCAGTTTCATCAATCGCAACTTTCCAGGCAACGGCCCGGTCAAGCGCGTGCTGGGCGGCAATTCGCCAGCACAACCCAAGTATTCGAAGTCCGAGATTCTGACAAAGTACGGCGCTGGCACGAACGGCACCTGGTCCAGCCTGGGACAAAAGGCCACCGCTACGGCCGCCAAGCCGGCGGAACCCGGTGCAAAAACGGCGAATGCCGCCGAGCCGACACAACCCCTCGACGCTCAGCCGCCCGTCGCCGCTGCCGTTGCCGCCCAAGGGGCTGGCACAGCCCCGGCGGGCAGCGCCGACTTGGTGTTGGAGGATGTCACGTTCATCGAACCGGCGACGGAGACGGCCGGCCCGGCCTACCGCCTGAAATTGCGCAACCAAGGCACGCAGGCAGCCGGCAAGTTCCGCATCGGCGCATTTGCCGAACGCAACGGCCTGCTTAGCGACGACGCGCCGCATGTCGTCTCGGAGGTTGCCAGCCTGGCGGCGGGCGCGGTTAGCGAACTGACGCTACGGCTGCCGTTGTCGGCGCTGAGACTAGTCAGCACGTCGGCCGCCGAGCCCGTCGCGTTCGACCAGTTGCTGGTGGTCGTCGACCTGGACGACGCGGTTGTTGAATCGGAAAAGAGCAACAACGTGGCCAGCTTGAAGCGCTCGGAGCTGGAAGCGGCGGAAAAATAGCGCTCGGCTCGCGCGTCTGAACCACGCACGACTGCGGCGCCAGGCGGCAGTGGTCGAAGCTTGGCCGACGCTGCCCGACGCGCTCACCGATTGGACTTCAGGCGGCCTCACGGTTTGCTTGGCACTGTTGGCCGAGAAATCGCCGGCCGATTGCCCTTAGGGCGTCAAGTCGGCAAACGTACTTGCTGACTTAAAGTATTTCACGTTCCCAGCGTCGTCCCTCTTCCAGACCCCTTGAAAATTGCTGGCATAGACGGCCTTGCTTCCGTCGCTTCGGCCGCTTGTGCCACCGGCGCACACCACGCGCGGATAGCGTTCCAGCAACGGCGGCGGAAGCACGATGGCGACGTGGCCGTGCAGTCGATGATCGGAGTGATCCTCGCCCTTGAGCAGGACAATCACAAGATAGCCCTTCCCCGCTTCCGTTGCCGCCGTCAGGGCACCGGTCTCTCCCTGGCCAATCGGGGTCCAATCCTTTGGGTGCGAGCTGATGTAATTAATAATCCCGTTGGCGTCGTCTTCGGGCACCGGTTTGTCCTTGCCCAGTTTGTCCTTGCCCAGAATCCCGAGCGCCTTGGCCACGTCTTTCATGAATCCGGAGCAATTCGACACGTTCGTTTTGCTGTACAGATCCTTCAAGAATTTTGCGGCGTCTCCCATACGGTTGCCTTTCTTTGTAGTCACCCTGTGGAAACGGATGGGGAGGGATTCGAACCCCCGGTACGGTTTCCCGTACAGCGGTTTTCAAGACCGCCGCCTTAGACCACTCGGCCACCCATCCTCAAAAAACTGCCAGCCGCGCTGCATAAGCCTGCGCGAGCATGCCGACAATACTCCGTCCTTCGGCCAACTCTAGCCGCTGCCGGCCCGGACTGTCAAAGGCGAAGCGGGAGTCCGGTCATTGCGCGATCGCGTTGACGGGCCGCGGGCGACCTGATACAAACGACTTCTTGCCTGGCATGGGCAAACGATCGACAGAAGGCATCGCATTTTCTACAGGAGTCGCACGTGGGGGGGATCAGCGAGCGCGGCAAAGAAATCAAACGCCGCCGTCATCGTCGCAAAAAACTTCAGCATCTCGCCAAACGGCTGAAGAAAGCCACCGTGTCCGAAAAGGCGATGATTGCGGCCAAGCTTCGCCACCTGACTTCCGGGGCCGAAGTGGTCATCGATCGCTGGCAACTGCGCGAAAGCGACCGATAGACGTGGCGCCTCGCGGGCCTCAGAATCGTTGGGTGCCACGCTCCACCGCTGTTCATGCATGCTCACGCGGCGTGAGCATGGCACGCACGCGAAGGCGCGCGATGGCACCAGACGCAATCTGCCTCACTCCGCAGGCCTGCCGATTCCGAAGCGGGTGTCGGCGCCGTTGAAGAATATTTGTTGCCCGAACGACGCGTAGGAATGGGCGTTGTGCAACTGGTTCATGGCCGGTTGCGTTGCGTAATTGGGAGCATTCTCGTTGATATGGTTGGCCCCGTTGGAAGCCGCCGGATGGTCGGCGATGTGCACCGGCTCGTGCAGCACCATGGCGGCCCGACACATCGGCCCAAATCCCCTCGAGCCCGCGCGCTCCTTGAATGCCGGCGTGAAGTTCACTTTCCCCGTTCCGAACGGGACGTGCGCGGGCGTGCCTTTGGCAGCCTCGGCCGACGTCGTGTCGTTGATGAAGAAAGCGCCGCTGTTGTTCAAGATGGCAAGGCTTTTGACATAGATCGCCAGCACCTGGTCCATGTAGGCGATCTGCGAGATCGTCGCAGTGCTGATGTGAAAATGCGTTTCCAGCGCCGCGCGCGTGACGGCAACTAGCCGCGGCACGGTTGGCGTTGGGCTCGTCAGGAAGGCGCGGGTGTCGGTCAGGCCGCTGATCGCTCCCCGCGCCCAGAGGATGGACGTGGCTCGATCGCGCGTGGCCAGCGCCGACATGGTGAGCGGCGGGGTCGGCGTTGCTTTTCGAGGAAGCTCCTTATCGAGCGCGACGACCGTCTTTTTGCCGACAACCCGATCGATCTTTCCCGCGAAATTGAGAATCGGCGGGGCTTGTTTCGTTTTGTAAAGCGCAACCCGATTGCCCGTGTCGCTTCCAAATACGTCGTTAACCGGTATTTGCGGTACCGGCGGACGTTGTTTTGTGGCCCAGGCGTTGAGTGCTTTCTTGATCAGCACGACCCAGGGGCCCTTAGGAGCGAACTGCTCGCCGATGTGGTCGATGTCGTTATCGGCGCACGCGATCAATTTATTGTTGTCCTGAAATTCTGATTGGAATGCCATGGTAATTCCGTCCGGTCTATGGGGACCAATTGGGTCAAAAAAGTGGATGGAAGGTGACAACGCAATGGGAGCCAGCCTCGTAGACTGGCCCGCCGTGCCACTTGCGCGATTATCGAAGGCTCGGGGCCCGTGGTTGTCAGAAATCTTTTGGCCGAGAGCGAGCCGGCACATCACTAACCCGAAGCGCGAGCGAGGGTCCTTCGTCGACTGCCCTCGCTGGCGCTTCGGGTTAGTACGGGGCAGATTTGTAGG
>JBGQHN010000148.1:0-10174 GCA_041497975.1 Planctomycetia bacterium | reverse complement strand
CGTGCGGCTGGCCGTCGCCGTCGAGCATGATGTTGCCCGGCTTGAGGTCACGGTGTACCACGCCCGCCTGGTGGGCATGTTCGAGCGCTTCGGCCACTTTGACCACCAGCTCGGCACTCTCGCGGAACGACATGCGCTGCCCCGAAAGCCACTCCCGCAGATTCACGCCTTCGACATAATCGCTGACGATGTAGAGCGTGTCCTTCTCGCGTCCCACTTCGTGCACGCCCACGATGTGCGGGTGTTTGAGCTGGGCGGCGGCTCGGGCGTCGCGCAAGAACAGTTCGGATTCCTGCGAGTCGAGCGCGCCCTTGCGCGGAATCTTGATCGCTACGGTGCGATCGAGCTGCGTGTCGCGGGCCATCCAGACCGTGCCGAACTTACCCACGCCTAACTCGCGGACCAGTTCAAATTGAGCCAGCCGGCGCAAACCGCCCGTGCGAAAGGTCTCGGTCGTGTCGCCGCCGGTCAGGCTGAAGCTGCTACCGCAGGAAGGGCAACTGATCTCGGCCAACGAGGAGTCGTCGATCACCTCGATCGGATTATGGCAGTGTGGACAGCGAATGCGCATGGCCGACGACTACTCCTGGGCGCGCGTCGAGAAACGCGCATGAGCGACATTATGCGGGCCGAGTATCGACGCCGCAAGTTTTCCGCGTCTCAGAGGCCAGGACGAGTCATCGCTTGAAGCCAGCCATACTGGTGTGTGATTATCGTTAAATGACATGTTGTAGGTGGCACTGGCGCGTCGCCAGTGCAAGGGCAGGACACGGGCAAGATGCCCGTGCCACCCGACAGATTAACGTAGTCACGCCCCTAGCGCCGTCGACGCAATACGTAGCGCATGCGTCCGGCGGCGAGCAGATCGAGAAGCTCGTCGTCGACAAAACCTCGCCACTCGTCCGGCAAGCTGGCGTGGCCGACGATTTGTCGTTGAGCGGCGGCCGACACGAGTGCAGAGGCCACGGTGGACTGCGACCCATCGGCGCCGCCACTGGTGGTCGCGGTGGCCGGGCTTGCCGTCGAAGCCGTGGTGGGACTCTCTGTTGAACTTGTCGACGGGCTGACCAAAGGCGCCCCTTGCGGCGCGCTGGGCGGACTGCCGATGTTGAGATATTTGAGCACCGTCGCGGAATTCGTGGCGTTGTTGCGCGAAATTCCCTCGTCGATCGCGTTCACGCGACCGTCGCGATTGAAGTCGTAGAGATTGGTGATCGGGATATTGTCCGTTATGATGGCCGGATTGTTGCGCGCGCCGCCCTCGTCGATGGCATTCACCGTGGCGTTGGTCGCCGTATCGCCCGCTCCGGTGTTGCCAATCGCATTGCCGAAGAAGAAGGCATCGGCCTCGCCGAGGGCCAAATCGGGATGCTGCAACAGGCCCGTGGTCTCGTTGGCCAGCAGGATCACTTCCAGCCAGGTCCTGGAAATATCGCCATTGGCCCAGATGATCTCGACGCGGTCCGAACCACTCACGCCGGCGCCGGCTCGCACCGAGACGCTCGCCGGAGCCGGGGCGATGTCCCAACTGCTGGGAGTGTTGTTGTTCCCCACGCGAAAATCAAAATCCGCGGCCGAGATCGAACCATGCGCCGAGGTGATGTCGACCATGACGCCGTTGATGCCCTTGGAGTAGCCGGACATGTTGGCAAAGGTGGCGGCGCCCGCGCCCGGAAGGTACGCCACTTTATCCGGGGCGATGGCGCCATCGTCGTTGGCGTTGATGCCGGCGTCGTTGCCGTCATATCGCAGCGGCGACACCGTGCCCGACTCGTTGTAGAAAAGATGGCGGGCAAGAACCTGGGGCAGCACCGTGAAGGTGGTGCTAGCGCTATCCATGTAGAGATTGCCAGCCAGGTCCATGACCGGCGAACCGGTGGCGAGCAGGAACAACTCATAGTTCCCCGTCAACGTGGTCAGCGCGGTCAAATCGGCCAACGTCCAAGTGACGTTGTTCGACGTCGTCACGGTTTGCGCGCCGGTCAAAAGATCGGGCCCCACGTCGCGCGTCAGGTCGAAGCGGCTCAGGTCAAGGCCGCTGACGGCTTCATTGAAATTGATCGCGATCGAAGGGACAGGAATCGAGCGCGGATCGGGTGTGACGGCCACGATCGTCGCCGTCGGGGCCGTGGTATCGACCGTAATTGAAAGCGAAGGCGAAGGCGACGAGATGGCTTTCCCAGGCTCGCTCTGTCGCGCCGTGATCAGATGGCCGCCGTCGGCCAACGTGTGGGCGGCGAGGCCGTCGGTGGTAACCGTGGTCGTGGCGCCGGTGGCCACAATGCTGCCGATCGGATTGCCATCGGCATACACCGTCACGTAGGAGTTGGGAATCGTGCCCGTGACTTGAAATTGCAACGCGCTAGCGGCAGTGCCGTTGTTGAGCTTTGTGATATGGTCGGACGGCGAGACGCCCGTGTCGCTGACGGCCAACAAAGAGACGCCGGTGGGTGCGGCGCTGGTTGCGACCTGATTGCCGAAGTTCTGCGCGGTCGTCGACGATCCGACTGTGACCCCGATGTTGTACACGTTTCCGATCGGCGACGTCTGCACGCCGGGGGGCTGCTGCACTTCTTTCACGTGATGCGTGCCCGGCGGCAAATAGGCCAGCGCGTACGTTCCGTCGGCGGCCGAGGTCGTGCTCGGGTCGCCGGTCTTGATGTCCATAGACCACGAGTTGAGCGTGCCGCCGACGCTGGCCTGAACATCGACGACTTCCAGCGTCCAAGTTCCGGTGATGGACGCGCCGTACAGGCCCGACAAAGATTCGGCCGGGTAGTAGGTGCCGGTGAACGCCGCGGTCCCTCGCGCTATCGAGACCGCGGCCGAATCGTCGAACGTCGTATTCGTGAAGTTGTCGCCGGATCCACCCACGCGGTCGGCCAGCTTGATGCGCGTGCCGAGCGGACTAATCAGCGTCAGGACCAGGTCGCTGTCGTTGTTGTGGCTGATATTGAGCTTGACGTTGAGGTCGAAAATGCTGCCGGTTGCGGCTACGGTCTGGGCCCATGTGGCCGTGCCCAACGTCGGAATGGTATGGGCTGCGCCCGAGGCGGCGTAGTTCGTGAAGCTGGCGGGAATTGGATTGTATGCGCCGTTATTGTTCAGGTCGCTGTAGATGGTCCATCCCCAGAGCCCCGTTTCACCGTCGAGCACGCCGTTGGCATTGGCATCGCTGAAAACCGTGCCCGAAATCGAACCGGTGCCGACCAGCGACCCTACGATCAAGTTGGCCTTGGGCGTACCGCGTCCGGTCACCAGGTCATAACCGGGCGTCGCATTTTGAACGGGAAATGTCGGTGGAGGGCCGACGCTGCTGCCGATTGTAATGTCGTTGAAGTTTGACGCCGGCATGGAGTACAGCTTCGAACTCAAGGTGGATCCGTCCAAGACCGGCAGCCCCGCCAGATTGCGGCCTTGATCGGCAATCGCCACCAGCGCTCCCCAGGAAGGAGTTGCGAAACTGGTGCCGCCGATCATCACCCACGGCGTTTCGGTGCCATAGTTGTACGAGTCGTAGATCGGGACGCCGGTTGTCGGATCGGCTTCGAAGGCGATGTCGGGCGACCCTCGCTGGTTTTGGGCGACATAGCCGTTCTGGTAGCTGGGTCGCGTTTCATACACGCTCAGTCCGCCGCCGCCGTGACTCCAAGCTTGCTCGCCGACGATGTTGCCGGAGCCGTCAAGCCCCAGCGTCGTGCCGCCCACGGAGAGCACGTTGGGCGAGAACGAGGGATACATACCGGGGCTGCCCGAATTGCCCGCGGCCCCGGCAAAGACCACGCCGGCATGATTCGTGGGCGTCGTGAAGTAGGTATCGTAGGAGGTTTCGCCGAAGAACTCGGAGGCGCCCCAGCTCATCGAGATCACCGACACGCCGGACTGCATTTTGGCGAACGCCACGGCCGACGTCAGGTCAGTGAAGTCGTCGGTATCGGCCTCGACCAGCAGAATGTTGGCGCCGGGAGCAAACGCGTGTGCCCACTGGATATCAAGCGCAGTCTCCAGGGCCCAGTTGCCGTTGGCCCCAGTCGACACGGTGCCGCCTGTTTGCGAAACCTTGACAAACCGCGGCGGGTCGCCGGGATTTGCGGGCGCCATAAACGAGGCCAGGTCCGGTTCGATGACCGGCGTCGCCAGGCCAAACTCGGCCGAAAATTGTAGAAGATCGTTCGCGGCCGTCGGAGCATCGAAGGCGTTGACGATGGCAATCGTCTGGCCCGTCCCATCACCCTGAATCGTTCCTCCGCCAAAGACGATTTGATCGAAACCGTACGCGTGGCGCATCTGGAAGGGCAAAAAGCCGGTGGGGCCGGCCGTCGGTAGCGCCAGGGGAGTCGCGGAAACCGACAACGGCATTGCGTAAACCGGTTCGGCCAAGGCCTGCGCCGACAGCGCACTCGACGGGTCGAGGGCGCCCAGCACTTGCGTGGAGGAACTCGCGGACAGCAGCCGCCGATCTTCCAACGCTTCGCAGGCGAAGACCCGCGGGGCCGATCGGTCCGCCGCACAAGCGCGCGATCGACCGACGGCGTGTTGCTTGCCCCGAGGGGCGCGCGCAGACTTCATGCCCAGGGCTTCTCCAGAACCGGCAGTCATGCAAGAGGTGGCCGCAACGGCCAGCGCGCGGCTCCACTTCAGAATAGCCGGTTTGCCGCGATTACCGCAAGGATTTTTGTCGCCTTTTTAGGAATAAATCGAACGTAACGGCTGTCGTGCCATCGGCAGCACGACTCGCGCCCGGCGATCTTGCCAGCGCAGAGCGAGCCGACCGACCGGCCATCAGCGGAGAGTCTCGTCGCGCGGTCGGGGACTTGGACCGTGTGGTCCCGTTGGCAACCCCCGGTTATTCCCCTGGAACTTGGGAGATTCGCCCGATTTCGAAGACCGGCGGCCGCACAACCGGCCCTCGGCACGCTGTCGAAAATCGGTAGGTTGACATTGAATCGGAGCGCCGTTAGTCTCAAATTAGAACAGAGTTACCGCTTTTCTCTAGAGCCGGGGATTTCGCCTCGCTCTCTCGTCTCATAGGGCAGCTCGTCGTTACATATTGTGGCGCGCGCTATCGGGAAGACAGCCGGGCCGCGGAATCGGGCCGACTGGGCATTGAGGGATCGAAGGCGTATCTTGTGACAAACGCTGGGCGCTCGTCGAGAGTGATCGCTACCAACCTTGAAACAATCGCAGCACGGAAAAGCAATGGCCGCTAAGAAAGTGGATTTTACCGAACTCCTTATCCGCCAAGGAGTCATTAGCGCCGATCAATTGAACGAAGCCAAGCGCGTGGCGAAATCCTCCGGCAAGAAGGTGCCGGATCAACTCGTCGTGCTTGGTTACGCCACCTCCGATGAAGTGATGCGCGCCGTCGCCAAGGAGCACGGACTGGATTTTGTCGATTTGAACGAAGTCGTGATCCCGCCGTCGATCGTCGAGCTCGTGCCCGAATCGGTCGCCCGCGAGAACGCCGTCTTGCCGATGGCCGAAGAGGACGGCGCGCTGAAGGTCATCGTCAGCGACCCCCTGGATCTCGATACCTTCGAAAAGCTGCGGTTTATTCTCAATCGCAAAGTCGATATCGCGCTGGCGCCGCGGGAAAGCATTTTGGACGCCATTAACCGCCACTACGGACAGATGGAGGATCAAAGCGCCGACTCCATGCTCCAGGAGTTTACCGACACCGCCATCGACTTCACCGAAACCGAGCAGGAAAGCCAGGGCGGCGAGGAGGTCATCGACGAGACCAGCGCGCCGATCGTGCGCTTGGTGCAGCTTTTGATCAGCGAAGCCGTGCAATTGCGCGCCAGCGACATCCACGTGGAGCCGTTTGAGGATCGCGTGCGGATTCGCTACCGCATCGACGGCGTGCTGGTGGAACGCGATAGTCCCCCACGGCGACTGCTGGGCGCACTGTTGTCGCGCATCAAAATTCTGGCCAACATCGACATCGCCGAGCGTCGCCGCCCGCAGGACGGCCGCATCAAGGTCACGCTGGGCGAAAAACAGCTCGACCTGCGGGTCAGCATCCTGCCGACCAACCATGGACAATCGGCCGTGATGCGCGTGTTGGATAAAGACAGCATTCGGGTCGGCGTGCGTCAATTGGGCCTCTCGGAGAACGACTTTCGACAGTTCAAAAACTTGATCCGCCGCCCCAACGGAATCATCCTGGTGACCGGCCCGACCGGGTCGGGAAAGACGACCACGCTGTACGCCGCCCTCAACGAGTTGAATCGTCCGGACCGCAAAATCATCACCGCCGAGGATCCGGTGGAGTACTACCTGCCGGGGGTCAACCAGGTGGAGGTGAAGCACCATATCGGGCTGGACTTTGCGAAGATCATCCGTGCCATGCTGCGCCAAGCGCCAAACGTGATTCTCGTGGGTGAAATGCGGGATAGCGAGACGGCCCAGATGGGGATTCAGGCAAGTCTGACTGGACACTTGGTTTTCAGTACGTTACATACGAACGATGCGCCGGGTGCTATTACAAGAATGATCGATATGGGGGTACCCGGCTACCTGGTGGCCAGCAGCGTGATGGCAGTCATGGCGCAGCGATTGGTACGGGTTGTGTGTTCAAAATGTAAGCAGCCGCATACCCCCAGCGAGGCTGCCATGGACGCGGCTGGCATCACACCGGAGATGGCTGCCACGGCTCGATTCATGAAGGGCAAAGGGTGCGGGCATTGTTCGAAATCGGGCTACCGGGGCCGCATCGGCATTTTTGAATTGATGATGATGACCAACAAGATTCGGGAGCTGGCCTTCGCCGGAGCGTCGACGCAGGACATCCGTCGATCGGCTCTTTCTCAAGGAATGACACCGCTTTACAACGATGGCATTCGCAAGGTCTTAAACGGTACCACGACGATTGAAGAGGTCTTTCGGGTGGCCAAGAAAACGGAGAATTAGCGCTTTGTCGAGCCGATTGCCGAGGGGCGGCTTTGGGCCCCGTGGACGCCTGGTGGCGGCTTTCGGCCGATGGTTTTCAACAACGTGGGGTTCGAGCAAAGCGAGGCGGCGATCGAAAGCGGGGTCACCTTTGCCAATGGCAAGCCAGGGCGGGCGGCAAGACAGCCGGAGACGGTCGGCTGTTTTTCTACGCAGTTCGGGGTCTGGGCATTTGGCAAATTTGTGACCAGTGGCGAATAATCATCTGGCAAAACCAGGCTGCCCTTCCCTAGCCGATCGTCGTGGAACAACGACCGGGCACGGCCTGGCGGATCGTTTGATCGCCTGACTCTCTTTGCGAATCGCTGGCGCTCCCGGGCAAAAAGGAACCTGCCGTGTCAACGACCGAAACCGTATTAATGGAGAAGCTTCTGCACGCCGTAGTGCGGCAGGGCGCCAGCGATCTGCACATCACCGTCGGCCAGCCCCCGGTGATCCGCCACGATGGGCACATGGTGCGCTTGAAGACCAAGGTGCTCGAGCCGGCCGACACCATGTCGCTGATGAAGAGTATCGCGCCGGATCGCTGCCAACAGGAATTGCAGGCCGTGGGCGGCTCCGACTTCGGCATGGCCTTCGGCGAGCTGGCGCGGTTTCGCGTCTCGATCTTCAAGCAACGCGGCAACATCGCCATGGTGCTGCGGCAAATCCCCAACAAACTGTTGACGATGGAACAGCTTGGACTTCCCGCGGCCTGCGTGCGACTGTTGCAGCGTCCGCGCGGGTTGTTTCTGGTCACCGGCCCCACGGGCTCGGGCAAGAGCACGTCGCTGGCCAGCATGATCAATTACATGAATGAAAACTTCGACCACCACATCATCACGGTGGAGGATCCGATCGAGTTTTATCACTCGAACAAGAAGTCGACGGTCAACCAACGCGAAATCGGTGTCGACGTGCCAAGTTTTTCCGAGGCCCTGCGGCGTTCGCTGCGCCAGGACCCCGACGTGATTCTGGTGGGCGAGCTGCGCGATCTGCCGACGATCGAAGCGGCCATCACCGCGGCCGAAACCGGCCACATCGTGTTCGGCACGCTGCACACCACCGGCGCCCAGGGCACGGTCAATCGCATCATCGACGTCTTCCCGACCAATCAGCAGGACCAGATCCGCACCCAGCTTTCCACCTCCATCATCGCCGTGCTTTCCCAGGCGCTGATTCCCAAGATCGGCGGCGGGCGCATAGCCGCCTACGAGCTGCTGGTGTGCAACTCGGCGATCGGCAACTTGATCCGCGAGAACAAGACCTTCCGCATCACCTCCGCCATCCAGACTGGCGCCAAGCAAGGGATGGTGCTGCTCGACGATTCGCTGTTCCATTTGTGGAAAGAGCAGAAATGCACCAAGGAAGACGTGTTGGCCAAGTCCCAGCTGCCCGAAGAATTGGCGGCCCGCATCGCCAACGCCGAACGCGGAGTCTTCGACGACGACGAAGACGTTAAGGACAAGGCCAAGGTCAAGGCAGAGCGGTAACAGACCCCAGCGAGCGAGTTGAACTATGGCAATCCGGCGCATCGGTCAGATTCTCGTCGATCTGGGTTTCATCACCGACGACCAGTTGGAGACGTTGCTCGAAGAGCAACAGCAGCACCCCGGCCAATTGCTGGGCAAGGTGGCCGAGGCCCAGGGGCTGGTCAACGAGGAGCAACTGGCCCAGGCCCTGGCCGAACAGTTCTCCATGCAGGTGATTCACCTGGCCGACACGGTGATTCCGCCCAACGTGCTGGGCCTGGTCACCGAAACGATGGCGCAGATGTATCGCATCGTGCCCATCAGCTTCCGCGACAACACGTTGACCATTGCCCTGTGCGACCCGCAGAACCTGGCCATCCAGGACGAGCTGCGCACGTTTTTGGGCTACGACATTCGGGCCGTGGTGGCCACCGAGCGCGACATTCTCAAGGCGCTCGACCGCTATTACGCGGCCAGCGGCGAAAGCGTCGAAAGCCTCGTGCACGACATGGACGAAGACACAGAGCTGGCGGCCGCCGCCGAGGCGGTCAACACCGAGGGACCCATCGACCTGACCAGCGTCGAGGCCCTGGCCGACAGCGCTCCGGTCCGCAAATTGCTCAACATGGTGCTCTTGCTGGCCATCAAGGACCACGCCAGCGACTTGCACTTCGAACCGTTCGAAGACGAATTTCGCATTCGCATCAAGGCCGACGGCGTGCTCTACGAAATGGTGCCGCCGCCGCGCCACCTGGCCTTTGCCATCACGACCCGCATCAAGGTGATGGCCAATCTCGACATCGCCGAACGCCGCATGCCCCAGGACGGCCGCATCGAGCTGACCGTCGGCGGCCATCCGGTCGATCTGCGCGTCAGCGTCCTGCCCACCATGTTCGGCGAAAGCGTCGTGATGCGGGTGTTGGACCGCTCCGTCGTCTCGCTCGATTTGGCCAAGGTGGGAATGGACGGGCCCACGCTCAAGATTTTCCGCACCGTGATGCACAAGCCCAACGGCATCATCCTGGTGACCGGACCGACGGGCTCGGGCAAGACCACCACGCTCTATTCGGCGCTCAGCGAATTGAACGAGATCACCGATAAGCTGATCACCACCGAAGACCCCATCGAGTATGACATCGACGGCATCATACAGGTGCCGATCGACGCCTCGATCGGCAACACGTTCGCTCAATGCCTGCGGGCCATTCTGCGGCAGGATCCCGACAAAATCCTGGTGGGCGAAATCCGCGACCTGGAAACGGCCGAAATCGCCATCCAGGCCTCGCTCACCGGCCACACCGTGTTCAGCACGCTGCACACCAACGACGCGCCCAGCACCGTCACCCGGCTGCGCGACATGGGCATTCCTCCGTTTTTGATCACGGCCACGGTGGAAGCCATCCTGGCCCAGCGGCTGGTGCGCCGCGTGTGCACGCAGTGCCGCGAAGAGAGCGTGCCTTCGAGCGAAGTCATGCAAGACCTGGAACTGACGGCCGACAACATCGCCGGCAAAAAGTTCTATCGCGGCAAAGGCTGCGACGCATGCAACAACACGGGCTACAAGGGCCGCGTGGGGCTGTTCGAGCTGTTGGTCATGAACGACGACCTGCGGGATCTGATCATGAACAACGCCTCGCGCGACGAGCTGCGCGAGACGGCCAAGAGTTATGGCATGATATCGCTGCGCGACGCCGGCATGGACGCCGCCTACGAAGGCCGCACGACGCTCGACGAAGTGATCCGCGAAACGATTTTGGAGGCGTGAGGAGTGG